>JANRMD010000654.1:0-3919 GCA_033761895.1 Pirellulaceae bacterium | reverse complement strand
ATTATCGCGGAAGCGGAAGTAGCGTACGCCTGCAAGCCATGTCATGTTCAGACGGCTGGCACAGCCAGGTGTCAGGCAGCAAGGCCCCGTTGCAAAGCGTGTTGGAGGACAAGCGTTGCAGTTTCCACAGTCGCTTGGTCCGCAGCTGCTTCCACAACCACCGCAGGCACCACAGCCAGCGCCACCGCAGTAGCCACAGCCACCGCCGAATCCTCCACCATATCCGCCTTGCAGGCCACGTGTTCCAGAGAACATTGAACAGCCTGTTGGCAAGTAGAACGATCGCGCTGCTCCACCGATCATAAAGCCCAAGAGGTTAGCTTCTATGTTTTGGTAGTCGCTGCCGCGTTCAATGCGCTGAATACGTGAGGTGGTGTTGTTGTCGTTCGCCAATGCGGGATCGTCGAAAGTGTCGTACCAGTCGTAAACAGGTGTATCAGCGTAAGTTCCAAAGGCCCGCATACGAGCGCCAGTGAACTGATAGCGTGAACGCAAGTCCATACCAGCACCAGAGGTGACAGTCGCCATTTCGTCTTCAGGGAACAAGCCCCAATAGCTGACAGTGAACGCATTGCGTCCGCAGTTGAAGTAGCGTCCGAGGAACACTTCAAAACCAGCCATCAATTCGTTACGAGCATCACCCGTGCCGAGGATGTTTCCGGTTGGATCGTTAGTGTTGTAAACCAGGTTGACGTTATCATCGTCGACGCGATGGAACAGCAGTACACTACCGCCGCCAAAGAATGGTTTCGCTCCAGCTGGCATGCCTGTAAACATCGAACCGCGAGCGTAGTTGCTAAATCGCGAACCGAATTGAGGAGCATAGGACTGCTCGCAGGGTTGACCACCATACACTGGATACCCGTACGACTCAGCCAGCGGTGCCGATCCGCAGCTTGTACAGCCGGGTGCAATCGATTGCCCGTATACCGGATTCATCATCGGTGCATTGGGGGCGGATTGATAGGTCAAAGGTTGACCTTGAGTCTGAACGGGTGCGTTGTGGGAGTGTGGTACGTGTGTGCCACCTTCCATGATCGATTGCGGTCCCATTTGCATCGGAGCACTCATCGGGACCGGTGCAGGCACCATGTTCGATTGTCCGCCATTTACAGGAGCGGAATACGCAGGGACAGCGTGAACATTCTCTTGCATGGCCGTTAACTGGAACGTCGCATTCCGTTGTCCAAGCCAACCGGGTTGTGATCCTCCAGGCATACCACCGTTCGGGACCATGTAGGTTTGGTTGGGTGTGGACACCACTTGAGTACCGGTGGTCGGCATCGTGGTCGTCGGAACTCCGTTCATTTGAAGCGGAGCGGAAACCATCTGATTTTGTGGCGCTGGCGACTGACCAAATTGCTGAAAAGCCGGCTGGCTAAACTGCATCTGGTTCATGGGCTGCACAGGATATGCGCTTGGTGCGAGAGAGCCGTATGCACCAGGATATTGGCCAAATGCTGTGCTGGTGCTCAGGCACCCCAGCATTAATGCCAAATTAGAAAACCATACTTTCTTCACGTCGATCCTCCTTGATTCACATTCGGTTTGGCCGGCATTGCAAGGCAATGCTAGCCAGTTCAGTGGACATCATGTCCAGGCGTAGGCAAGTAGTTAGCGCTGGGCAGGCGCGCTCTATCCGCTCGTTCCATCGGCCTAGCTAAGGGGGTGAAATGCTCGCGAGTCTGGCTAAAACAAGAAGATCAGCGCCATGTAGGCTGAAAACCGCTACGACCGAACCTTATCTACTTTGTCAGAAAACTCGACCGGCTGGGCAAAGACTCGCCAATCGCTAAAGCTTAATGCCGGGTGGCACAGCCTGAAACTTTGGGAGAGCACTCGTGGAGCGTCAAGCTTTAATATTAGGGTGGCACGCTCTGAGGCTCTGCGAAGGGCGTGGCGAATGTCGCTCGAATCACGCCCTTCCCAACGCCTCAGGGCGTGCCACCCAAACACAATCAACCCCCAAATTAAATCTCGACAAAGCACTCTAGCTAGTTAGTTAGTTAGTTAGCAACCTACCACCCAAAAACATAGCAAAAGCCGAAGCCTCACCACCTCGTCCAATCTGAACTTGCTCAGTTAGAATAGCGGTACGCAATTTCAGCCTAACTGTTTCGCTAGCATCTGTTTTTGGGGAATATTCAAGTGATCAAAACCGCCGCTGGATCGTCCGACAAGCTGGCTTTGGATGTGCTAGCCAGTCCGGCAGCTTGGGATCAACTCGTGCCGGCCGGAGCAACGATCGAAGTGGAAGTGGGGTCTGGAAAAGGCCTTTTTCTACAGTCCGCAGCGGCCGAACGACCACAGCATTACTTCCTCGGAATTGAATTGGCGGTGAAGTTTGCCAATCGAGCCGCAGAGCGTTTGGCGAATTCCAATTTAGTGAATGCCAAAATGTTGCGTGGGGATGCGCAGGTGTTCTTGCGCGATACGGTCCCGACCGCTGCTGTGACTCGCATGCACGTTTATTTTCCAGACCCTTGGTGGCGCAACAAGCACAAGAAACGCCGCGTCTTGAACGACCAAGCGATTCTCGATATTGAACGCAGTCTGAAACCTGGTGGTGAATTTCACTTCTGGACCGATGTGCTCGACTACTACGAACTCATCTGCGCCCAAGTCATGGATTCCACGGCCTTGATTGGTCCTAAGTTCATTCCCGAACGCCCCGCTTCCCACGGCATGGACTATACGACTCACTTCGAACGCCGCGCGCGACTGAATGGACAACCGATCTATCGCGCGCTGTTCATTAAGCCTTGATGCGCCGATTTCTCAACAGTCCTATTTGCGCTCAGATAAAAATTTGGCTAACTCACTGAGCTTATCGGTGTTGATCAAGTCGACTCCCGATGCGGCCAGTTGACTCCAAGTCGACTCGTTATCGGGTGCACCCCAAAATCGCAGTTTGCGTTTCTGTTCATGTGCCTTGGCAACAATCGCAGTGAGCTTCTCGACCTCTTCTTTGGGCATCACGTCTCGGCCACGCCATTTGAAATGACTCGACCATTGATCACTGACCAAGGGCGCAAGTTCCACTGGCGAATTGGAATCCAAATCGTTCATGCGTCCATCGAGAAATGCCAAGCGCGAAGCCTGCTTCGTCATCGTCTCAACCGGCCGATTGCCAGAAACAACAACACGAATCGCTCCGTTTGACACTTTTCCATCAACCAGCTTGGTAAGCATGGATTCAAACGGTACGAGTTTCTCTAACAGCTTTGCGTAGGTTGCTTCCGCTTCAGTCTTCAAGTCAACCAGCAGGATCAACTCGGGCCCATCGCGATAGACTCGACCAGCATTGGCCTTGCAGCGTTCGGCGAGCGGTTGTAGGTAGAGTTTCTCCAACGTCCGCTCGCGTCGCACTTCAAAGCTCGAATGCGCTACCAGCAGTTCGCCATCGACCAGAAACACATCCGCTTCAACACTCCCAAAACCCTGTTCGAGCGCATCGAGGAGCGGGCGAGTGTGATAGTAATCGTTGTGCGCGTGGGCATTTGCATGAACAACTGGCTTGACAGCTGCGACCTGTGCTTGAGCAGAAGTGGCAACGCAACAGCACAAGAAAACCGCTGCAATATCTGAGCGAAGCATGGAATGACTTTCAGAGAGGAATACGATTTGTTGATTTTGTGAGCCGTCGGCGCTAGCCGCGGGTCTCGAAGTTTGGAGCGTGCATGGATTTGGCTCATTCCAATGCTCGTACCAATGCAAGTTGAACTGGTGGCTATTCTGCATTGGCAGATTTATTGACGATGAACGATTGCTCCTTCGTTCACCCGCGGCTAGCCCGGATATTGCATACGCTTTTTGATTGAGCCCTGTAGCGCGAAAGCCTTAGTTCTGGTATGTAAAGGAGTTACGACACTTCAAAACAACCAGACCCAAGGCTTTCGACAATGACAGATCGTACACG
>JANRMD010000653.1:0-13555 GCA_033761895.1 Pirellulaceae bacterium | reverse complement strand
GCCCGGCCGAGATCGCTTACGTTGACGTTGGCTAGATCAACACCCAATTCAGCGGCAATGAACTTGCCACCTGTAATTAGCGCCAAGTCTTCCATCAACGCTTTACGGCGGTCGCCGTATCCCGGAGACTTAATGGCTACTGAGGACAGAATCCCCCGCATTTTGTTTACTACGAGTAACGCAAGCGCTTCGCCTTCCACATCCTCGGCGACAATGGCAAGCGGTTCGCGTGTCTTGGCTAGCTGTTCAAGAAGCGGAACGACGTCTTTAAGCGATCCGATCTTTTTCTCGAACATCAGAATCCTCGGCGAATCCAGAACAGCTTCCATCTTGTCTGGATCGGTAATGAAGTAAGGTGAAAGAAAGCCTCGATCCAGTTGCATGCCGTTGACGACCTCCAAGGTTGTTTCAGTGCCTTTAGCCTCTTCGACCGAGACAACTCCTTCCGCGCCAACTCGTTCCATAGCCTCTGCAACCAAGTCGCCAAGGTCAACGTTATTGTGTGCCGAAATGGTCGCAACCTGCGATTTCTCTTTTCGGCTTGAGACCGGTCGCGAGAGTTTTCGTATCGACTCTACTGCTACTTTGAATCCACGTTCTAAACCACGCTTCAAGTCGATTGCGTTAGCCCCAGCGGCAACATTTTTCAATCCATCAGCGAACATCGCATGGGCTAGAATAGTTGAGGTACTGGTCCCATCCCCCGCCACTTCGCTGGTCTGTTCAGCCGCCTCACGGAGCATCAGAGCGCCCAAATTTTCTTCGGGATCGCTAAGTTCTATCTCTTTAGCAATCGTAACACCATCATTGCATACCAATGGCTTACCCCACTTGCGATCAATTAGAACGCATTTTGAGCGTGGGCCTAAGGTCACTCGCACGGCATCCGCCAATGCAGTTGCTCCGCGCAGAATTTTGTCTCTCGCTTCGCTTCGAAAGGTCAACTTCTTTGATGACATCGCGCTCTCCGAATATTCGATCTACTGAAGAATTGATTGGAAGCAACGATCAGCAAGTTTCGTTCCGTCATCCAAACAGCCTGCTGCTTTTAAAGTAAGCGATGAGTCAGATTTGCAATTGGGCTCTCCTCTGAAACCCAACCATTCGTTTTGATGGTGGGCTATTTTCACTAGCACGTAGCGTCAGCGTAACAGCAGAGGAAGCGACTAAGCACATGGAGATTTCGGAACGAATCGTTTTTCAACAGCCCATCCAATTGTCGCAAATGTCTGACTTGGGATTGAAGACGCGTGAATACTCCATAGTCCGGCATGCGGTATGCGTATTGCGAGAGCTATCGAACACATGCACCACTCAAAGGAGCGAAGAGATGTCTGCAAAGTCGCTTTGTAAACTGTCCACCTCGGTATTAGTTGGTTTGATCACGATAACGCTGCAAGCTGGGAAGCAGCTTGATCCACTGGACCAATTTCAAGCGAACGAAGTCGTCAATTCGCTGAAAATCGAACTTAGCGTCTCTGCGAATGGTGAAAACCTCGATGAACCCATTGCGCTCGACTTGGGATTGGGGTTTCCTTTTTGGCTACACAAACTGGGGCGCGTTGCGACAGGCAATGCACCCTTTGGGGCGGTGTGCCAAACAGGTTCTGATTCGCACGAAATTCGTGCTGGAGAGCGCGCCGTGTTTGAATTTTTGAAAGAGGGTGATGTGGGCCTAGATTCTTTCTTTTCCAGCCCGCAGTTGCTTTCAGAATTGCATGTATCCGACATAGAGCGAATTGGATTTTGTAGCAAAGCGGATCACGGCTGGAGCATCGATGGATACACGTTGACGATCAATGGAAAAGTTTTTGCTACTAAGAATAGGCTTGATGCCAACGGAAGACTCTTGCAGGATACTGCACGTGAAAGACTGGCGGAGATAAGCAACGAGTTGTCTTCGTCTGAGCAAGAGCTAAGTGAATTGAGCGGCTTGATCGCAACTCAACTCGCAACAGAAGCGGATAGCCAGCGATTCCAAGAGCTTACCAGCGTGGCATTACCCAAATTGGCTGAACAGCGACGGTTGCAAAGACAATTGCAAGGCGTCTCACCTTTTTGGAGCGATGCCACATTCGACTCTCCGTGGAGAGGAAAGAATTTGATCCAGCAGGTAAAGGTCACATTGCTGACGGCACCCCATAGCGAAGCGGAAACCAACAACTTTGTTTACTTTGGCGTCGGTGGGCATAAGTACTTGTTGGGCTCGCCGATGACACCACTTTCACCTGATCAAGGCAGCCAAGAGTTTGTTCTTGATCTAGCTACTGCCCCGCTCATCGCTGGCGATTTGAGAGGGTTTTCAATTGGAATGTTAGCGGTACCAGAAAACGCAAGTGATGTCGCAGATCGCTGGCATCCCCAGCGAATGCGAGTTGAGGTGGACGAGCGAATTGTCTACGACAGTGAAGACAACGCACTTGACCGACTATCGTTGTCGGCCGTTCGTATCATTCCACCAGCTATGACCAACCTTCAACACCAAGTGGTTTCCGTCCATCCAACTTCTCGCGAAGTTGCGGCTTGGACTCCCGGCTGTGGAGCGGGACTTGACTTAATTCATGGCGGACCTGCTCAACTACCGGCGTTAGGGGATCCTGCTTTTCCGTTACCTGAAAACCCGCTCGTCGATTGGCAACAACAAGACGTTACATCAGAGTCGCCGGTTGGGGATAGCCTGCCCTACGATCCGTCCACGCAAGAGGTGCTCTCCCAAGAGAATTGGTATGATCCTTTTGCAGGTCCTTTCCCTGGTGAATACAGCTATGGCTCGAGTTGGGAACCAAGATTTGGACACCGACTGCGCCGGTTGTTCCAGGGGCTATTGGGCCTAGGCGGCGCGGGGGCAGGTTGGTTGCCTAGTTGGGGTACGGCCTGGGACCCTGGATGGGGCCCTGGTTGGAACAGTGGTCCCAATTGGAATATGGGGGCAAGCTGGAATTCAAGTCCTGGATTGATTGAACAACTGTTGTTGGGATTGCTTGGACTGCAGCAGGGATTGCCCCACTGGGTGCTTCCCCAGCCGGTTGGTTCTCCACCACAACTGGGCGCTGTGCAACTCGATCTTGGAAGTGGCTTGGTTACTTGGACAGTGACGGGCGATAGTTCAGAAGTCGATCACTATGCCGTTGATTTGGTCAAGCTGCTTCCAGACAATGATATTCCATGGGCAACAACATGCTCTGAAACTCTGGAAGTTGCGGCGGGTGTCCATGCTGTGTCACTCAGCGAGTTTGTACCGCTCGCTACGGTAGAAACCGATGATACAGTGAGTCGTTCTTACGCAACCGTTCGCGTACGAATGGTGCCGAACGACGCGTCAGTCGGAGTCCAACAAGGGCTCTCGCCAGCATTGCCTCGCAGAGTCATGAGTCCTGCAAAGAGTGTTCATCTTGCAACTCAGTATACGTACCTTCCTGCAGGTGGGGGTGCAATGTTGAATGATGTCTCGCTGGCAGGCGAGCCAGGAATTCCGGGACCTGCGGTTTGGGTTGCGAGTGAAGTAGCTACCCACACCGGCTTAATCTTCGCCAACGTTTCGCCCCTACAGCATCACATTGTCGCGCGTGCAGTCCATGACGGAGACGTGATTCAAGTCAAACTCACTTCCGGTGCCATTGAACCCGGTAACTATCGGCTGATTGCATACGTCGGGTTTCATGGGGGAGTCCAGGCACAAGCGGAAGCCAACGTCTCATCGGCCTTGGTTGTAACGAGCGTTCTCGATCCAACCAAGCACATTGGATATCCTGCTACAGCGCACGTCGCTGCACCGACCTTCCCTATGACTCCGTTAGCTCCGTTGGTGACCGATTTCCACACCGCAGATGTCAACGTTGGCGCTATGACACTTGAGTTGACCTATCGATTCAATCAGCTTCATGTCGATCCCCAGCACCCGCCCATGGTAGTCGGTGTCCGTTTGCTAAGTATGTAGTTGAGCTGACAAGTATTATGTCCCACAAGATACCCTTTAGCGCATTTGTAGCTGGTTGCTGAGAGGAGCACATAATGTTTTTTGACCATCACCTTCGCGAGAGGATGCTATTCAAGGATCGCCATGACGCGATGAGAGCGTGCGCGGGGTCCTCTATTGTGGCTTTCGGTATCTCACCAAACAGCCTACGACCAACTGTTACCAAATGTGTCTTTATGGTTGGGTTTACGTTGGTAAATCTGTGTAACGCAGTCAGCGGATTGGCTCTGGAAAGCGGATTGCATGGCAGGGTATTGGGGCACGATGAAAAAGGGGAGTTTGTAGGAGTGGTTGCGGGGGCGAAAATCACTTTTGAAAGCAACTCTGGGAAGCAACTAAAAGAAGCCGTGTCGGACACAAACGGCTATTACAAGATCGAATTACCAACCGGAGAATTCCGCTACAAAATCGTGGCGGATGGCTACCGGACGGAACAGTCAGGGCGTGGTCTACGTCTGGCTCAGGGCGAAGGATTTTCAGTTGCGAACCTTTCACTAACGAAAGGCCTTGATGATCCGGGGAAATTGATAAATCCACCACGTAAGTCCACTGGCAAGCTGAGCGGCCGCGTGGTTGAACGCACAGCATTGGGCTTTGTTGGTATCCCCAACGCTCGCATTGCGATGCGTCGCGAAGGTTCCGATTCGTTGATCTTCTTCGAAACGAGTTCCAATCGCCTATCGACGCAAGAGCATGGACGATTCGAGATCGAATTAGAAACAGGCAAGTATGCGGTAGCCGTAATCGCCGATGGATTTGAAACGCTGCGCAGTGACCAGCCGATCGAGATCGCAACTGACCAAGAAACGAAAAGAGACTTTACGCTCATTCGCAAGGCATCTGTATCGTCTAGTGAAGAAGGAATACGCGGTACCGTTTCCGTTGTTGACTCGGACCGTGAACATCCACCTATCCATTTAACTTTGCATTCACTCACAGAGGGTGAACCTACAACCTTCGAGATTCCTGTTGCAAAGAATGGCGGTTTCTCACAGTTGTTGGAACCGGGATGCTATCGAGTAACTGCGAGCGCCGAGGGATTGCCAACCGTATCCAGCCCACCTACGTTTGTGTTGCCGGGAAGGTTTTCAGTGGTTAATCTCACCCTGCGTTCGCGCGCGGTACCCGAATCTAAGACAACACTGGAAGTTTTTGTCTTTGAGAAAGGTGACCGAGGTACCAGCGAAGTACCACTGTCGAATGTTCGAGTTTCGGTAACAAGAGCCAACGCGAGTGAGCAAACCGCGATTGAGGGTAAAACGGACGCAACTGGCCATGCTCGCCTTCCCCTTTCTCAAGGCGGGACATATACGGCTACCGCTTTTCTTTCGGGTTACAAGAGCGGTTCCGGATCAGGCAACATTGATGTCGGCCAAGTGCATGAAGTAGGCATAGAGTTAGTTAAAGATAGATCTGCGGAAGCCGTTGATTATTCGATTCAGGTATCGGCCTTTGATGCAGTTACAAAAATGCCATTGGTCGGTGTCAGACTGCTCGCTCGCCAAACTTCTGAAACGCTCGCCGAATCTGTTCGTGCGACAACTGATTTGCATGGAACCGCAATTCTCAACGTCAAGAAGTCCGGCAGATACTCGATACTAGCACAGAGTGCTGGCTATCTTCCCAAAGGTGATGCGATCGAGGTTAGCCTCAAAGGCCCCAACAATCTCACAATCCTCTTAGATCCAGTATTGCCAGGGCAAGTCGAGCAACCTCCCTTAACGAGTCCCCCTGCGGCCAATATGTTCAGGGTCCGTGGCTATGTAGCCTATCGCGAAGTGACGGGGCAATTGCGTTCCGTTCCAGGCGCAAAGATTACCTGGCAACGCACACTTCCCACAACTCCCGCTTTCAGTGCAGTTTCGTTGACAGGCACTGACGGCAAGTATAACGTTCAACTGCAGGAAGGAACCTATCAAGTCCAAGTGAAACCACCACAGGGCTTTCAAGCATTACTCGAAGAAGTTCAGGTCAACTCGAATATCGAGGAAAAGTATTTTGTTGTCGATCGAGCTGACCAAGTAACGCCTCCACGCGACCTCCTGCTTAGCCTCAAAGGTCAAGTCGTAACAGAGGTTTATCCTGGTAGCTTCACGCCTGTAACGTCAGCCGACGTACAGGTTTTTCAAGCGTCGGCTGTTGAACGAACCACGACCAATTCTCGGGGTGAGTTCGGATTCCGATTGCCAAATGGCGTATTTCGATTGCATATTCAGGCTCGCGGCTATGAATCTTCTGACCTGACCGTGAATCTGAATATGAAAACCGAGCCTCTTCGCGTCGAACTCAAACGCGTCAATGCCTTGCCAGTAGACAGCAATCTGACGTTGACGGTGGTACAGCGAGGTGCTGCTGCGGGGAGCATGACCACAGTCGTGGGTGCGAAGGTTCGAATGACCCAGGGTGGGAAAGAAGTTGCTTCCGGCATTACCAATCGTAACGGGCAATTCTCGACGCGCGTAAAGCCGGGCAATTATGAAGTTAACGTTACTAAGCTTGGATACAGCTCATCCGCAAAGAACATTAATGTTGTACAAGCGAATGTCATTGAACAGATCCTCTTGAGTCCCGAAAGTGTTCCTTCTGGCTCAACGCAACGAGCAACTTTAACCGTTCAGGTCAATCAACGTGCAATACGCCCAAGTACGAATATTCGAACGCTTGGTGTACCGCTTGCAAGCGCAGAGGTAGTTGTAATGCAAGGGGCTCAGCGAGTAGCAAGTGGTGTAACCAATGCGGCCGGTAGTTACAGCGTGCCATTGCTGCCTGGACAATACAGTGTTAAAGTCACAGCCCAGGGATTTGCCCCGGCTGGGAAAACCGCGCAGCTAACGGGGATGAATGCGCAAGTAGACTTTTTATTGAATCGGATCGGATCAGAACCCATCAACAACGCATTGCCCGGTCTCACAATCGATCCGAATCGCACTCTTGAAACTCTCGACCGCGGCAAGCTGCCAGGGCTTCTGCGAGACCCGATTAGGGGTACTAGTACGTCCATCGGCTACGTCGTCGAGTATCGCTTAGATGGCCAATCGCAGTGGATAGTGATAGCCACGAAGCCTACGCAACAGGAAGCCAGCGCTGCCTTGCTTTGGGCAATCGATCGAGGTCGCATTCCAAGGAAGGCGCAAACGCGTATACGAGTGGAATCTGCAATTGCGCGTTGATGCTGTAGTTTCGTGCATTCACTTTCAGATGTCGCTGAACCAGTTAAACCAACAACTGTCTAGTTGTCTGCGCGCAACCAGCGCGTGAATCTGGAAATTGCAGCCTAGATGCAACGGCTACGGATCGACGAATCCGGCGCTACGTAAACCTCTTCAACTAGAATTCGGATACTTGAAGACGGTTGTCTATAGTCGCGAGAAGCTCATCAGCGACGCTACGCAGCGCTTCTTGACAAAGCTGCTTGAAGTAAAAAGAAGATACTCTGCCATGTAGTATCAACTTCCCATTTTTAAATTCGCAACCGATGGTGCGCAACTCGGGGTACCGGCTTAGTACCTGTTCTAAATCACTTGAAAGCCCATCGACTAGCTCAGTTGGCGGCAACTTAGTGCCGTATTCGTAGTTGAGCGCACGAGCGGTTGTAGTCATCGGGTTTACCTCATTTCAAAACCTGCCAAGTACTAGGCTCTGTTTGAATAGGTGCTTTTCAAATGGATTCTAGTAACTGTCACTCACGGTTCGTACAAACTGCTTGTCGAATAGTTTCCCGCGAGTGGTGAACCGGCGCTGTTGATTCCTCAACATCATCAGAGAACATGGTCGCGATGAGGCGATTATTTGTAAATCGGCGGCTCCACCGTATTTCCTTGGTGAATTCCACCATATGTTGCAATCAAGATTGAGGCTGCTGACACCCGCTCACACAGTGGCTTTTCAGTTTAAGGGAATCCCCTACGTAACTTTGGTTCAATCGCTGATTCACGCCGCGAACGGGAGCAAGAAAATACAAGGCACGGGAATAAATGTCTGCGCGGAAGCCCAAATTGGACCTTTTTCACGATGGAATTTAGCCATGGTTTCGATGCACCCAATTCAGAATTGCGAAGTCTGCGGTCTTAGATTGTATGTTCGCCCAGAATGGCAAGGGTACGAGATTTGCTGCCCACAGTGTGGTGCGATGTTGATTGCAAACGTCCCTGCGGAATTGCCAGTTAGAAGGAAGTCAGAGGCTCGTTCGTGTCAGCGAGCGAATTCGAATGGGCGCGACTGCGATTGCACCGATTTGCACAAAGCACTCTTCGAGAGAACTTGATTGCACGACCGCCGGACCGCTACAATTGAAAATGAGCAGCGCGATCAAGCGGCCGCGGACGATTTTGTTGCGATTGTCTAATTTTTGTGCTTACGGGATCCAATGACGGCGATCTATGTTTGGTCTTTGAAGAGGTCAAGAAACCGGTCTTCGAATTCTGCAAAAACTCCCATTTCGTCAAGGACTTTCTTCAGTTCGTATGCTTTCGAGCGGTCCTCCCGCGAGGCCCGAAAAAGAGCCTCAATCCGATCTTTTTCGGAATCACTCAATTGCTCTTCATCCTTTGCCTCCTCTCCTGTTACCGCGGTGAACTCATCTGTTTCATCACTCACACTCTCTCTTTTGGACAAACGCTGCTCCATTTTTGCTAAGAACTCGCCTAATCGACGCTCGATCTCTTGAGCTTGTTCGGCGAGTTCCGAAAAGTCGAGGTGAATATTTGCCATTTGGGCAAAGACCTTTAAAACGGCTAAACTGGCTTTGGGAAAAGGCAACTGTGCAAAAACATGCGGCATTTCTCCAAGCAAGCAAATACCAGGCAACCCTTTCTCCGCTGCCACGCCAAGCAGTACACCGTTGAGCCCGCCAATATGCCCTTCGTCAAGCATTTCAACTTGCAGCCCAAGGACTTGCAACGTCTGTAGCTTGTCGTCATGCGTAGCAGCGCCGAAGACACGAGAGTCGTGATGGGGGTGCATCTGAGTAGCCATTGCGGCAAAAGTAAAGACCTGCTCCACCCCAAGGTCAAGTGCATAGTCGACAAGACTTTCGCAGAAAGAGAATTTCCCCAGGGGTGGCTGCGCTTCTCCGATAAATACGACGAGATCTCGCACCCCCTCGGGAGATTGCCAAGCATAAAAACGGCTGCGTGGTCTCTCGGGAGGCAGGATGAGTCCATCTTTAACTTCAATTTGATCGACATCAAAGAGTCCACCTGCGGTGAATTCTGCCAGTTGATACATGCCAAGCTTCGCGAGTAGGTAATATCCGGCGCTGAGTGCGACGTTGCCCATCCCTGGCCATACGGCAACTAACCACGGATGGTTCAATTTGCGATTTCGTAACATGAGCTACCTCATTGCAGGAGGACGAATAAGCGATAACCCGTCCCGCTGCAATTTGTGTTCCTACTAACTGCTGTTGCCCCAACATGCGGTATTTCACTTTTCGAGTGAGTTACATGGATACTCGCGACGCAAAGTACATCTTATACGAGTTCCGCTCGGCTCATTTTTGACAATCTTGAGCGTCCCGCCGATATTGCTTGCCCTATAATTCATAATTCCCAGGCCGAAACCGCCTGCTCGCTCGGATTTTTCCTTCGTGGGCATGTTTTGGGCTTCTATTCCGATACCGTCATCCACCACCTCAAGTACTATCTCGTCATCGACTAGATGGAGCGAGATGTCGATGCGTTTTGCATGGCTGTGGCGAAGCGCATTGTTGACAGCCTCCTGAGCGATGCGATAAAGCTGCGTTGCGATCGTGTTGTCCGCTACTTCAACCGAGTTGGAGATATCACACGTGCAAGAGATGTTGGAATGTAAGCCAACCGTTACGGCAAGATCTTGCAATGCAGCTCGCAAACCAACGGGCTCAACCTGAACGGGCATGATTCCATGCGAAAGTTGCTGGACATGAAGGTTCGCATCCTTTAGCCCTTGTGTCAGGCGTACTGCCAAGTGTCTCAACTGCTGAAGATCGGAACTACCGAGAGTTTGTATTGATCCGCCAGTCTGCATTTCTTTGGTCTTGTCGTCGAGCAACATCACCATGGTACCAGCAACAAGCGTCAATCCTGTCAATTCTTGCCCGGTAACGTCATGAAGCTCCTGGCCGATTCGTCGTTGCTCCTGCGCCGAAATTTCCAACACTTCCTTCTCAAGGTCTTTTCGTTGCGAGATATCTCGCAAAATGCCCGTAAACAGACTCATGTGGTCAATTTCGCTCACCGCCAATTCAACCGGGAATAGGGTGCCATCCTTCCGCACACCCATGACTTCGCGGCCGATACCAATGATCTTTGGTAAGCGTTTTTCTAGATACCTAGAGATATAACTGTCATGTTCATCGCGGTAGGGTTGGGGCATAAGTAATTTCACGTTTTGGCCAAGAAGTTCATCCTTGTCATATTGAAACATGCGAAGTGCCGCAGGGTTGGCTGATTGGATAACTCCACTTCGATCAATTGTGATGATGGCGACGTGAGTAGTTTCCAAGATCGAACGCATCTGCTCTTCGCTTTCGTAAAGAGCTTTTTCACTTTGCTTTCGCTGGATGAAGTCACCAACTTGCTTTCCAAAGGACTCGGTTTGGTGAAGCAGCGATTTATCGGGTTGACGGTTTTGGGTGCTTAGAAATGCGAAAACGCCGACTACGCAGTCGCCGACCACCACAGGGAATAGAACGGCGGCGTTTGCGCCACAGAAGCCAGGAACCTCTTTAACGTCGGTCAACCAAAGTGGTTGACCACTCGTCCAAACGCCGTCGATGAAATTGGGGATCTGCGGAATTTCTGGCGTCCGCGTTCCGTCTGCAATTTGCTTGGGTTGTCCCGAAGATCTCTCAAAAGTATAGGTACATTCCAAGAGATTCGATTGTAGGTTACGTTCCCAGTACTCGCCGAGATCCCATTCAAGTGCATCGCTCATGTTGCTAAGCAGCCTCGGAATCGCTTCGGCGATCGTGGTCGATTCGGCTAGAACTCGCGTCAGACGGTACTGTGCATCACGCTGCTTAGATTCTGCCAGAGTGCGGTTTTGGCGCGAGCACGTTCGCTAACGTCACGCTGAATGGAAACAAAATTTATCCGATTTCCCTGCTCATCGAACAAGGGTGAAATGAAAAGTTCATTGTCGTAGCTCGTACCGTCTTTTTGGTAATTTACCAATTCAACAGTGCAGGCCCGATTACTGCTCAGTTCCCTTGTAATGAATTCGAGCGATTCCAAATTAGTCAGTGGACCATAAAGTATATGCGGGGTACTTCCGACCAATTCTTCTTGTGTATAGCCCGTCATACGGCACAATGCATCGTTGACAAACAGTATCTTTGGGCCTGGAAAATCGAGCGTGCCTTCCGTGATCATGACCCCTTCTGCCAAGTGAGAGATCGCGTGGGCAAGAAGCCTCACTTCGCGTACTTGTTTAGCGACCCGATTTTCTAGATCTGCGTTTAGATGCTGCAACTTCCTGAGTAGTACTTTATGTTGCGAAATGTCACGTTCTGTGCTTACGATCCCAATCGGTTTCCCAAATTCATCGCGGTAGGCGGCAACAGTGAGTTGAACATCGAGACATCGACCATCTTTTGCCTTACGCTGTGATTCAAAGGGTTCGACGGGCTGCTCGAGCAAGATGCGGTGCGCGACTTCTGCGGCTTCGATCCATTTATCATCGGGAACATAGTCCTTACTCTTCAGCTTAAATGCTTCCTTTTCGCTGTATCCGTACATTCGTTCGGCCCCGCGATTCCACGCAACGAAATCGCCATCGAAAGTTTGTACGATGATGGCATCGTTGGAATCTCTGAGCACTGTCGCTAAACGTCTCGCTTGGAAATCGGCAGTGATACGCTCCGTGATATCAACGAAAGAGACTACGACCCCTTCAATTTTGATGCCATTTGTAAGGTACGGGACAATCCGTCGAAGAAAACAGCAACTAGACTTCTGGCTGCTATCTACTGATGAACTGCGTGTATTAGACGCAGTTGTAGCTTCCCTATTTAACTTGCTACTTGACTGCAGCTTCTCTTTTTGACTCACTCCGTCGTATTGAGTCCATATTTCGCGTTCTAACGGTGTGTAAGTCGCAAGCACTGTTTGGCAATCAGATACCAGAGTATTGTTGTCGACTTTGATAGCAAGATCAGTCACCGGACGATCGATATCCGATGCACGCTAGCTGAGCAAGCGGGCTAATGGCGGCGTAAATCGCTTAATACGCAACTCTGTATCGAGAAACAGAGTTGCTAAATCACTGATGTTCATTAGGTTTGTTAAGTCACTATTTGACCGATCTAGCTCTTCTAGCTTCTCCTGCAACTGGTTGTTGAGCGTCGTGAGTTCTTCGTTAAGCGACTGTAGCTCTTCCTTTGACGTCTCTAACTCTTCGTTCGCCGACTGCAATTCCTCGTTCATCGACATCACTTCTTCATTCGATGCTTTGAGTTCCGCAGCCGAACTTTCATACTCTTGCTCACTGCTCTGTAGATCTTCGCGGGTTGATCGAAGTTCCTGTTCAAGATGCTGAATGATCTGTACCAAATCTTCATTTGCAGGCATCCCATCGACGGGCGTGGGACTTCGAACAGTAGGGTCTAGATCCTGAAAGGTAACTAATAACATTCCAGCCGCTTCCTTGGGGTCGGCCAAGGGTTTCACGGATATCGAGCACGCATAGAAAGTTCCATTGCGTTTTACTTTGGCATCTCGATCAACAACGGCCTTCGTTTCTTGATGTGCTTGGTTGACTGCGGCTCGGATGCGGGTACGTAAACCAAGTCGTGCCATAGCAAGCAGATCCTTGGTAAGCTCCCCAGTAGGAAATTGAAGATAATTCTCCAGAGGCCCCAAAGCAGCGACTATCTCGTATTTGTGATTTATAAGTACGGCAGCAGGGGAGCATTCATCTAAAACAAGTCGTTGCATTAAGTCCTTGTACGCCACTGGCGCCGAAGACGGCCTGTCGAGTTGTAGCACCGACATCCGACGCTGCTGTTCGATCGATGTGATGGGTACCTCCACTCTTGCTCGCGCAGTGTCAAGCCGCCGAAAGATCCTCCATTTTTTGGAGATAACTTCAAACAATTTCTCTTCTCGGCCGGCGGACTCGGACGGGCCCAAAAAAAGATAGCCACCACTGCGAAGTGAAAAATGGAACAGTCGGAGAAGCCTCGCCTGCATCTCGGGTTCGAGATAAATGAGCAAATTGCGGCAACAGATTAGATCCAACTTGGAAAACGGAGCATCGCTAATCAAATTCTGTCGAGCAAAAGTGATTACTTCACGCAGTTGTCCATTCACTTGCCAATGCTGATTGTCCACTTTTGAGAAAAATCGTTGCATTCTCTCTTTTGAGATCCCTTTCAGGTTATTTTCTGTATAGATCCCTGTCCGGGCCTTGCTCAATGAGCGTTCATCAATATCGGTAGCAAAGACTTGTATCGCTGAAGGCAACGCTTCGGCAGCAACCTGTTCGAGCAACAGAATAGCTATCGAATATGCTTCCTCGCCAGTCGAGCAGGCTGGAACCCAGACTCTTGCATTCTTTTGCGGATAGCTCAAACTTGCAACATCGTCCGCGTGGCCGCCC
>JANRMD010000652.1:0-3849 GCA_033761895.1 Pirellulaceae bacterium | reverse complement strand
CGCCGACGGCTCACAAACTCACATTCCTCACTAACTAGCTTGCCCGTCGAGGCTTTCGAGGGTCACCTTAGTACTCTCGAAATGCTTGACGGTTTATGAACTACTGCGGCACGGTTAGTGAGCCGACGGCGCTAGCCGCGGGTGACCGAAGGAGCAATCGTTCATCGTCAATAAACGTGCCAATGCAGTATAACTTTCAGTTCAACTTGCATTGGAACAAGCCAATTCCATGCACGCTCCAAACTTCGAGACCCGCGGCTAGCGCCGACGGCTCACAAGTCAAGGCTTTTGAGGAACAGCGCAGTACTGTCGAAATGCTTGACGCATTCCGCTACCCCAAGAAATCTAATCAGTACAGAGCGCTAGACATCGCCTGAACTAATCGCCGCTCTGGCATTTCTAACTCGATCACGTTAGTATCTCCAACCCGGCCGCTCATCATCGAGCAGCTTGGGATTGCTTGCATTGTGTCACGGAGGACCAATCCATGAAGCTTCGAGATATTTCTATAGCCGTTGTCTTTTTGCTTCTCACCGGCGCTGTCACCGGCGCTGTCAGCGGTGCAACCTCGCCGCGATACCTTCAAGATTCGTCGGAAGAAAACGCGGATGCGTCGGCCGTACAAGCAGAAGCGACAGAGAACGAAGCCGAAGCCGCCAACCCCGCAACTGAGCCGCCGGTACCCGAACCCTCTGACGCTGAACGCATTGCAGAACTCACCGAAGCCATCGAAGGTGACAAAGAGCAATTGGCTGCCTTAACGGCCGAGTTCGACAACCCTGAGAGCGAGTATGCGATGGCAGAGCGCGAGTTTCGAGCGCTAAACGAACATCGAGATCAATTGATCGAAGGACTTGAGAAAGCCAAAGCCGACACAAATACCTCGACCGAAACCCTCGAGAAACTCACGTCAGACCTGGAAACCCAAACCACCCTTTGGCGCTTGGCAAAAGACCGCTTTGATCTTGCGATCGAAGACCGCAAGACTCTAAAGGAGCAGATGTTCACGCTCAGGCATAAACTCGAACAGGATCAGGCGGCACTTGAATTGCTGACAGAAGGCCCCAAGCCTAAAGAAGATGAAGATCATCCAACCGAGGGCGATGCCAAGCCTACCGACGACGCAGACGACGAGAAATCGAAAAATTCATCTAGCGAAGAACGCGAAGAACGTTCCGATTCATCCGAGAAGGATTCAGACGATCCAGATCATGAAACGGACGGAGAGGAAGAAGTCGACGAAGAACTCTTGAAGGCTCAAGAAGAGTCGGCATTGAAACAGGCAGAAGTCAAAGAGGCCGAGGAAGAAACAGAGTCCATCGAAGCTCGATTGCGGGACCTGCAACAGTTGATTGCCCAAGAGCAAAAAGAGCTCAACATTGCTCGGAAAAAAGTAGACCTTGCCTCCGCCGCGCAACATGACCTGGGACTTGAGCTTGCTAAGGTCCAGTCCGAGAATGCGGATCCGGTCGAGATCAATACGCTGCGGAATGCGATTGCCAAAGCCAACCAGAGATTTATTCAAGCCCGAGCCGAAGTCACGGAAATCAACGAACGCTTGAATGATCATCGCGCCGAGCTAAACAGCTTACAAGCTGAACATATCATCGCTTTGCACGAGGAGCAGAAAAAACGCGAAGAAGCCCTCCAGTCTGGACAACTTGTTGCAGACCTTAAAAATCCATTTACTCTCAGAAATATCCTGCAGTGGCTGATGGAGCATGGCCCCCGACTGGTCTTCATCACTGTGGGCATGTTCGTCCTCAACCGCGCCGCAACGCTGCTTGCCAGTCGCTCGGTACGTTTGGTGACCACAGGCTCTTTGCGGGGCACAAAAGCCGAACGCGAGAACAGAGCGAAAACGCTGGTGGGGGTATTTCAGAATGCTGCCACAGTAGCGTTGTTCATCACCGGATCGCTGATGATCTTGGAAGAACTTGGGGCTAACATCACGGTCTTAATGGGAGGAGTGGCAGTGATCGGTTTGGCGGTTGCCTTCGGCGCTCAAAACTTGATCAAGGATTACTTCTACGGTTTCGTCATGCTGCTCGAAAATCAATACATGCTAAATGACACCATTCGCATCGGTGGAGTAACGGGTCAAGTGGAACGCATTACGCTGCGCATGACTGTCTTGCGAGATAGTAGCGGGATCGTGCATTTCATTCCAAACGGGACCATCAACAGTGTCACCAACGAAACACATGGGTGGTCGCGAGCCGTTTGTGAAATTGGCGTCAGCCATCAAGTAGATCTTGATCACGTGATACAGATAATCAATAACGTCTCCGCCGAGTTGATGACCGACGAAGTGCTTGGTCCCTTGCTGCTGGAAAAACCCTCGGAGCCTGCGATTGAGAACTTAGGCGGACCAAACATCAACTTGAAGGTCTCCGTGAAAACCGTACCGAATAAACACGGGTCGGTGAAACAAGAATGGTTGCGACGTATCAAACAATCCTTAACGCTTCATCGAGTCGCTCCACCTTTCGGCAGCATGTACCCAGACCTCCGCCGCTGGGACGACAGTAAAGCCGCCTAACCCACATGCTTGACTTCTTGCCCGAGCATTCCGCTCTATAACCCACCCACCAATACCCCACAGTAATGATCCAATGGGCAAGGCCTGTGCGGTTCCGGCACTGCACTTTCGGGGGTCAGAATTCAACACTTATGGAAAGTCAAGCAAAAAGCGCTTGGATTGGTCCCTTTTGCCCCTTCCAAGTTCAGCAAGATGGCTCGCCGTGTGGGGCAGATCGATAAGCGAGTGATTCGTTTACGAACGGTCAGTTCGCGTCAGCTGGCATACATACGCCTCAGTTTGCGTCTCTCGAGTCTGGGTACCGTTTCAAACAGCTCGATTTGTGGGTACTGACGACTTCACCGCGAGCAGTACTAGGGATTCCCTTACTTGCACTCTTCCCTTGGTACCTGAACAGTCGTCGACCAAATGTTCGATAATAGCAGTGTCCTACAGTGCAGATTGCCCACCCGATCCGGACGCCCACATGAACTCATTGCTTAATGCTGCTAAGTTGCCAGTCTTCACAAAACGACAAGAAGTCCTGGATGTTATCCATGCAGAACTGTCTGCAGAGCCCGCAACAATCGTCCAATTGACAGAGTGTAGCGCGGTTGCTGAGTGTGACAACGAAACATTTTGCGTCTTGATTGAAGTTACCGAGAATGTGGATGAAGACCTTAGATTGATCAGTGAAGTGCATGCGAAGAACCCTCGTCTGCAGATCATCGCGTTAAACAAGAATTGGACTGTGCAAACCGCTGTCCAAGCGATCAAGCTGGGGGCGATTGAGATCTGCGACCTCCCATGCAAGGAGGGGCTCATCAAGAACGCCATTCACCAAGCGCTTCAAGCCAGTCGTCAGAACGCGCGCCAACTTCACGATTTAATACCCAAGGCAATTCTCGAAAAACTCTCGTCAGATGAAGCCAGAATTCTGACTCTGCTGATCCAGGGAAGAACTACCAAGGAAGTCGGCGCTACACTCGATGTCAGCGTCCGAACAATCCACTATCGCAAGAAAACACTGCTGCAAAAGCTGGGTGTGCAGAATCGATCCGAAGCAATCGAAATGATTCGTATCGCCAACGGAACCATGAATTTCCTCTAGCCAACTGCTGCTGCTCTCGCAGAACGACATTTAGATTTTGGGTAGCGGAATGCGTCAAGCATTTAGAGTGTACTGCGGCGAAAGCCTTGACCGACTTGTGAGTTTGTGAGACTGACGGGCTGTGAGCCGTCGGCGCTAGCCGCGGGTCTCGACGTTTGGTCCGTGGATGGATTTGGCTCGTTCCAATGCAAGTTGCACTGGAAGTTATTCTGCATTG
>JANRMD010000651.1:0-11331 GCA_033761895.1 Pirellulaceae bacterium | reverse complement strand
CATGTCGTGTCAGTAAGTGTTGTGCAGGAACTTTTGTGGTCTGTAACACTGCATGCAACTGCTCCTCAAGGCAGTTTGTGGATTGAAGGCAGTCTGCGGATGGCACCAATCGAAAGGACGGTGGTGGAGGTACGGTGGCTTTCACCGCGGAGCGGTCTTCAGACAATGGCCGGTGGTAAGCGGAGCGCCACCACCGGAATGCTAGCGGAGCAGGTGTTTGATCCTGAAGGGATCACAGAATCTGGGTAATGAGCGTGGTTTACGCGCCAACTCTGCGATCCCTTCAGGATGGACGCTCACGCGACCACCCCAACCGGTGGTGGCGCTCCGCTTATTGGCTTGGATCCCTTTCGGGATGGTGGTCGGGGGTAAGGTGGCTGGCACCAACTGAAAGCTTGGCGGTTTGCTATCAAAACGCGCCTGAAAGTGCCTGGCACCAACTGCTCCGGAAGGCAGTCTTTGGAAGGCAATGGCGTATTCAGTGCATATGGTCGCACTCGGCAAGAGCGACCCACCCCAAAAGCCGCATTAGGTGGCTGGCACGATCCGGTAGGTGGGTGGCACCATCTGGAATCCAATGGCACCATCCGGTAGGTGGCTGGCACCATCTGGAATCCAATTGCTAGCAAAACTTGCCGGAAGGTGGCTGGCACCAACTGAAAGCTGCGAATGGGCGGACTTCTAGCAAAACGGGTCGGAAGGTGGGTGGCACCATCCGGATGCGGCAATAGGTGGGTGGCACCATCTAGGAGGCGGATTGCTATCAAAGAAAGTGCGGGTAGGTCGACTTATTCCGCTCGACGGATCCGGTTTTTTGCGGAAACCAGCTACAATCGGCCAGCTACAATAGGGACTGGTTTCGAAGCTCGGCAATGGGAAAAAGATGCATACGGTAGCAAAACAGCGAAAAGGGGATGGACTGCTCAGCTTGATTGGCGGTACGCCGATGATGCAGCTGCATTTCGAAGAGTTGGGGCGAACCATATGGGCCAAGTGCGAGTTCCTGAATCCCAGCGGTAGCATCAAGGATCGGTTGGCGCGAACGATTGTTCTGGATGCCGAGCAAAACGGCCTGCTGCACGATGACTCAAACATACTCGAATGCACTAGCGGCAATACGGGTATAGCTTTCGCCATGGTCGGAGCGGCTCGCGGTTACGCCGTGACTATTGTCATGTCCGAGCGAGCCAGCGGTGAACGTCGCAAGATCATCGAACACTTCGGCGCAAAATTGATTTTGTTCACCGAGTCTGGATACTCTCACGGAATCGCCAAAACGCAGGCGATGGCCCAAGCCGATCCGAGGTACTTTTTGCCGCGTCAGTTCGAAAATCCACTCAACGCAGTCGATCACGAACACGAAACCGCCGTCGAGATCCTTGAGCAGATGGCGGGTCGAGTGGACGCGTTCGTCTCGGGATACGGAACTGGCGGCACCCTTGCCGGATGCACCAAAGCCCTACGCAACGCCAACGCTCAGACGCTTGTCTACGCCATGGAGCCAGCTGAATCGGCGCTGCTGTCAGGCGAAGAAGCCTGCTGCCACTGGATCGAAGGGATTGCGGGCGGATTCGTCCCGCCCCTGCTCCGCGATGTAAAACTGGATGGAGTCAAAAAAGTTTCCAGTCAGGATGCGATGCAAATGACCCTGCGATTGAATCGCGAGTTCGGCTTGCTCGTAGGCTCTTCGTCGGGCGCTAACGTGGCCGCCGCCCTTGAGTTGGCTTGCGAACTTCCTGCGGATGCTAGAATAGTGACGGTTCTTTGTGATCGCGCTGAACGCTACTTCAGCACCAAACTGTTTGGATAGATTGTTTGGCTGATTCGTATTTCGATTTGGCTTGACAAACAGAAAACATCGAAATCAGCACCCTGAAAGTAGGGATATCAGAGTGAAGTTAACGGAGTTTTGTTCAGCGTGGCTGCTCTGGCTGTCGCTCTCGACGATGCCTGCCTTGGGTCAAAACCTCGGCTCGCACGCACCACCAGCCGTTGCCACCGGCGCGGAGCGCTTGCTCGTCGAGCAGGTCGAAGAGCTTTCGAAAGCCGGACAGTTGGCCGAAGCCGCTTCGACTCTCGAAAAACTATTTGAACAAAGCGAAGGACGACTGATCGAAGCGGAAGGCTTGCAACGCGCGGCGACCCAGGTCACGCAGCGTTATGTATCCATTCGTCATTGGACACAATTGCGGCTCGCAAATCTGCTCAAAGAGAATGTTGCGATTCGTCAAACTTACTTGAAAGATCACGATGACGCCGCTGCGGCAGCATTGGCTGAGGTTGCGGCAACCAAGGATCTTGCCCGCGCGCGTCTGGCAGCCGAGCGGTTTTCGCAAACCACTTCGGGCAGCAATCTACAACTGCTACTAACCGATTTGTACCTTGAACGCGGTTGGGGTCTAGCCGCAACACAGTCGATTCAACGGCAGTTGCCAAGCATGCGGTTTTCATTTGCGAACCACAAGCCTACCGATTCAACAGCGACCCCGAGTGGCACGTTAGCTTGGCCCTTGGTGCTTGAACACTGGACCGAGGAGGAGCGACGTCGTGGGATGGAAGAGTGGTACAACAGAGTGCTCGCCGAGTCATGGCAATCGCCTAACGCGCCGAAGCTCGCTGTAGAACTGCTAAAACGATCGATTGATGCCGCCGTGATCCATGACCCTCAGGATCGGAACGGCTTGGAACGCTGGATACTGGCGATGGCAGACGCGTTTCCGCAAGCAGATCGCCACTTGATCCGGGATCATTTAAGGCTTACGGCGAATTGGCACTTCAAGAACCCGTTGGAAAAAACGTCGAATACGAAAGAGCAATGGCCCACCTTCGGCGGAAACTTGGAACGGAACTGCCAAAGCACACTACGGCTCGACCCTGCAGGCTGGCCAACTTGGAATCACTCGCTCGAACGCTACAACGCGAGCAGCGATCGAATTTCAGCATCGAAGCCTAGAGTCGCTGAGTCCGAAGTGGGGCTGCTGTCCTACCACCCAGCCGTGTATCAGGGTCGGGTCTACGTGCATGAACTGAATCGTATCGCAGCCTATGAATTGGGCTCGGGCGCGGAGTGGCCTGAGATGAAGCCGCCGTTGCCACTATTCGATAGCCATATTGCACCGGCCGCGCTGTTACCATTGGGATATCCGATGGTTGGTGCGGCGCGCGGTACCCTTTCGATCTATGGCGACTGCTTGTACGCTCGGATGGGCGCACCGGTCACGGGCTGGGCTAACGGAGAAAAGGCCGGTGACGGCGGTTCGATCGGCTACATCGTAGGTATCGATTTGCAGCGGCAAGGAAGTTTGCTCAAGGGATTTCCGTTGCACTTATCCCAGTTCGATTTTGGTGGCAGCGAACCCGAAGGCTGCCCGCTGGCGGTTGGCGACAAGTTGTACGTTACAGTTGCCAAACGCGACAACGTGGGCTTGCGGCGCTCGGTGGCTGCGTTCGATCGGTTCAGCGGCCAATTGATTTGGAAATCGCCAGCTCTCGCGATAGGCACCGTTGAAGGTTCAGATCGCGCCAATTTGCTTGCCCACCAATTGCTGACCATGGAAGGTGGGCGGCTGTTCTACAACACGAACCTCGGCTCTATCGCCTGCCTCGATCCTTTGACGGGTCAGATCGAATGGCTGGTCCGTTACCGTCGTTACGACAAAGAGAAACAAGCGTACCCGCGAGCGGATCGTTTTCGTTACCGAGATCTAAACCCATGTGTGATCCGTGATGGATTGGTGTATTGCTCACCTCAAGATTGCCCAGAGGTCTTCGCGCTTGATGCACTTACGGGCGATTTGGTTTGGTCGACCGACGATAGCGCCGCAGCGGATGTAGTACATCTGCTTGGCGTAACGAACGAGCATTTGATTGCCAGCGGTGATCGGCTCCTTTGGCTTGATCGCCGAACTGGTCGCATCGATGCCAGATTTCCAGCGGCTGGCAGTGGCAGCAGCTTGACCTCGCTTCCCAGTCCACGAGGTCTTGGCCGGGGCGTGATCTCTGCCAATGAAATCTACTGGCCAACAGCCAACGAAATCATCGTATTCGCAACCACACTCAAGGACCGAAAATCCGTTGATGCGCCCCCCATGCAACGCCGCATCCGCTTGGAATCACGAGGCTCGGAAGGGGGCAATCTCATCGCGGTGGATGGCTGGCTGCTCGTGGCCACGCCAAGTCGCTTACTGGCTTTCGCACCACCCGCGACAGTGGAAGCAGACAAGAAGTAAGTCGAAGAATAAGTATACAAAAGAGCGACCACTCCGCCGCCAACCCTTGCACGGTGTGATCGCTCCCAAGCGGAACGCGGTGGATGGCCGTCACACCGCGTCCTGTCGACCGCCTTCGAGCTACTCTCTTTCACCCCCAGCAATTGTGAGCAGCGCTTTCAGTACGCGGATATCGATCACTTTGGCAAAGTACTTTACGCTTCCGTCTGCCATGCCAACGTTGTAACCCGTCGTATCAAAGCCACCAAACTCGGGTACGTTATCTTTGGTTAAGTCGATCTCGATATCTTCCGGCTTGGTCCAAGGGATGTCCGTTTTCGCTTCCAAGAAAGCAACGGTATTGGATGTGCCGTCAGTTATGGTACTGATAGGAGTACCTTTACCCGACCGACCAAACAAAAGTCCCTCACCATAGGCAGCAGTGATGGCCGTCGATGTTGAGTCTCGAGGCTGCGAGGGATGACGAAACACGGCGGGCATTTGCTTAAGCACCTTCATGTTGTCGGGACTGTCCCAGGCTTCATTGGTTTTGTATTGGTTGTACAAAATGCCCATGCCATCCATATATGGAAGCAACTCAACACGCCAACTGCGTTTCATGCCACTCTCTGGATCAACCGTGACGGCAGCTGGGAATCTTCCGTGCGCACCATGATAGTTGTGCAGTGCTAAACCAAGTTGCTTCATGCTGTTCGCCTGCCGCTCGCGATCACCAGCCAACTTGGCAGACGACAAAGGTGCAATCAGGAATTTTCCTAAGCTCTCCATATCCATCTCAAGTTGCAGTTGAAGCTCTGTATCGGTCGTTGCTTTCAACTTATGGGACTCAACTAGCTTTATGAGTGCTTCAATCGACTTCTGGACACTTTCGTCGGGACTGCTCTTGGCTACGCTAAACATATTGGTGAGCATCGCCATAGCAGCTTGCATGGTGGCTTCGATCTTTTTCGCGCCAGCCTGATCGCTTGCCTTTGAGGTAAGCGCGATGCGAAGTCGATCGTCAAGCTTGGCACCCAGCGTGTGCCCACTTACTGACATCCACAAGGGAGAGAACATTGCGAAAGCTGGTACGTTTTCAACTTGGCTTGCGATTTCGCTCAAGCCACTCGATCCGACAGAGACCACCAACACGCCCGACGTAGCCGCGTTCCAACTGTCCGTTTGCGTCAACGGCGATAATGACTTTCCAGCGGTTAAAATCATTTGCTGCACGACGCTATCTTCACCGATGATTATGGTCTTTTCGTCTGGAAAGTATCGCCCCATGCGCCCATCAGTAGATTTTTCATACTGATAGAGCAGCAGATTTGTTTTTTGCCAAGTGGCCTGATTGGCTGTATTGGGTTCGAAGCGATCCCGTGCCCCCTTATCGTTGAAGATCAAGCACGCGGCCGCCTGCACCGGCTGAGCTTTGTTCGGTAGGAAGATAACGGTTGCCTGCGTAACGTCTTTGAACATCTCAAGCGGCTTGAGCAAATCGCTTGGAACGAGTTTCTCAGCGCCTAGCTTTTCGACTGTAGTGCATAGTTGCGAGGGCCGAACTACCGCTACTATGGCGGCCGCCTCGGGGACGAATCTTGCAACCAAAGGCGACCCCTGAGCTGCAGATGGCGCACTCACTGCAGGCTTGGCTGGCACCTGTGCCAGTGCATTGCCGGCTGCTGGATTTGTTCCGGGCGGTCGCAATCCGATGACAATCAAGGTGACAGTGACCATGCCAATGGTCGTGGCCCAACGCGTGGCCCCAGACCCTCTGCCCGACAGTAACTTAAGATCTCGAAGCATTTCGATTCTCCTCAAAAACGTTCTGCGGGTTGGCAGAAATGAATGGGCCGGCCAGCCCACTGGTTCCGATGAGTGTTTCAGCGCAAGCTCTCCGATCGCATCCAAATAGACACGCGAGCCTCCAATAATTTGTGCCGCTAAAGCGTCTGCAGCTAATTCCTGCTCAAGTCGCAAACGATTAGCTAGCCAGTGGATAAGCGGATGATAAAAATGCAACAGCAATCCCAACTGTGCGAAGACGGTCGCTAGAAAATCCCCTCGCTGAATGTGGGCGATCTCGTGCGCAAGAATGCTCCGCAATTGAACCTCCGTCCAGCTTCGCCAGCTCTCGGAGAGCAACACCACCGGCCGCCTCCAGCCGACCGTGGCTGCCATGGCTAAGTGCTTGGACTCGCGCAGTTCAATACGTCGCTTGCAACCAAGCTCTGCCCGAATCAAATCCACTTGCTCCAACAACTGGCGACTCTCAAGCGGGCGACTTCCAAGCACAAACAGACGCACCCCCAACAGCCCACCCGCCAAGCGGATTAGACCAACCACAAAACACACTACGACCACCCATCCAACCGCTCCACCCACCGTCCACACATTCGTTGACGGCTTATTCGCAGTAGCGACAGTCGCCGAGGAAAGGCTGTTCACCCAAGCAATCATGCCCGCCAAAGCATCGTTGGTTGTAGCTGTATCCATCCGATCGCCACGGTTGGTTGCCGGTACAACCTGCGGCGGCAATTGGTGCAGCGCATCGATTTCCATCGGAGCTTGCCCCACCGCGCCAGACATAGACACTTCGGCTGGACGCGATTTGCTCAACCAGCTGGGCCATGAACTGAAACTACAACAAGTCAACAACGTCACCGACAGCAGCGTGATTACCAACGGCAGCGCGGCGGAGGCTTTCAACCAACGACGCATCACCAAACTGAGCACAATGCCGACAGTAGCCACCAGCGTCACTTGCAAGATACAGATCAAGAGGCTTCCAACTGCAGTCATGATTGGGATTCCGTGAGGAGTTCTTTCGCTCTGAAAACCTATTTTTTGCCTTTGTTTTTCTGCTTCTGCGACTCCAAGATCTCCCGCAGGCGCTGCTGCTCTTGCGGAGAGAGCTTTTCTTCATCGAATAGCTGCACCAAAAGGCGAGTTCGCGATCCCCCAAAGACTTTTTGCACCAAGTCGCCCAGCATTGTTCGTGAAACCTCTTCATAGCTGCGTGCTGGTTTGAATTTGAACGGACGCTCATCGCAGGTCTGCGTCAGAAATTGCTTGTCGAGCAGAATACGGACAAGGGTTGCAACGGTCGTGTAAGCCAGATCGCGGCCTTGCGATTCCAGTGCCTCGCGAACATCCGCCGCCGTCGATTCACCTCGCTCCCAGAAGACATGCATCACCTCTAACTCACGCTCGGTCAGTTCTTTCGCCTTAGGTCGAGCCACTTTGTTCCTCCTTCGCGTGCAACAGCCTGAACAATCCGCTTCGTTTGGTTATTTAGATTTGGTTTTATAGTAGCAGTCAAAACAGCGTTGTCAATGGGAAAAGAGAAACTAGTCACTCGCCACCTAAGAGCTCAGCCCCCCTCCCCTAGCTTCTAGCTTCTAGCTTGTCTTGATCGCTACGGTCTGTATGTTCGTCATCTCTTCAATGGCAAACCGAACGCCTTCGCGTCCGAGACCACTTTGCTTGGTGCCGCCGTAGGGCATATGATCAACACGGAAGGCGGGCATGTCATTGATGATCACGCCGCCGAAATCGAGCTGCTGGAGGGACTTAAGGACGCGATCGATATCGCGCGTGAATACAGCCGCGTGCAACCCGTAAGTTGTCTCGTTGGCCTGCCGCAACGAATCATCAAAATCATTGCAACCAATCAGGCTGGCCAGCGGCGCGAAGACCTCTTGCTGCATCACTCTCATTTCGGGCGAGGCTTGATCGAGCAGCGTAGGCATGTAGACCGCCCCGTCACGTTGGCCTCCGATAAGCAACCGCGCGCCACTGGCCTGAGCTTCATTAACCCAGTGCTCAATGCGCTGCGCTTCAGACTCGGCGATCATCGGCCCGACGTCTGTCCCATCCAGCAGTGGGTCACCAACTTGAACTTGCTTGGTCGCAGCAACCAGCTTGTCGCTGAACTCTGCGTAGACAGCTTGGTCGCAGTAGATGCGCTGGACGCTGATACAGACTTGGCCTGAATGGGCAAAAGCCCCCAGGGTGCAGCGCTGCGCGGCATGATCCAGGTCCGCATCCGCCGCCACAATGACCGGCGAGTTATTCCCAAGCTCAAGCGTCACCTTCTTGATGCCGGCTCGAGCGAGGATCAATTTACCCACGGCCGCACTGCCGGTGAAAGTAATCTTGCCTACACGCGGGTCGACAACAATTGCATTACCAACCGTTTCACCGAGCCCTTGCAGTAACTGCCCAGCTTCGGGCGGCAACCCAGCGGCCAACATGATTTCGAACAGGGCAATGGCGGTAAGCGGAGTTTGTTCGGCTGGCTTCAGGATGAATGCATTGCCGGAAGCGATAGCTGGTGCAAGCTTATGAGCGACTAAGTTAAGCGGAAAATTAAATGGAGTGATCGCTCCCACGACGCCGACTGGACGACGCCACCAGAACCCGAAGTAACCTTCCCCATGCGGACTGGCGTCCAACGCTAGAGTTTCGCCATGAATTCGACGCGTTTCTTCACCGGCAACCTGAAAGGTATTCGCGGCTCGATCCACTTCCAACCTGGCCGCTCGAATCGGTTTACCAGCCTCCTGCGCGATGAGGTTCGCAAGGGCTTCACGGCGGGCGGCGATTCCGTCGGCAATATCGAACAGAATTTTCGAACGCATGTGCGTGGGGAGTTTCGCCATGATCGAAGCGGCGCGCTGCGCGCTTGCCAGAGCGACTTCGATCTCAACGGGACCAGCCACTGCCACCCTGCCAATAACTGCACCGGAGTATTTATTGTGTACGCTAAGATGTCCAGCCGTTTCGATCCAGCTACCGTTGATGAATAGTCCCGAGGTCATGTGTGCTTTCTCAAGAGTGTGGCTAGTCAACTAAAAACGACCAGTCGCGACGGCGCGAGTGATCCCGGGCGCAACCGCTTACGAACCGATGGCCGTCGATGAACCACCGCAGTGGCTTGTCAACGGCTTGGGAGATGCCGATGCGTGGACTCGTTTTGGCCTTCCATGGGTGCTCAACCACAACTGCCGGTTGCGATTCCAGCCAGATGCTCGAACTGGTCAGCAGGTCGACACCATCAAGGGTGCGGTCGACGGCCAGCGCCTGACACATCCGCGCGGGACCAGTTGTCAATTGAGCCTGGATTTTGGAGAGCGCCGTAAGCCCACGAAGCTCGCGCATCCTTACGAGCCCTTCAATCGGCTGCATCGCTCGGATGAGCACCGCCGCACCCTGGCCCCTCGGCTCAGTAACAACATTCAGGCAGTACTTGGCATGAATCGGATAAACATACAGAGTTCCAGCAGACTCGAACATGGACGCATTTTTCCGACCAAGCCCGCGAAACGAATGACTCGCTGGATCATCAGTCGGCAAGTACGCTTCGGTCTCGACCACGATACCGGCCAGCTCCTCGCCGTTTTCCAACCGCCGAACGATCACCGTTCCTAACAAGTCCCTAGCCACATCGACCGTCGGCTGGTTGTAGAAATCGAAAGAGAGTCGCTGGCTGGTTCGCATGATGCGTAAAGTATAACGCTGCACGGGTCGGTCGCACCGGTACTTTTCGCCTTACGCAGTGATCCTCGTGTTCCTGTCCACATAAATTCTTGCATAGCGGAATCCGTCAAGCATTTCGACAGTACTGCGGCAGCCCTCGAAAGCCTTGACGCGCTAGTGAGTTTGCAAGCCTAGCCGCGGGTCTCGAAGTTTGGAGCTTGCATGGATTTGGCTCGTTCCAATGCAGTTGAACTGTAAGTTATTCTGCATTGGTAGGCTGATTGGCGATGAACGATTGCTCGTTCGGTCACCCGCGGCTAACGCCGTCGGCTCACTTACTGAACCGCAGAAATTCAATTGCCCTCAAGCAATTCGAGTGCGGATTGACGGTCACCTTGGCGTGACGGGCAGGTTTGAGTTCGCCACTTTCTCGAACGACAAGTTCTCGATGCGATGCACATCGAGCTCGCGGGAGAAGTTTTCGTCGGCGACCAAGTAAAGCGGCAGTCCCGGCTCTCGCTGTTCCGTCTTTAGTCCATAGTGACGTGTAAGCTCGAGTGTGGCCAAAAACATAGCCACCAGCGAACTTTTGTGCATACCCGGTTCAAAGAGACTGGTAAGTTCCACACGACCGTTGGAGTTCACCGTTCCGTGAATGCGTTCCATGTACACGTGTATCGGGGTGTCGTCATATACCACGTTAGTCTGCGGGGGCGGTTGACGTTCGCGCAGGATTCGCCCGAACGCGCTGACCAAATCCCAGACCTCCAGGGCTTGGAGAGGTTGTTGATCGAGCTCCGTACGACGCGGCGGCAAGTCATCCGCCAGACGCTGGTAGCGCAATTGCCAACGCTGGCTCTGCTCGTCCAGAATGTTCGCCGCGTCCCGTATTCGCTTGTAGTCCATCAGCCGCTGTATCAGCTGGTCGCTCGGATCCTCCAAAGCGATTGCTTCTTCTTCCACGGCCGAAGGCGATTGCGGCAGCATCGCCTTTGCTTTCATCTCAATCAGAACGCTAGCAATTTCCAAAAAGTCGGCTACATCATCGATCGACAGCTCCGTGAGCACCTCGAGGTAGTCGAGGTACTGCTCAGTCAGCTTTGACAACGACAACTCACTCAATGGCAGCTCTTCGCGGCGAACTAAGTACAGCAGCAGCTCCATCGGCCCGCAGTACTCGTTCATGTCGACTTGAAATGCCATATCTTGCCCACTTTGACACTGCTAGCAACGCGACGGGGAGCGTTGCAGTTCCTCGATTATGAATAAGTTGTTGTCGAGGTCGGCTGTGTAGCTGGCGCAGCGGCGGACTTGGCCGATGTGCGAGCACGCGGCTTGCGGCCTCGCGGCTTGGTACCGGTTTCTGGAATCATCTTCGGATCCAAAAGCTGCAGCATGCGACTGATGCAGAGACGGTTAACACTGATCCCCAGACGAAGAGCTTCCTCGCAAAGGGCTTCGTGCAGACTCTTGGGCAATCGAACCGTAATCATCCGCTGAGGATCGTTGGGGTCATTCTCCGGCAAGTCACGTGAGCGCAGCGCCGTGAGCATCATTTGGATCTGGTAGTACTGATCACAGCGGAGGAAGTTACCGAAATCTTCGTTCGATGGGAATAGCTGTGGAATGAAACCATCCCCTC
>JANRMD010000650.1:0-4852 GCA_033761895.1 Pirellulaceae bacterium | reverse complement strand
ACAAAGTATGGTGACTTTTGGAACTCACCTGGATTTTCTTGCGGAGGGACATCCGGTATTCCGGAGCGCGGGCGTCCTCGCCCGCTTGCGGCAAAGCTGCGGTATAGAACTTACGATTCGCGACACTAGCGCGTTCCGGCTGATGTTCCAAACCCTAAAATTAAGCTGTGATAATCCACTAGTGCTCTGTCAACATTAGATGTTTGGGTTGATCGCACTCGAGTACTATTAACAGCACGGCGTTAGCCGCGGTTTTCACATTGCGGAAACCGGTGCTAACGCACATCGGTTAATGTGTCTAACCCTAATATTAAAGCTTGACGTTCCACTAGCAAGCCTGAACAGTTGAGCTTTGCACAGTTGAGCTTTGCACATGGTGCTACGTGATTGACCTCAGAAAGAAGTCAACGCATTCAATGACGTGTTTTTTTATGGCGGGTTTTGTCATCGGTTTGGAAATCCCAAGCTGTTGCTCATGATGCCAAGTTCCCTGAAACATCGCGAGCAGGTGATGAGACATTTGGGGTGAAGCATCCTCGGCAATCAGTTTGCGTTGCTTGGCCGATTCGAGTAGCTGTGCCAATGCAAGTTGCCCACTCCGTGGCCCCCAATCATAAAACTGCTTGGCGAGATCGGGGTGCCGTGCAGCTTCACTCAACATCAAGTTGCCGAGTTTTACAATCGTTGGGGTTGTGAGCAGGGAGACCAATGCAACTCCGAACTCAATCAATTGATTTCTAAGCTCCGCGAGCGTTAAGGTCTCGCTACCTTGAATCATGGGACGCATCGATTCGCTGGCTTGGACAATAACCGCCCACAGCAAATCTTGTTTCGTTGCAAAGTGACTGTACACGGTCCGATTTGAGACTCCAGCATGACTGGCAATCACTTCGATTGAAACCGCTTGCATTCCGTGCTCAAGAAACAGCTTCATTGCAGACTCTACAATGCGAGCTCTGCGTTGCTGGTCTTTGGGTCTTCCTCGCGGTTTTGGCTGATACTCTTCCACGGTTAATCCTTGCAAACGACGGCTTGACTGCGGCATTGAATTATTGCATAATTGAGTGTAGTAATCAAGCGACTTAGTTGACAAATGTGCCTGCAAGTTCAAGCCGCCATGAATCGGATCGCCCTCAAGATGCTTTTCCATGATTTAGCCAAGTATTTTGGCTTGGTCATCGGCGTTGCCTTTTCAACCTTGCTCATCAATCAGCAGATGGGGATATTTCTTGGCCTGTTGTCGCGCGGCGGAGCGTTAATTGACGACGTTCCGGAAGCCAATGTCTGGGTCATGGACCCCGGTGTAAAGAACTTAGACACCATCTTCCCGCTGCGCGATATTGAGTTGGGAAGGGTACGCGGTGTTCCAGGTGTTAAGTGGGCCGTTCCTTACTTCAAATCCGTTGCAACAGTGAGGACGGCAACGGGCGAGTTGGAATCTGCGCTGCTGGTGGGCGCGGACGACAATTCACTCATCGGCATACCACTGGAATTCGTATTGGGATCACCTGAAGACCTGAGACGCCCGGATGCAGTTGCGGTGGGCAAGGACGGTTACGGCAAGGTCTGGTTGGGTGAGGAGATTGCATTAGGCAAAACCGTGGAACTAAATGATCGGCGTGCCTATGTCGCGGCAATTGTGAAAGATTCTCCGAAGTTCACATCATCGATTACCTTCTACACCCGGTACTCGCAAGCGTTAGCCTATACCAACAACGGTCGCAATCAAATGTCGTTTGTGCTTGTCGGTTCCGAACCAGAGAAAAAGCCTGAGGAAGTAGCGCGAGCGATTGAAGCGCAGACAGGGTTGATGGCACTTACCTCAGATGCCTTTCGCGCAAAAGCAGTCCAATACATTATCGATAACACAGGCATACCCGTTAGCTTTGGGACAGTTATTGCCTTGGGGGTGATCGTGGGTGTCTGTGTAGTCGGTTTGATGTTCAACCTTTTTGTTTTGGAAAACCTGAGGCACTTCGCGGTGCTAAAGGCGATCGGCATCAAGAATTCACGGCTTGTAGGAATGGTCTTTGTACAAGCCTGCGTGGTTGGTTTCGTTGGCTACGGAGTTGGTCTGGGGGCGGCTGCAGCATTCTTTGAGTTTGCCGGGAGGGATCCAAACTTTGCTGGCTTCTTCCTACCTTGGAAGATCGGTCTGGCCTCTGGCACTGTGGCGGCAAGCATCATCGCAATCGCGGCTATGGTAGCGCTGCGTCGAGTGCTGTTCGTTGAGCCTGCTATCGTATTCCGAGGTTAAGCATTAGTAGGATTGCTATGGTATCTCTAAATAACTCGATTCAACAAGAGAAAAAGGTTGCTGTGGCTTGTCGCGGCATCATCCGAGACTTCGGAGCAGGCCAGGCGGTGACTCGAGTACTGCATGGAATCGATCTCGAAGTGTTCGTTGGGGAGATCACCTTTTTGGTTGGTCCCAGCGGTTGTGGGAAGACCACGCTGATCTCAATAATTGCTGGGTTGCTGAATCCTACCTCGGGCTCTATCCATCTGTTTGGAGAGGAGATAGGTGCCATGCGTAGCTCACGATTAGTTGATTTTCGCTCCAAAAACATTGGGTTTATTTTTCAGCAGTTCAATCTCCTCCCGTCCTTAACCGCCGCAGAGAACGCAGCCGTTCCGTTGATTGGGCAAGGCGTGTCGTTTCGAAAAGCAGTTGCCGAAGCAGTGGCGACGCTTGAGCAGCTTGAAATGGGTAAGCACGCCAAGAAGTACCCGAACCAGTTATCTGGAGGCCAGCAGCAGCGTGTAGCCGTGGCGCGTTCGCTCGTTCACCATCCACGACTGATCATCTGCGACGAACCCACCGCTTCGCTGGATGCCACAACCGGACAGGCGGTGATGGAGATGCTAAAAAAGTTAGCGTCAAGTATCGATCGAGCGATCATTGTGGTTACTCACGACAACCGAATCTTTTCCTTTGCTGATCGTATCGCCCACATCGCCGACGGCAAGATCAGGGAAATTGAGCGACCCTCAAATAGCGATTCACTTCGAATAACTCCTACGGAATTCTAATCTTGAAGAAGATCATCCCGCTGTTAACAATATTCGCAGCCATCTTTTCCATTGGTGCTGGCGGATATCTTATTCAAAAAAATTCACCCAAGCCCGTCGATTCTTCTGTTCGGTTCGAGCCACCCCTGAGTCCAGCTTCGTTAGGTTCTGACGCTGCCGCGTCTGCCGAAACATCCAGCCTACCTACCAAGAATTCAGGTCGGTACTTAGGCGGAATTGGGATAATCGAACCAGCGGGAGAGGCAGTATCAATCGGATCTGAGATATCTGGAGTGGTCCAACAAGTATTTGTGATACCAGGCGACTACATCGAAAAAGGGAAGCCGTTGTTTTCCTTTGTTGATCGCATTGCAAGGGCAAATGTTGACGTTGCAAAGACCAAGCTTAACGCAGAGGTGGCTCGATTGGCTGAACTGCGCGGACAGGTTGCAACTGCGCGGGCTCGCGTTGACGCCGCTTCAGCTCAAGTGACTCAAGCTGAGGCAACACTTGCTAACGCAAAGCTGTCTGCCGAACGATCTGACAAACTCTACAAGACCAATGCGCTGTCTTTAGAAGAGTTCGAGGAAAAGCGACTGAATCTGCTGCTCGCTGAAGGCAGGCTGGTTGAATCTAAAGCTAGGCAACGTGAAGCGGTCGCAACTCTTGAATTACTCGATGGCGCTAGCAACGCGCCGACAATCGAAGTGCAAAAAGCCATCGTCGAACAGGCCCAAGCCTCGTTGACTCTCAATCAAACTACCCTGGAACAGCATCTTGTTACTGCACCGATAGCAGGCACCGTCCTGCAAGTCAAAATCCGGGCGGGTGAGTTCGTTCCCGCCGCAATCCTCTCGAATCCCGCTATCACCCTTGGAGTTATCAATCCATTGCACGTTCGTGTCGATATCGATGAAACGGAAATCTCTCGATTTCACCCCAAGTCGATTGCTGTTGCATCACTGCGCGGGAATTCGAGCAAACGCGTGCAACTGAAGTACGTCAGATCAGAGCCTTACGTTACGCCCAAGAAATCGTTGACGGGCGGTACTAGCGAACGCGTGGATACCCGCGTGCTTCAGATCATCTACTCCGTCGATCCCTCTGTAATCCAAGCTTTTCCAGGTCAGCAAGTCGACGTATACATCGAAGAGGTCGAAGCGAAGTAAGTAAGCCCGACATTCAGCCACCACTTTAGGAAACAACATGCCCCGCCAGAAAGTCACAACCTTCCATTGGTTCGATACTCAGCCGAAGAGGCAGCAAGGTTCTACGTCTCTGTCTTCAGCAAGTTTGAACAACAACTTATCAAACCAAGGAGTAGCTAGTTCCGTACAAAACCGGCGTGCCAAGCTTACACGTTCGGTTTCTAGCGAAACCAGCTACTCGAAAACTAGTTTCCGTATTAGCTAAATGCCGGATGCGACCGCGCGAGCATCAAGGCGCGGTGCCGTTCATTGCTGGGAACATCTCGCGGGCCATTTGGATACCGGCAGGGCCAACAAGCACCACGAAGATCCCAGGGAAGATGAAGAGCACTAGCGGGAAGATCAGCTTAACGGCCGTCTTGGCAGCTTTTTCTTCAGCGATCTGTTGACGGCGAGTTCGCATCGATTCACTTTGCACACGCAGGGCGGTCGCAACGCTCGAACCAAACTTATCAGCTTGAATCAAGATCGAGGCCAAGGCTCGCAGGTCATCGACGCCGGTTCGAGCACCGAGATCTTGCAATACCTGAGCTTTAGCTCGGCCCATCTGCAAGTGCAGATTGCACAAACCGAACTCGTCAGCCACGATGCGGTAACTCTTCTTCATCTCTTGAGCAACGCGACGCATCGCT
>JANRMD010000649.1:0-5023 GCA_033761895.1 Pirellulaceae bacterium | reverse complement strand
GGAGCAAGACGCGATTGACAACGTCGATGTCGATCGTTCGACCAGCAGAAGCGCGGACCGCTTCGAGCATGGCCGACAAGCAGAGGTTACGGCACCGACGAAGCACTCCATCACCCTGAAAGCTGAAAGTGTTGTCTTTCTTGACTGAGCGAGTCGCCTCGGCGTAGAACAGTTCGTCGGTGTCTTGCGATGGAGAGAGGAACCGAATGCGAGATAAGTCGACACCGAAACGATCGATCGGCTTCATGCCAAGCGTCGAATGAACTGTGACGTTGTAATCCCGTTCGACCCAATCGGTGAATTGCTGATTAAGCCGCTGGATCGAGGACAGATCGAGATTGCGAATCAGGAATTGATCGCGCACTCGGCGAAAGAATCGCTCGATCTTTCCTTTCGCAGCTGCATCACGGACTGCTGTGTGACGCAGGATACAACCCACCAGGTCTGAATGGTTCGCCAAGTAAACCGATACTGGTTTCCCTCCTCGTCTAAAAAGGTCATCTCAGCCACGTTGCGGACTCGCTCGTCACGCGTTCGCCCTGGTGCGACATCAATCGCGCCAAGGACTTTCATTTTCAGATAGATCGATGGATTCTTCACTGCAGTCGCTCCGTTTGTGCTTGTGTTTTGAAGTGGAATGAACAGCTACGGAAAAATCTAAGCTGGTTTCCAAGTAGGTCCATCGTCGAGTTGTGTTGTTGGCAATTTTGAGTTCTTTGGTATCGTCCACTTGCGACAGCAATTCGGTCATGTTCGCTGGACGAAGTTGCTGGCTGCGATAGTCACACACAGTTCAGCGCGATCGTTTGGGCGAGTTACTCCGCAGAAGACATGATGAAGTTTATGGTGTGCTAAACTTCAGACTTCACACTTCAACAGTCTCGGGCCAACGGCCAATCAGGACTCAGATGAAGAAGGATTGCAGAGCGGCCCCAAAGGCGGCTATTGGCGAAAGTGGATGCTCTTTGAAGGCACAAGCGAGATGCGCCAGCGTGAGCTTGGCAGGGCAGTTCGCTTCCATCTTGGGTGGCTCGCACAATCCAGCGAGTGCAATTCAAATGGCGACCTGAGCGTTAAGAAATCGTCGCCAAATATGATACGCGGCTGAATCACTTAATCCGCTATTGAGATTCCGAAAGGCTTGCAGCTTATTTCCCGAGCTAACGGCGGTTCACCGACAATCGGATCGCGGTTCGATTTCAATATGAGTATCACGATGCTGATGGTCAGTGGTTCCGGGCTTATGGAAATGAACTTTGGGAGTTCGATGACGATGGGTTGATGCGACGTCGTGAGGCAAGTATCAACGAAATCCGAATCGACCAATCCGAACGCAAGTTCTGTTGGCCTGCACCCGGTCCAAGACCTACTGGCGACGATGGTATTCCCACAGTCAAGTAAATCATTGTTGTTTTCATCTTCGCCTCTGATTAGAGAACCCAATATGAGCCCGTTTTCCGCCGACCCTGCATTTACCCCATCCGAGTAGGCGATTCAGCGAAGGCACAGAATTGGGTACGGAATCTATGCATCTGGGATGGAATTCGTTGTACAGTGTGCAAGAGTTAGCAACGATAGTGGTTTGCACTGACAGTCGCAATGCAAGTTCAGTAAAAGATTTACTTCAATGAACTCGACTTCATCTTTCAGCTCGGCATCGGTCTACGGAACGGAAGGTTAGAGGTTCGAACCCTCTCAGGTGTACTCGTCTCATCCTGCGAACTTTAGGCTACACGTCTGTTCGTAGATCGAAAGGTTTTCTTTAGCGACGCATTGATCGCTGAAATCCCCAGTGTTTTGGGCGTTTTCGATTTTCTGGCCCAGTTCTGCCGCGCTCTCAATTTTCTTACCGCGAGCGAATTTTCCGAATGTTGCTTCTGTCTGAACGGAATTTTCTCCCGCGAACTATCGCGCTCTCTAGTTGATAAGTGGCTGCTTGTTACAACGCCGATTGCTTCCGACCCACCGAATCTGACTTCAAACTATATGACCGGTGGGTTAACAGCGGGGGCAAGAATCGGATTTGACCGTCAACGTCCAGAAGGAGAATCGCTCGTCCGATTGAGTCGCTCAAACAAAGGGGCGGCCGGCTCAATTCGGTGGGTGCTTCAATTTGCGTTAGCAAAAGGTCGAGTTCCTTGGTTTCCTGGGCCGAGAGTTTGACTTCGACATTCTTCGCCAGCAACTCGTCCAAACGTGATTGGCTCTTGGATGCCAACGCCATGTCGGCTAATGCCGTCAATCCCTCGGTGGTAACCATTAGGCTTACTTCATCTGGCATTTGGCATGACTACTGTTTGCGAAAATAGCTTTATAATCATACGAACTTTGCGCAGCTAATTCCACACGAGAATTGGCGTCGGCAGCCAAGTAACGATGTAAAACCCGATAATTCAGCTAGCTGGAAAGCGTTATTGCCTTCTTCAATTCCCGCCACATTTGCCTCTGCGTGTTCCAGTCGAGCGATTTAGCGATGGATGTCGCCCTCTTTGATCGCCTCACGGCCTGGGGTGGTTCTGGGCAGGAAGAGGATTTCTTAGTCTGCAGACTCATTTTCGTGCTTTCGCCGTCGAGTTACGCCGCATTTTTATCCGGACGAATGAGCCGAGACCGTGGTTATCGTCTACAATTCGAAGAACGGATCGGATCTGGGATTTCTTAAGAAGACGCCAAATGTCAACAGTCCCCAAGGATTACATAACCCCTGAGGAATATTTGCACCGCGAGAGAGAGGCCGAGTTTCGGTCTGAGTACTTTAGTGGCGAAATGTTCGCCGTGGCGGGGGCGTCAGCCAATCACAACTTAATCGTTCTTAACGCAGGCTCCCATCTACGGGAACAGCTTAAGAAAAAGCCTTGCCGAGTCTATCCGAGCGACTTAAAGCTCCGGATTGAATCGACGGGCTTGTACACTTACCCGGATCTGTCTGTAGTGTGCGGCGAACCTCAGCTTGAATCCGATAGTGGCGAAGTTCTGCTGAATCCTGTGGTACTCGTCGAAGTCCTCTCGGATTCCACCGAGGGGTACGACCGCGGAAAGAGGTTCGAACATTACCGAACCATCCCTAGCTTGAAGCATTATGTCTTGATTGCTCAAGATCGACACTCGATCGATTGCTTTACGCGATCCGCCGACGGCAGTTGGAATTTGACGAGCTGCCAAGGGCTCGACGGGAAGATCATGCTGGACGCGATAGATGGCCAATTGGTCGGAGCCGAAGTCTATGACAAGGTAGTCTTTGCAAGTTAGAGCAAAGCCATCTGTCGCTGAGGGTGGAACAATCGCGTCTCCGTTCCTTCATCGGTGAGCCCAATGATCGTTTCTTAAGGTTCAACGGAGATTGTGGCAAGAAAATGGGGGCAAGAAAATGATTGTGCGACCGACAGCTTTCTCAAGACGGTTTTGAAGGTAACGCACTAAACGTCTATGTTGATCCAATGGATCGCATCGATCGCATCCAATGGACTTAGGTGGAGAAGGGATTGCAGATACTGTGCATATGGTTCTAGCTGGCGTATGCACAACTCATCACGCGATAGTCGAGTGAAGCGAACTCATCTGTAGTCAACGGCTCAACTCGCATTTCACAGGCAATTGGCATCGGATTTTGTCTTTTGCAACAACAGGAGGAGAAGACGAGGACAAGAAGATGGGGGAGCAATCTATTTTTTGCTTGCCCCATATTCCTGCCAAACATCATTGCTTGTTCACATTTTCTTCATCCCGAAGAAAAAGGGCGACTCGCCACATCGACCAAATAAAGAATACGATCGTCGCACACCCCATCATCAGCCCAATCTCGGCATACGCAACTGTGTTGCCGGCAAGCCAGCTGAATACTTGGGGGCAAAAGACAAGATTCAATGCAAACCAACCGGCGGTTCCAATGGCCGCAAGCACGGTGGCAATGTGAGTAGACCAAGGTATGGGATGGACTGGTCGAAGGTAATGCTCAATGCATAGGACAAGAGCGTACGGAGACGACGACCCATACGTGAACATCCCAATGATCGCTGGAATAATTGGTTTGGATGGTTTGGGAACGTCTTGCCTAACGTTCTGCGAGTCTTGACTGACTTTCGACACTACGGTCGATTCCGGCGGTGTGTAGGGGTTGTGCAAGATGGCCTTACGTCAATTGAACCTGGGATTGCGTTGCGTAGGGAGTTCACTCGGCGCCTAAGCAGGCTGGTAGCGATCCGCGAGCGGTGTCGCGAAAACCTCCAATATAGCAGTCAGCGTCGAACTTTCTCGCTAGCGTAAATCCATCCACGGCAGTGTCTGGCGGAACGATTCCCGAGCGGTTGATTGCTTTTGGCACCCGCAATCTGCTACCATAGTTACTCCCACCCTCTGATGCGCCCTGCCTGTTCCTCTCCAATCCTCCGCAATCCCGATCCTGCTCAACCCCGATCCTGCCAGGAGATGCTCGCATGACCATTGCTGTTCGGCGAATGCAGAACCGATGGATATCGTCTGCGCTGTGCTTTCTTCTGTGCATGGTTGCTTACGGTCCTGTCGGTGCACAGTCAAGCAGCATCGAGATCCCGCGCGCGAACCGACGCACGGAGCGACTGGTTGTTGAGCCTTCCGTGGTGCGATTGGATGCGACTAATCCTAAGCAGCAATTGCTTGTGACCGCGCATTTTGAAGATGGTTCCGCCTGCGACGTTACCCATCGCTGCAACTACAAAAGTGCAAACGCATCCATCGCAACTTTCGAAGAGAGTGTGGTGGTCAGTAGGTTTGATGGTCGCACCGACTTGGAAATTAGTTGCGATGGGCACGAATTCAAACTGCCTATTGTGGTCGAAGGCTGCCAGCAGATGCCGCCAGTTCATTTTGCCAATGACATTGTGCCTATTCTGTCGAAGCTGGGGTGCAACAGCGGCGGTTGCCATGGACGGGTGCAAGGACAAAACGGATTTCGACTGTCTGTGTTTGGTTACGATCCAGCCGCAGACTATCAAGCAATTGTGGAAGAAGGTCGCGGCAGGCGTGTCTTTCCTGGCAGCGCGTTAAA
>JANRMD010000648.1:0-7296 GCA_033761895.1 Pirellulaceae bacterium | reverse complement strand
CGCTCTGAGGCTCTGCGAAGGGCGTGTCGAATTACGCTGGAACCACGCCCTTTGCAGAGCCGCAGGGCGTGCCACCCAAACCCGATTACCCTAAGGTTAAATCTTGCTGCCGGACGGGACAAATGGTCCCATCCTACGATCCGCTACTGCTGGCCCAGCATGACCTCGAGCTGCATCTTCAGTTGATTGCGGGCTCGTGACAGTCGACTGCGAACGGTACCGATGTTGATTTCAAGAATCTCTGCAATCTCTTCGTAGGCCAATTCTTGCATCTCACGCATAACCAAAATGGTCCGGTGCTCTTCGGTCAGCATCTGCAGTGCCGCCGTGACCAGGGATACGCGTTCCTGTCGCAGGAGCGGTTCATCGGGTGCTTCGTGAAAGTCCTGCGGATCACTGCCGGTGATTTCGCGGCTTTGGTCGATCGACATTTCACCTCGGCGGCGGCGACGGCGACTGAGGGCATTGTTGAAAGCGATCCGATAGAGCCACGTGAAAAACTGGCTGTTTCCCTGGAAACTGCTTAGTTTGAGATAGGCTTGGACGAACGAATCCTGAACTACATCCTCGGCTTCGTCATGTGAGCCGGTGATATGTAGCATCGCGTTGAATAAGCGATCCTGAAACCGCTCGACGAGGACCCCGAACGATCGGCTCTCGCCTGCCAAAGCTTCGCGTATAAGGTCCGCTTCTGTCTTCACGCTCGAGGCTTGACACTTGATGAGGAGTTGATGAGGGTGTTCGGATTCTTGCACGCGACATATTTCAGCCGTCTTTTCTATATTCATGCCGAAAGGTTTGTAAGTCAAACCCATACCGTTGCACAAACAAAAAACCGGCAGAGAAAATTCATTCTCCGCCGGTCAAGTCGGTTAAGTTGGGCTGGGTGGTCCAAGCCACTCACCTAGAACCCAATTCGCAGTTGTACGCGTGGAACCGGGTTGCGGAAGCCGCTGCCGTACCCCACACCGTAGCCTCCGCCATAACCTACACCGAACGGTGAAGCCACATGCCCGTAATTTTGATAGCCACCGAATGGCGATCCAAACGAGTAACTTTGGTAAACGCCACCGGGATAAACAGGCACGATTGCGGTTTGGTACTGGGCAATGTAGCCGCCACCATAACCTGCGCGGTAGCCACCGTAACCTACGTTGTGACCATGGCATCCGGGCGCACCATAGCCCGCTCCGTAACCAGCCCCATAGCCGCCACCGAATCCCCTGCCGCCATAGCCGTGATCAGCTTTCGCAGTCGGAGCTGCCACACTCGTAACCAGTAACGCTACAGCCAAACAAGCTGAAACAAGTAACTTCCGCATTTTCTACACACCTTTGGATTGAGAGCCAGGAATCAGCAAAGCAGTCCCGCGACGCGGATTCTTGCCGAACTTGAGCAATAATTATCAAATGGTGTGCCAAATTATTTTTTTGAAGATTCGCGGCAGTTGCTGAGTTTTTTGCTCAAGTTGCGCGAAAGCTAGCACCGAGAACGATGTCAAAGTGACTAGAGTTGAATCAGTTTGACATCGGGCGGGTAGGTAGGTGCCGAGAGGCTAAAGGCTAGAGGCGGAGCCTCCAAGGCAGCGCGTTCCCAGGCAGAGCCTGGGCTTCGTTTTGCGTCAACGCAATCGACAAGTGAAAACGCTGTGGCTCCCCTCGCCCCGGTACTCCGGGGAGAGGGGGAGTTCCTTCGTTCGTGGAGCCTGGGAACGAGGCGTTCACGGTTGGAAAGTTATTTGGTTGATGAGGCAAGGAAATGGGGGCAAGAATATATTCTCATTTATGCCCAGATCTTCTTGCCGAAAGCGTTAGTCCTTCGGTTTCGCATGACCATTGCGGAACGGGCTACCGCTTTTCACCACCTTCAGCGTTGCTGACCCGCGTTTCAGGCGAGCCGGTGAGCTCGGCTTCAGGTTTGGGTTGAGGCTTGGCGTTGGGGCTGGCAAGTAGCAGACTTCCGAAAGCCCAGCCCTTCGCTTTGGTTTGAACGACCATCCCACTGGGTTGCAGGTAGTGTGAAATTTCTTCGAACTTGGGCAGGCGAGCTCCGTTGATTTTCTTGGCAGTTCCAGGTTTGATTTCCGCGTTGTTTTGCAGCAAGCGATCCAGCAGGCCAGCCAACATGCTTTCGGACTGATCCAACTCTCCACTGCGAAACAATTCGTACTGCATGCGGTAAGAAAGGTCACTGCGGACAATCTGGCGGAAACAATTGGGATCCTCGCCAAAAACTTTGGTCAAAGCCGCTTGGATCCGTTCGCAACTTGGTTCGCCAATCAGCGGCGAAGGCTTTCCGGATTTGGCTTGCGCGATCGCGTCTTTGATCATCTCGACGTGCGACGCGAACATGAAGTAATCACCGTAGACGGCAATGGCCCAGCTCTTGACCCAAGGTCCGCCAGCACCTTCAGCCGGTGGGGCATTTCCCGCCGCACCAAAATCACCGCCAAAATCTTCGCTGAGCGGGTCATTCTCCGTGCCGGTCTCCGAGTCCGCTGACTTGCGCCAGATTTCATCTGGACCTTCAACCAACTGCGCACCTGGTTCATTCTTCATCGCTTGACGCAGTACAGCCTTAATCTTGGCAGGGGCGTTCAGGCGCAAGGCTATGAGGTTGCGATGCGAGTCGGTGGTAATTGGATCGACGGTGTCCGAGATAGAGAAAATGTCATTGGTTAGGTAAGGCAGCACGTCTTGCTTGATATCGATCTTGGGACCAGTTGGATCATCTTTGATGCCTTTGATCACTTCCTTAAAGACACCTTCTTGTCCGGCGATCTCGTCGACGAGACCTTCAACTTTCCAGAACGCTTCCTGTGAATTCCAAAAACCAACCAACAGCGATGAAACTTCACTGGTCACAAAGTTGGGAATCTCCGACTTGGCTTTGTTGGGAAAGTCCAAAACGCCAGCGGATTTGGGCAGGGGGCCATCGGTTAGCGTAAAGCCGCGATGTTGTATGTCGTATTCCTGGCTGCCGATTTGGAGTTCGCCACAAACGCACTTGATCGCAGAGAAGCCTTGGTTCGCCAAGACCGCCAAGAGGTCCGTGTTTCCACTGCGGCGTTTTCCGCCGATGGCCTTGAGGATTTTGGCAAACCCAATCGGTCGCACAAAATACTCGGCTTGGGCTTTGTGAGAGGGTTGCAGTTGCTCGCGTCCCTCAGTGAATACTACGTCTTTTTCAAGCGTTTTGCCGGTCGGTTTGCCTTTGGCGCGTGCGATCAGATCTTTGACCAGTTGTTCATCATCGGCAGAGAGCAGCTGACGATCAACGATACTGTAATAGGTCTCTTGAGTGAGCAATTCGCCTGGACGCGTGATCGAATAATGGTTGATCGACTCGCCATCGAATGTCAACGTTTGTTTCTTGGCTTTGCGTTTAACCAATTCAGCATCGATGCGTTCCATCAGTTTATCGACCGCAGCGCGATCCTTGACGACGTCGACGATCAGTGCAAGCGCGAATGGTTTTTTCGGTTCGGTGCGTTCAATCCACGCGATACTGAATTGCCCTTCGGTGATATCGGCCAGATCCTGAGGCTTGATGTTCAGTCGCCAGCCAGCATCTAGGAAACGCTTTTCGATTTCTTGGCGTTGATCGTCCCAGAATGGCTTTACGGCATCATCAGCCGCTAGTTGGGCAAGTTGGGTTGTGTCCCAGAGTTTGATCAGGTCAGCAGTGTTGGGAATCCAAACCACCGCTTGAGTTGAATCTGGAAGCAATTCATAAGCGGTCTTAACCTGCGCGCTCAATTGGGGCGCAAGGCTGAGCGCAGCTAGAACTACCCAGCCAGTACAAAGGCTGGTGAAGTATTTGTTAATGCGGACCATCTTTGAAGAGTCTCCTGTGTATTTCAATCACATCCGTGCGTTGGGATTTCCAATTGGTCTCGCTGACCCTGGGATAAGCGTGTGGGCGACTAAGCAAAACGAAGGCGCTGCATTCTTGCATACTTCGCTGGGTCTAGTTGCGACTATCTTAGCGGAATGTTTTAGCAGGCGAAAAGGTGTTTTTTGGCTGCAATCGGTTTTGTTGGCTAGTTTTTCTCGCAGGCTTGTCCCCGAAATGCCTGTTGTTGGCGATGGACGCGGCCGCCAGGAAACGTAAAATGGGCCCATGGATCGCTATCTATCGGAAAACCTAACTCACGACCCCATACACGGTTACATCCGTTTTGTGGCTCGCCAAACGCCCCGTGAAACCACCCCTCTGGGTGCCGCTTGCGAACGGGACGTCATCGATCATCCGTGGATTCAACGGATGCGACAAATTCGCCAATTGCAATCCGCTTGGTGGGTCTTCCCAAGTGCTGAGCACAGTCGATTTCAACACATCCTGGGGGTAATGCACGTCGCCAGTCGCGCCGTCGAGCAGCTCTACGATTCGCTCCGGGAAGTTGATCCATCCGTTCCACCCAAACCCTACATCGATGGTTTGATGCGCATGGCGGGACTGTTGCACGACGTGGGGCACGGTCCTTTTGGTCACTTTTTCGATGCCCATTTTCTCAGCCACTTTGGTCTGACGCACGAGACTCTGGGCGCAATCATCATTCAAAATCAACTGAACGAACTGCTGACCGGCATTCTGCGATCGCCGCTGGGAGAGTTTGATGCGCAGGCCAAGCTGCGCCCCGCCGATGTGGCTTGGCTGATTCAACGTCCTAAAGTTCTGGGTAAAGATGCTGGTAAAGATGCTGGCAAGGAAACTGGTCAGGAAGATCAACCGCGGTGGATGCACTTGCTGCGGAGTTTGTTTTGCGGCATCTACACCATCGACAACATGGACTTTGTGCTGCGCGATGCCTACATGACTGGACTGAATCCCCGCGCGTTCGACATGCAGCGGATATTGCATTACAGTTCGTTCACCGAAAGCGGCTTGACGATTCAGGATCGCGGCATGCACGCCTTAGTCCACTTCATGTCGATGAAAGCGGAGTTGTTTCGCAGCGTTTATTTCCATCGAACCGTGCGCGCCATCGATCTCGAACTGGCAGAGTTGTTTCGCGACAGTCGCAGTTACTTATTCCCGGGCGACCCCCGCGAGCATCTGGATGATTACTTGCTGTTGACTGAGTTTTCCCTGTTAACGGATGTACGGCGCTGGCAAAAGAGTTCCGATCCAAAGCTTAGCGAAATCGGTCAGCGCTGGCAGCGTTGGCTGAATCGCGATGTGCCCTGGGTTATGGTGTGTCAGCGGAATGTGAGTTTCGCTGAGAACCAAGCGGAAAGCAGTAGCGTTTTCTCGAGTGTTCGTATCTTGCGTGAGTGCATTCGCGATCGCTTGCCCCATGATCTGAAGACATTGCCTTTCCAAGTCGATTTGGCAAAGCACATCCATCGCCCCAATACCGTGGGCGCCACGGCAGGGATGAACTACTATTTCGATTCTGCCTCCGGGAAGATCCGCAGCTTGACGATGCACGGGCTGTACCGCATGCTGCCTATCAGCCACACGATTGTGCGGATCTACGCGCACGACCGCCAGCACGAAGCCTTCTTCGCTCAGGTGCTCGACGATCTCTTGGGCAACGCGGTCGAAGACGATTTGACCAACATGTAACAACGACTCAACCAACGACCGAAACAAAACAGGCCAACATGTCCGACAACTCTGTTTATGAAAACCCGCTGATCACTCGCTATGCATCGAAGGACATGGCCCAGCTATGGAGCACCGAGAATCGCTCGAAGCTCTGGCGGAGACTGTGGATCGTACTGGCCGAATGTGAAAAAGAACTGGGGCTTTCGATCACCGATGCTCAGATTGCACAGTTGAAACAGCACGAAAACGACATCGATCTCAAGTCGGTCGCGGATTACGAACGTCGCCTACGTCATGACGTGATGGCTCACGTACACGCCTACGGTGACCAGTGCCCAGACGCTCGTGGAATCATTCACTGGGGCGCGACAAGTTGCTACGTGACCGATAATGCCGATCTGATCCTCATGCGCACTGGCATGCAAATGCTCGCCAAGCGACTGGCAAGCGTGATCATGAGCTTGGCCGATTTCGCCAAGAAACATCGGGCTCTCCCTTGTTTGGCATTTACCCATTTACAGCCCGCTCAACCAACAACCGTTGGCAAACGAGCCACCTTGTGGGCCTATGATTTGGTACTGGATCTGAACGAGCTCCAGCATCGACTGGATAGCCTGCTGGCTCGTAGCGCCAAGGGAACGACCGGGACTCAGGCGAGCTTCCTGCAGTTGTTTGAGGGTGATCACGAGAAGGTGCGCAAGCTCGAGCAGAGTGTCGCCGAGCGCATTGGATTTCAATCGAGCTACGCGGTGACAGGCCAGACCTATCCTCGCAAAATTGATTCTCAAGTCATGGATGTATTGTCTGGGATTGCGCAGAGTATCCACAAAACAGCGACGGATATTCGTTTGCTGTCCAGTCGCAAAGAACTAGAAGAGCCTTTTGAAAAAGACCAAATCGGTTCGTCAGCAATGGCCTACAAACGCAACCCAATGCGCAGTGAACGCATGTGTTCCTTGGCAAGATTTGTGATGTCATTGCAATCCTCGACCGCCCAAACCGCAGCTGTGCAGTGGATGGAGCGCACACTCGACGATAGCGCTAATCGGCGGCTAGTAATTCCACAAGCGTTTCTAGCCATTGACGCTTGCTTGATGTTGATGCAGAACGTTGCGCAGGGGATGGTGGTTCATGAGAAACAGGTTGCCAAGCACTTGGCAGAAGAATTGCCCTTCATGGCTACAGAAGCGATCATGATGGCGGCTGTGGCTGGTGGTGCGGATCGTCAAGAGATTCATGAATCGATTCGGCAGCACAGTCGCGCGGCTTCGCTGACAGTAAACGAAGAGGGCAAACCCAATGATCTGCTCGAGCGTCTGAAGAATGACGCGATCTACGCGAAGTTGGATATCGACAGTCTGGTCAACCCACTAGCCTTCGTCGGTCGATCCCCGGAGCAGGTCGACGAGTTCATCAGCACTGTGGTTGAACCGATTCGGTTGCGTTACGGCTCTGCCGACGCCCCCGCAGTCGAGATCAAGGTCTAACGCGTGTCACACAATTGTCTCAATTGTGGCCAGGTTAACTCTCGAAGTCCACTTTCGTGTCCTTCGTGTTTTTAGTGTTGAACTCAGCCAGACTCGATAGAGAACCACGAAATACTCGAAGCACACGAATGGAAGAAGACATGGTCGCCTTCCGTGGGCGGTTGATAAAATCAACAATTCAACTTTAGGGTTGCATATTGTGGTTTTCGTGTGCCACTGGCGTGCCAGTGCGAACGAAGGGGACGATCTCCTTCGT
>JANRMD010000647.1:0-1964 GCA_033761895.1 Pirellulaceae bacterium | reverse complement strand
ACCAAGACTTTGATTTGGTAGGTTCGCATCGGGCAGCACCTCAAGCAGAACGCCGCTGATGGGTGCTTCAGTGACGGGCAAGGTAACAACGTAAGAATCGTTGGCTGGGTTAGCACCCGTGGGAAGGTACGAACCGTCTTCCTGCTTGGCAAGTGTGGCTCCTCCGCTCGACACAACTTCCGTAGGCAGTATCTGCTGCCAAATGCTGGCGCTGTTGACTTGTTCGTCGCGATTCTGTTCGGCCCAAGCTGCGGCTAATTCCGGCAACTTGACTTTGAGCGATTGATACTCCGCATCCAGTGCAGCAATCTCGGCCTCGCGTTTGGCGATCTCAGCGGCATCAGCGGCTGACTTCATCGTGAACAAAGGTGGCGTGTTCTCTGCATTCTTGCCAGTGGGTACCAACACCCCTTGTTCTTCCACAGAATTGAAGAATGCAAAGAACTGATAGAACTCTTTTTGCGAAATCGGATCGTACTTGTGGTCATGGCAACGGCAACAGTTCAAGGTCAGTCCCAGCCAAGTTAAGCCAGTCGTCTCCACGCGATCGATGACTGTTTCAACGAACCACTCTTCTACGATCCGACCGCCTTCACCATTCAAGCGATGATTGCGATTGAACCCAGTTGCAATGATTTGTTCTGGCGTTGCATTCGGTAGCATATCACCGGCGAGTTGCTCGATGGTGAATTGATCAAAGGGTAAGTTCTGGTTGTAGGCATGGATGACCCAATCGCGCCAGCCCCAAATGTCACGACTGCCATCGCTCTGATAACCGTTGCTATCGGCATATCTTGCGTAGTCAAGCCAATTGAGCGCCATGCGTTCGCCGTAGTGCGGTGACGAGAACATCTCGTCGACCATGTTTTCGTATGCCCGATCCGATTGGTCAGCCAGGAACTTATCAATCTGGGTGGGTGTCGGTGGCAGTCCGGTCAAATCCAAAGCGACGCGTCGAATGAGCGTCTCCTTGTTGGCGGTCGGATTGGGCGTTAATCCAGCTTGCCGTAAATTCGCGTGCAGGAAGCGGTCAACAGGATTGTGCGACCAATCTTTGGCGAGCGTGTCGTCGACTGCAGGCACCGCAGGGCGCGTCGGCGGCGCAAACGCCCAGTGCATTTCATAGTCCGCCCCCTCGGCAATCCACTTTCGAAGCAAGTCGATCTCGCCCTCGGTCAACTTCTTCGTCGAGTCGGCGGGTGGCATGACTTCGTCCGGGTCTTTGGACAAAGCACGCTTCATCAACTCGCTAATATCAGGATCTTTCGGAACGATGGCTATCGAACCAGAGTCCGCTGCAGCTAGCGCATCTTCGCGTAAGTCCAGCCGCAGGCCGCTTTTCTGCTGAGCTTCGTCGGGCCCATGACACTGAAAGCACTTGTCGGAAAGGATCGGACGGATATCACGGCTGAAATTTACACGCCCTGTGTTGGGGGTAAGCCCCGTGTCGGCGGAAAGATTTTGAGCGGGAACGAGGAACAAAAATCCGATAACGAACCGCAAGTGAAAATTTGCGTGACTCATTTTGGTTGCTTGTGGAGCGGAGGGGGAATTCGGGCTGGGGCCTCAATTATAACAAGGCTCGCGTTTATAAATCAAAGGAAAATGCTTGGTTAGTGGAGTTCTATCAGCCGGAAGGGGCAAGTGTCGCGAATTGTAAGTTCTATGCCATGCTAAAAAGTGGTGCAGCGGGCGGGGACGCCCGCGCTCCGTGAGGACCAGATTATTGAATCATAGCGGACTACAGGTGGCGCACCCGAACACGCCTCCGTTTGCGTACAAAGTTTGGTGACTTTTGGAACTCACCTGGATTTTCTTGCGGTGGGACATCCGGTATTCCGGAGCGCGGGCGTCCTCGCCCGCTTGCGGCAAAACTGCGGTATAGAACTTACGATTCGCGACACTAGCCTCCGGTTGTGTCGGGAACCGGTGCTAGCGCCTTGCGGCTAGTGAGATTCTGTCGC
>JANRMD010000646.1:0-11392 GCA_033761895.1 Pirellulaceae bacterium | reverse complement strand
GCCAGTCGTACTGTAGTTCTTTGCGGTAGATTGGCAGGTCCTGTGCTGGTCCAAGCCACAAGTCATAGTTCACGGCTGGATCAATCTGAAGCGGCTTTTCAGATTTTCCTACCGACGCGCGAACGCCGTAACGATTAACGCGGCAGTTCAGCAACTTACCCAAGGCCTTTTCTTCATGCAAAAACTTCTTGATTTCAGCTTGCATAGGATCTGATCGCTGCTGCGTTCCGACTTGGCAGATGCGATTGTACTTGCGTGCTGCTGCAACGGTTTGATCCCCTTCCCACTGGGAATGCGAAAGTGGTTTTTCAACGTAGACATCCTTGCCGGCTTGCATGGCCCAAATCGCAGCCAAGCAATGCCAGTGATTGGAAGTTGCCACAAGGACAGCGTCGATTTCTTTATCATCCAATAGCTTGCGAAGGTCTTCAAATGTCTTCGCGTCGGGATAGTCCTTCTTCTTACTGGCTACACGCCGTGCATCGGGATCGCAGAGGGCGGCAACTTTCACTCCATCCATCTTGCCGAAGACTTGCAGGTGCTCACCGGCTCGACCACCACAACTGATGAATCCCATGCGGACTTCATCGTTAGCCATCGCAGCGCGGGAACGCGACTGCGGGAAAGTCCACGCGGCTCCAACCGCTAAAGAGCCAGCGAGGATTGTTCTACGATTGATCTTGGCTTGAGACATGGTGGAGTAACCTTGCATGTTGCTGCTCACGAAACCACCCTTGGAGTCCAAAGGCTGCAGGTCCTTTGGCGTTACATGATATGGCGGGATCGCTAGAGCGAGAGGAATAGGGAGAGGTGTGAAGTGAAACAGCGCTCAACTGCTTCAACGCGTTCAATTATCATTGATCGCGGTTCGCATTGCTAGACGGTTTCTGATTCATCATTGGTAAACGCTACGGATCATCTCGTAGCGGAATGCGTCAAGCATTTCGAGTAGCCACCGTCGTCAGACGGTGGACACGATGCGCGGTGAAAACCACCGCTTTGCAGTTTGGCAGCGGCGGCTACCAGGGCCCCCGAAAGCCTTGAGGGCTTCCGCTACCTTCACCTCGCGGTGGAGTCCCGTTTCAGCCACGTTTCTAAAGGGTTTTTGGACGACCAAGACCGAACCAAGCAGCGAAGACAACACCCAGTGCAAACATAATCCAGGTTAAGGGCTTTAGCTGATGCATGTGCGCCAGGAAGTAACTGAAGCTGTCGTCGGCCACGAACGGAAGTACCTTCCATTCAGCGAATGGCAAAAGCAGTATCGCACCAATCGCACAGGCAACGGCCAAGACAGGCGAATGGATGCGTGATGCATACCCGCACGCCAGCCCCATGACCGCACCAGGAATTGCCAAGCCATAGAACCCTTGGCTGACCAGCCACTGGAATAAAAAGAACCCTGCAACTCCGCCAACCAGCATGCCAATCAGCCCGCGTGCATGGGCAACCACATCAAACTTTTGTTCTTCCATAGTTAGCTTCTGCTTTATGATAACAACAACTTACTTGGCGACATCGCCGTTCGCTGGTCGGATGGATTCAAAGCCGCGGGAACCGGTACTAGCGCACTGCGGCTAATCCTCGCAAATCCGCAGTTACAAGTCATTCAGGCTATAGCTTGCTTGACAATCTGGCTCGTTCAATCTCTAGGCGGTTATACCAAAGATACAGGATGCGTTGTTTCAGCGGAGGGTGCATTCCATCGGTTTCGCCAAGTGCTTCTGGGGTATGGAATAGTTCACCGGCCGGCTGAGATTCGATGAGGGCGACCAATTTTGCCAGTGAAGCGTCTGAGAATTGCAATCTCTGCGGATCGTCCAGTAGCGATTCCCAATCCAGCCTCGGAATCAGCTGTAGGGCTTTAAGCTTCCGCGTTTCTTTCTCTAGCTCTTCAGTAGCTTCGGCATCTAGATCGCTGTTCCACATGTAGTGGAGAAAGCCACCAAGGCTTGCGCCCGCCTGCGACTTGCGTTTGAGTTGCTTCTCTACGGCCGCTAGTAGTTCCTCAGTCGAGGCATGGCCATATGGAATCGCGGCTTCGATGGCCTCGACAATTTCGCGAGCATTTAAGTTGCCTCGAGTCGCTGAGAAAACCGCTTGTTGCTGAACTGCTGTTAGCACTTCGGCCTCGGCCCCCAACTTCATCAGGCCCGAAACGGACGTAGCCACGCCGTGTACCTGCGCTCCCAGATCATCGCACAGATACTCGATGGCCATTGCATGCAGCGCATGCGGAATCGCCGCCAGCCACCCAAGTCCTTGCGAAAAGGTGATGAGCGCGACGATCGTGAGGGCGCCTTCGGCACCAAGCGCCTGTGCAATGTACAGTCCAGCCGTCGCGCCCAAAATCAACGTAAGCCAGCGATAGCGATCCGCGAGGATATAGTGCTTGTAGTAGTGCCCAAGTTCGTGGCCCATGATATCCTGAACTTCCGCCGCGTTCAGTTTGTGAAGCACTTGGCGATGCAGGTAAATCCCATTCATAGATCGCAGAAAACTGCCCATGCCGACATGCATCATCATGGCATTCGTCGACTTGTCCGCGACAATGAAGACGGGTAAGCGATCATCGGGCAACCCTAGTCGTTGCAGGGTATCTTGAAAGAGATTGCGAAGGCGATGCTTGTCGAACTCGCCAAATCGAGTTTGTTCTTGCAAGTCATCGATTCGTTTTTTCTTGGTGATCCAAAATCGCAACAATCGCATCGAAAATGGCCCCACAATCGCGCCAATGGCGACCGTGGTGACCAAGGGTTCGGCGACCGCTTGCTGCCAATTGATCAGATAACCGAGAAGAGCAATAGCAGCCACTTGGATCAGAGTGATCGGAAGGCACCAACGATTCGCGGCCTCGAGTCGTCGCAGCAAATCTTCGCGACGAGGCGGCTTCGTTAGCACTAGGTGGGGTGCTGCCATGCTAGAAAGCCGCGCCCAGCAAGGTCGACAACCAACCCGCCGCTGGCTTGCCGCGTGTTTGATAATACACCTTGCCCGGCCCAGTGTATTTGACGATCAAACCCTCGCCGGACAATATCGAGTCCTTGACGCTGCTGGTCGCTTTCACCAACTGGTACTGAACCGTGTCGGCAAAGGCCACCATGTAGCGATTGTCGACGAAGAATTTCTCCTCTTCGCTTAAGTCCTTTTCTACGATTGCGCCATAAGACTGGCAAAAGACCGTGCCATCGCCAATCGCGTGCAGCAAAAACAAACCGGTCTTGGCCATCATGCCTTTGACGCCGCCATATTTGATCGTCAGTTCACAATCACCGATGTTGGCTAGATAGGCACCGCGGGTTAGATAGAATCCTCCGCGGCCGCTCAGCGGGATCGTCAAGATATCGCCTTGAGCGTCCGGTGCGAGCATCAGCATTTGGTCGTCTCGCTTGGCGCGAAATTCTGCCGTGAAAACGCTCTCGCCGCCTAAGACGCTTTTCATACCGCCAAATAAGCCCGAGCTCGACTTGGATCCGCGTCGCCCCACCGAAGCCGTCAACTGCAACCCTGAGGTCATCGACAGCATGCTATTGGGCTGAGCCGTGACCACCTCCGCTTCGCTCATCTTGATCTCCAAGACGGAGAAAACCGGTGCATGCTTAATGCAGAATTCCATAGCGTTGCTGTTAATCCTCAACGCCAGGTGCAACGCGTTGCTTGATCATGTAGCCACCGAAAGCGATCACCGCCAGGATGCCCAAAAAAATGAAGAGGGCCACCAAACGCGATACACCGAACACTTCAGCGATACCCGTGATGCAGATATCGTAAATCACAATGCGGATGAACCAACCGACAATTGAGCCTATGCCGCCGCCGCGAGCACCTAGCAATGTAAAGTTACGCATCTAATCAATCTCCAGAAGGCATTACTTAATGATTTGTCGGCTAACTTAGACACCATTTAAGTGTCGACGTTCGCAAATCGCGTGGCTCGATTCTATCAAAAGTAGCTTATTATTCCTACAGGAACGATGCAGCTTATTCAAACTGACTTTTGTTCCGCAAGATGTGGTGGTAATGCTGAGCGAAGCGGTGAGCCTCATCGCGAACGTATTGCAGCAACCTGAGCCCGAAGGCATGCCGACTGAGAATTAGCGGATCGGAATCGCCAGGCAAAAAGACCTCCTCCTCGCGTTTCGCCAGCGAGAGCAGCGTAGGCGGAGTGATTTGCTGGTCGCGGAAAGCGGCTAGCGCAGCATTCAATTGCCCCTTGCCGCCATCGATTAGCAAAATATCGGGAAACGTCTCTTGATTGTCACTCAGTCGCCGAAACCTACGGGAAACCACTTCATGGATACTGCGAAAGTCATCGATTCCTTGTACATCGCGAATCTTGTAGCGGCGGTAACCGGGTTTGAAGGGCAAACCGTCAATGAACTGCACCAAACTGGCCACGGTTTCATTTCCGCCAAGATGGGCGATATCGACCCCCTCGATAACGCGCGGAGTTGTAGGCAGCTTGAGTACCTTTTGCAGCCCCAACAAACCTTTTTTGGGATCGATGTAGAAGACTTCCGGCTGCACGTGCGTGTCGAGTTCACCGCGTTCGTCAAGTCGTTCGAGCATCTTCATTTCGTCACGCAATCGAGCCGCTTTTTCAAAGTTCAATGCTTTGGCGGCCGCTTGCATTTCTTCCTGCAGTTCTTTCAGCAATTTCTTCCTACCGCCTTCGAGGAAGGTCTGAAGCCGCCGAATGTCTAGCCGATAGTCCTCTTTCGAAATTCGCAAGTTGCACGGCGCCGTGCACTGCTGAATTGAAGCCAACAAGCAGGGGCGAAACCAACGCCAACGCTCATCGTCAGCCACAATATCAAGCGAACAAGTTCGGAACTTAAAGATCTTCTGCAACACTTGAATCGCGCCCCGCAACGCCCCTGCACTCGCAAAGGGACCATACAGCTTCACGCCGCTGTTGGGTGGTGTCCGCGTTACTTCAACACGCGGGAAGTCCTCGCGCGTGGTGATCATCAGGTAAGGAAAGCTCTTGTCGTCCTTCAAGTCTTTGTTGTGCTTGGGCTGTATGTCCTTGATCAAGCGACTTTCAGCCAACAACGCATCCACTTCGCTTTCACATTCCATGTAGTCAATATCGCAGATGTCGAGCACCCAACTGGCCGTCCGCGATTCTTGTAAGGCAGCTTTGAGAAAGTAGCTGCTCGCTCGACTTCGAAGATTCTTCGCTTTACCGACATAGATCACAACTCCAGCGTGGTCCTTCATCAAGTACACGCCAGGCTTCTGCGGAAACGTGCGCACACGTTCGGCCGCTCGTCGATATCCGAACGGCGCGTTCGAATCAACTACGATTTCGTCATCGCTGATCTCGCGCTCGGGCTCCACCGGCTCATCCGGCTCCTCCATTAGCGTTTCATCGTCGATCGTTTCATCATCCATGCTTATCTCTACTTCGAAGGGAGTGCCCCTTGATTGTCGCACAATTGTCTCAATTGTTGCAGCTGCATCGTCAAGCCGATACCGTAACTCTCTCCCTCACTAACGCTTCGGGTTGCGAAAGCCCGAAACTCGCAACAGACGAACGATGCCGACCAGCGTTCCCCTGAACACCCTATTTTAGCATTTCGGCAAACTGGTTCCCAGGCAGTGCCTGTCTGTGCGACAGACAGCAATCTTCCAATAATCTCGAGCGAGAGTTTTGTTACAGTTTCGTTTTGCTTCAGCGCAATCGACAAGTGAAAACGCTGTGGCTCCCCTCGCCCCGGTACTCCGGGGAGAGGGGTTGGGGGTGAGGGGCAGTCCCAAGTTAAGCCAATTTAAGTCAGCCCTTGTGCTACCGTCTCGAGTAACCATTGAGAAAGTCGCTTACTCCAGACCGGGCGCCCCTCGCCCCGGAGTACCGGTGCGATGAGGAGTTCCTTCATTCATGACTGTGCTGCCTGAAAGGAACAAAAGTTACATCATCGGATTCTGTCTTATTCCAGTCCGCTGGTCCGGTAGAACGCAGCTAGAACCGAACCGCCGCAGGACCCGAGGTTGGACTGGACGCGGGATTGGAGGCTGGTGTGGGGGCAGTGAGGCTTGAGCCACTGGATTTCGCACCACTTGGAGTGACCGCTGCCACACGCGACGGAAACAGAAAATTCCTCAGCTGCAAACTGGGATACTCAATCGCATGACTGAACAACCAACCCACGACAAATGAGCCTAACAGATAGTTGATTAAGTAGAACCCAAAGTTGTCTAAGCCTGCGACTCTCGCAAGGAACGTAAAGCCCCATTCACCGACTGGCAGATGCCACAAATACACTGAGTAGCTGGCCGCACCGAGCCCCGCGAGCACTTTCAATGTAAAGTTCTCTGAAGTCGGCAATCGCAACGCAGCAAGCAAAATCGCTCCGCTGCCCACATAGAACAAGATGACTCCAACCACCGACAGCCATTTATGCTCTTCCAAGGTGAATATAAATGCGGGAGCCAGCAGACAGCATCCAACGCTCACCAGCAATGAAGTCGAGACCGAACTCAATTTCGCTTCGAGTTCACGGTAGTGATAGAGGTAAGAAAGCAGCACTCCGAAAAACAGCGAATCAATGCGAAGATGCGTGCCGGCAAGGTACGCAAAATGCGAGTACTCGGGATAGAGCACTAGGTTAAGTACACGAAACGTTAAACAGCCGAGCGCAACCACCCAAAACGTGAACGGAATCCAATCGAAATCTTTGCTGCGCCGCCATGCAAGTACGATTGTAAACAGTGCCGCGATACCGAGATAAAAATGTTCTTCAACGGCCAACGACCAGGTGTGGGGCCAGATGCCACCTACATAATTTTGAAGAAACCAAAGCTCGCCAAAAAGTGCTTGCTTGGTCGGTGGAGTCCCTTGAATGTTCAGCACAATCAAGGTGAACGTCAGCATGCACCAAAAGGCAGGATAGATCTTGAAGCTGCGACGAATCAAAAATCGCTTGACGTCAAGTGAACCGCTTCGAAGATGCTCTCTGAAGAGCAGCGAAGAAACTAAGAACCCGCTCAAGACAAAGAACAAGTCGACGCCAACCCAACCACCGCGTTTCCAAGTCGTAAGGATCGGTGACACATCCGGGGGCAGATGCAAATGACGCCCAAGCACCAAGAAAACGGCTACAAATCTCAGTAAGTCGAGTCCAAGATTTCGCATCAATCGCAGCCTGCCAGTCGCATGGATTGCGCGGCGGTTTGGGGTTTGTGATATCAGCCGAGACGCGTAAGCTTCTGGTTTTCGCCGCAGGGAACCGGTGCTAGCACACTGCGGCTAATCCACTAGCCTGCCAGTCGCTTGGTTTGCGCGGCGGCTTGCTGGGCCTTGGTGATCGATAGGATTTGAGGTTCCACTTCGGCTAAGGCTCCAATCCGCCATGGCTTGCTGTGAATGCCATCCCAGCGATGATCGGCGATCGCTTCGAGTACCCGAGCGGCTGCGTCAACCGCTTGATATCCATCTTCACCGCTCACGCAGGGTGCCGAACCGGAACGGATACTCAACGCGAAATCGTTTTGTTCATCAAGAATGGCGTTTCGCGAGGGAGCTGTGATGGTCTCCATCGAAAGCAATCCGCCGTAGATCGAATCTTTGGCCGCCATTCTTTCTGCGGCTGTCATGCGATCGAGCGACACCTCACGGTGCAAAATCTCGTCACTAGGTTTAACAATTTGGACTTCGGAGGCTGAGAAGTCGATATTGGCATAACTGTCGCTTGCGAAGATTTGCATACGACGCGTGGCTTGGGTGGCCAATCTCGAAACTCGCAGCGAAGCTATGCAGCCACTTGCGAACTCAATCCGAGCTTCAGCGATATCTTCGTGACCGCCGACAACGGCAATACCGCTGGCCGAAATGTGAGTGATCTCTGATTTCACCAGCGAGAGGACGAGATCCAGATCATGAATCATCAGATCCATGACAACGCCGATATCGGTGCTGCGACCGCTGTATGGACCGGCACGCATGCCTTCGATGTACTTGGGATGATGCAGGTGAGGAATGGCAGCGGTCCAAACCGGATTGAAACGTTCGACGTGACCGGTCTGCAACACACGGTGATGATGTCGAGCGATTTGGACCAATCGTCCAGCTTGTTCCGGCGAAGAAGCAAGCGGCTTTTCAACCAGCACATGCACGCCAGAACGCAACAGTGCGCTGGCGACTTCGTAATGCAAAACAGTCGGCGCGGCAACAATGGCTGCGTCGACTTTACCGAGCAATTGAGTGTAATCTGTGAACGTTGGTAGACCGAGTTGATCGGTCACCATTTGCAAAGCGGCTGGACTGGGGTCGGCGACACCAACCACTTCGAATTGCTCGCTCGACTTCGCAAGCTTCGCGTGAATTCGACCCAGATGACCGGCACCGACAACTGCCAAACGCAAGGCACTCATGCTGCTTTCCTCCGATCACGACCACGACCATGGCGACCCAATTGCGAATCACCGATGAAATCGAACAGTACTTGGACTTCGGGCAACATGGGCTTGCCGCCTGACAGAATTTCGAATGCGTGTTCCATGCCAACCCGAGAGCGATACAGCAAGCGATAAGCTTCCATCAACATCTTGATGGCTTCGTTGGAAAAGTTCTTACGCTTGAGAGCAACTACGTTTACAGTGCGAGGTCGTGCTGGGAAGCCCTCGACCAGCATGTAAGGGGGCACATCGTGGAGCACGCGGCTGAGTCCGCTGACAAAGCTGTAACAACCGATCGATGCAAAGTGATGCACGGCCGCGCCGCCGCTAAGTGTCGCATCGTGTTGCACATGTACGTGTCCGCCGAGCATCACATTGTTGGCCATGATTACCCGGTCACCGACTTTGCAGTCGTGAGCTACATGGCTGCATGTCATCAAGTAGCAGTTGTTGCCAACCGAAGTGATACCATCTTCTTTTTCAGTGGCTCGATTGACGGTCACCGATTCGCGGAGCACATTGCCGTCGCCAATGATGACTTGCGTCGGCGAGCCTTTATAGCTCAAGTCCTGCGGTTCCGCACCGACAACTACGCCAGGGAACAAATGGTTGTTCCGACCGATGACACAGTGCCCAGTCAGAGTTACGTTATTCTCAAGTCGTGTTCCCGAGCCAATCTTAACATTGGGACCGATCACGCAATGATGGCCCACGCGCACATCGTCATCGAGTTCTGCTCGCGGGTCAACTACCGCTGTATGTGCGATCATTGTGGACATCTTGAATCAGCTTTCCAAGCAATTTTGATGTAGTACAAGCTCAAGCCGCTTTACGGGTGCGGTTGTCACCGCTTTGGTCTTCATTGCCCTGGTCTTTATGACCTTGGGATGAAAGGAATTCTCTGCGCAATTGTTCCGCCAACCGACCGTTCATTTGATGGCCGCTGCGATAAGCGACGACCTTTCCTACCAAATCAATGCCAGTTAACGCTAGATCACCTAACAGGTCCAATGCCTTATGTCGGGCACATTCGTCATTGAATCGCAATGTGTTGTCGATTGGTCCGTCGACATCGAATACTAACAAGTCTCGTGTCGTAACGTGCTTGGCCAATCCACGCTCTTGCAACTGCTCAGCCTCTTTGAGACTGATAAAGGTTCGAGCTGGCGCCAAACGATGGAAGAACGCGTCTTCATTTATTTTGGTCGCATAAGTCGCTGTGCCGATCGGGTTGTTCGAACCGTAGTCCAAACGGTATTCAAGCTCCAGGCTGTCACTATCGGTGGGTTCGATCGTGATCCACTGGGCGCCTTCGCCGATGCGCACGCGTTTGTTAACTCGTAAGGTCGAACGACGATTCCGCAGTGGAGTGCGGCCAGCGTCATCCAGGGCCAACACGTAGGCTAAACTGCTGCCGTCCAGGCCGGGCATTTCACAGCCCGTACAATGAATTTCAACATTGTCGATCTGCATGCCATAGAGAGCTGCCATTACGTGCTCGACCATGTCAACGACCGCTGGGCCTTTGGCCAAACGAGTTCGCAGTTGCATGTCGACACGATTGTTGGCGATCGCTTCAACGCTTGGCCTATCCGGCAGATCGGTGCGTACGAAACGCACACCGGTCTCGGCTGGCGCAGGCAAGAACGTCAACGTAATCGGTTGGCCACTCCAGTAGCCGCGACCGCTAACGTGACATGGATGCGAAATCGTATGTTGGAATCTTCCAGCCCGCATGACTTCCCTGTCTGTGAGCAACTCAACGAGCGTTCAAACAGATCTCTTTTCGGCTTGAACGCTCATGATTGAAACTAAAAAGTTAAACTAAGCGGAAACTACTTGCGAACGCCCGCCTTGGGGTTGTTACGTTCTGCCGTTCCACCGGTTATACCCGTGGGTTGCGGACCATTGTTTTGCGGAGCTTGTTGGTTCAAGCCCTTCAATACCCATTCGGTGATATCGGCAGAAGGTTGGAAGTACAGCACTTCTTGCGATAGAACCATTTGAATAGTCTCTGGCTTCTTGGGGTCCATGGTTTCGCGATTGACTCGCATCACCAGCGTCGCGCCCGTGTTATCACAGTAGTACTTGATCAGATTGTTCAGGTCGGTGTAGATCTTGAAGATCACGCCAGCACGAGCTTCATCGAACTCTTTGCGCTTCTTGACCAGCTCGAGACGGAAGTTGGTGTCGGCTTCAGCGATTAACTTTTCTTGCTTTTCGTACTCAGGAGTGCCTTCGGTGAATTGCTCACGAAGCTGCTCCATTTGCTTGATGATTTGATCACGCTTGGCAGCGAATTCTTCGTCTGCCTTCTTCATCGATGCTTCGATGCGCTCAATCTCTGTTTTCATCGTAGGATGATTTTTCAGGATGTGTCCAACATCGACCAGAGCGATGGTTGGGCGGGCGGGCGCAGCGGCTCCTCCAGCAGCAGGGGCTTGGGCAACCGCCAGTGAGGCAGTCAAAAGATTACCGATGACTAACGTAGTCAGTAGACTCCATACTCGCACGTTCAGCACTCCTTGCTAATGTTTTGCGTGGGTTATTCCTCGTAGTCGATCGGATGCTGCTTTCAAGCAGACAATAAAAATCGCTGAGGTACCATTCGACCCTTTGGTTGGCTCTATCCGTTGAGCCGTGTGTAGGCGGTCGCCCCTCGAAAGAACGACCAACTCGCGAGCATTGTGAAGACATTACTCGTCTACGTAAATAGAGAAAATTTTATTCGGTGTTCCGAATCGGTCACTGTGGATCTGCATCGACCATAAGACATTGACGTTTAATGACTTGCGCCAATGCTGGGCCTTTCGGTAACGATGTGAAACACGTCTTGAACCGCAGTTGCTAGTGCTCTGTCCACATTAGATTTTGGGGTTAGACACATTAACCGATGTGCGTTAGCACCGGTTTCCGCAATGTGAAAACCGCGGCTAACGCCGTGCGGTTAATAGTACTCGAGTGCGATCAACCCAAAAATCTGTTGACAGAG
>JANRMD010000645.1:0-5670 GCA_033761895.1 Pirellulaceae bacterium | reverse complement strand
CCAATTCGTCCATGGTTGAAGAATACCGTACGGACTGCGTTGTGCCTCGTTGTGGAACGCTGGAAGTTTCAATCACGGCACGCGATTGCGCCAAATCGTCGGAAAGTGTTGCCATGACTTGAACCAAACGCTTACTGATTAGCGGAGCATTCTCAGGGTTAAGCAGTGACTTTACGGCGACGAGCGCAGTGCGCGCCTTAGTCGCGTTTCGTTCGCGAGCTACGATGTCTAACCATTCGCCAACTCCTTTACCATCGTAGATTGGCTCCACATTTTCGAACTCTGCTTCCGTCAGCTGTTTTGGCTCTGGTCGGACTCTTGCGACAACGACGTCACCCCGCTTGATCTCAATTTTGCCTCCATCGAGCAGCACAATGTCCTTGGCGTCATCCACCACGATCTTGTATTGACCTGCTAGCAAGGTCGTTGAATTTGTACCGGGCTCAAGCTTTAGCTCGTCATAGATTTCGCCATCCCGGAGCAGCGTTACGTTGACTCCGGCTACTTCAGATTCAATGACCAACCGACCTTTCTTGGTTTCAACCAAGATCAGGATGCCCGCCAGAAACATCAGCGGCACAAACGCGGCCCCAATCCACAATCCACACCAGCGTGACCTGTAGCGGAAGCCGTCAAGGCTCTCGGCAGCGACTTCAGTGTTCTCAGTGTGCTTAGTGCTCTCGAAATGCTTGACGCATTCCGCTACGGGTATTAACTCAGGCAGACTATTCATCGTTACTAATCCACATAGATAAATTCACTCGAATTCAGCATGGCTAAACAAGCAGCGGTTTCGAGATCCAAATTCGGATCCAAATTCGGATCGTTCAGGAATTCAGTGAGTGCTTTTAGTTCGCTCGGAGTCGGTTTTCGGCTAAAGACTCGCAAAAACAGGCGAGAGATGTGAGCTTGTTGCAAGTTGTCGACATGCTCGCGGTCTTCACGCCATCGTTCCCTTAACGCGGCAGCGCACCGTAGACTGAGGTCGCTGTTGAGCATTTGCAGCGACTGAATGGCCGTTGTCGACCGATCGCGTTGCGGGCAACTGGTACCGGCGTCGGGGCGGTCAAAGACGTCGAACAGCGGATAGCGCAGATTGCGTCTCGCAAAAATGTAAATGCTCCGACGCGCGTGATCCGCTTCATCGGGACTCGTTTTCCACTGATCCTTAAGCAACGTACTTGTTAACTCGTTGGGCAAGGGAGGCATCACCCCGGGACCACCTGCGCGAACGTCCAGTAAACCCGCAACTGAGAGCATGCTGTCGCGAATCGTCTCACCATCCAACCGATGCCGAGGAAAGCGACTGTACAGTTCGTTACGAGGATCCAATTCAAGCCGCTTGCTCCACGCTGCATCGCTTTCGGTTCGCAAGCTAGCCTGCTGATAGGTGGCTGACAAAACAATTTGACGATGCAGGTCTTTCAAGCTCCACCGATGATGTTGCAATTCACTGGCCAACCAATCCAGCAACTCCGGATGCGTTGGACCACCTGGTACAACTCCCAAGTCGCTCGGGTTTTCGAACAGGCCACGACCAAAGTGGTGCTGCCAAACGCGGTTGACAATCACTCGAGCAGTGAGCGGATTAGTGGGATCAAACAACCATTTTGCAAAGCTTTCTCGCGGTTGGCTTGCATCGCAGTTGCTTGCGGATGCCAGTTCTCTTCTGACAGCGATACGAGGAAACGCAGCCCGAACTACAGGTCCAGGTTGATTGAGTTCGCCGCGAAAGTAAAAGCGTGCCGTCTGTTCTGTCTGTCTTTCGAATACGTTGTAGGGCTTGTCGCGAACCAGTTCAGGAACTGCCGATTCGAAGATCGCCCGCAAGCGAAAGAAATCGGCTTGACTGATTGGATCGTATTTGTGATCGTGACATTGGGCACACTGCATCTGTAACCCGAGTAACGTTGCACCAACTGTTGAGGTGAGTTCATTCAAGCGATCGTGACGGCGCAGTTCTTGGTTGTTCAAGTCGGGCATGTCCGCGCTGGCCAAACAGAACATCGTGGCAATGCGATCATCAGCACTGGGACTGTAGTCACCCGCGATTTGCAGTCGTACGAATTCATCGTAGGGCATATCCGAATTCAGCGCATGGATGACCCAGTCACGATACTGCCACGCATTTTCGCGCACCTTGTCATGTTCAAATCCATCGGTTTCCGCAAAGCGCGCCAAGTCGAGCCAATGCTGCGCCCAGCGTTCACCAAACCGCGGGGAACTCAACCAGCGATCAACCATCCGTTCGTAAGCATCGCTTCCTGTATCGAGTTCAAACTCGATTAGCTCTTCCGTAGTTGGCGGAAGGCCTAACAAATCCAACTTGACGCGGCGCAGCCAGATGTTTTTCGCCGCAGGGGTGCCCGTTGGAATCCCAGCCGCGTCCAGCTTGCTCACGATAAAACGATCGATGGCTGACCTAGACCATTCCGCCGACTTTACGATGGGCAGTTCTGGACGAACAATCGATCGGAAGGACCAATGGTCGAAATCGCTGTCGTTGAGCGGTGTTTCTTCAAACGTTCGTTGATCGGCTGCGGAGTGGTCGACCTTGCGTTTGGATTCGGCCACTTCAGGGTCCGTTCCCAACGCAGAACTCGGCGTGATGCATGTGGTGAGATACGCGGCGACATACACTGTGCCCGCGAGGATCGACGTCCGCAGAGGATGGCTGACGCTCATGAGAGGATCTCGCGTACGATCTCAACGTCGTTCGTTGGCCCGATCAATCGCTCTTCTAGCCCATTGTGAGCGAACGACAGAGCCTTGGGATCAAGGCCCATCAAATGCAAGATTGTTGCATGCAGATTGCGGATATGGACTGGATTCTCTTGGGCTCGGAGGCCGACTGCATCTGTGGCGCCGTAAGCCATGCCACCCTTGACACCACCGCCCGCCAGCCAAACGCTATAGCCCCAAGGGTTGTGATCGCGGCCTGTGCCCGACTCGCTCATGGGCATGCGCCCAAACTCGCCTCCCCAAATCACAAGCGTGTCGTCCCACAGTCCACGCTGCTTAAGGTCTCGCAGCAATCCAGCGACCGGCAGATCCGTAGCGCCACACATCATTGTATGATTCTTGAGCACATCATTATGCGCGTCCCAGCCGTTCGTATCACCCGAATACACTTGAACGAATCGCACGCCACGTTCAATCATGCGTCGTGCCAAAAGACAACGTGTACCAAACTCCTGGGTCGCGGGTCGGTCGACGCCGTACATCCGCAGTGTGTCGGCCGACTCCGTTTTCAGCTCGACCAGCTCAGGTGCAGCGGCTTGCATACGAAACGCCAGCTCGTAGGCGCCGACACGTGCCGAGAGTTCATCGTCATTGTCACGAGCGGCGAGATGTTCGCGGTTAAGCTGCTGGATCAGGTCCAGTGTGCGACGATTGCCGACTCGGGCCAACTCAGTTCGGGCCAACTCAGCCGGCGGCTGCAAATGCAAAATTGGCTGCGGCCCCGAACGCATCGTGACACCTTGATACGTCGCAGGCAAAAAACCGCTTCCCCAAGCTGGCGGACCACCTTTCAGTCCTCCGGCTGGATCGGGCAAAACAACAAATGCAGGCAGGTTTTCATTTTCGCTTCCCAGTCCATATGCAACCCAACTGCCGACACTGGGGCGTCCCATGAGCACACTGCCGGTGTTCATCTGATAGACCGACTGCGGATGATTGACACTGTCGCCGTGAACACTTCGCAAGATACAAAGATCGTCAGCTAGCTGAGCCGTCTCGGGTAAGAAGTCACTGACAGGCAGTCCCGATTGTCCATAGTGGCGAAACGGTTTGATGGGTGGCAGCAAAGGATTGGTAGCCACTTTGCGACGCGTAGCCACTTCACCAAAACTATCCGGCAGCGGCTGACCTGCAAGCTTGACAAGATCTGGCTTCGGATCCAACAAGTCCACATGGCTTGGGCCACCATGCATGAACAACCAGATAACGCGTTTGACGCGCGGTTGAAAGTGAGGATGCTTGCCCTCCGTTCGTTCAGCGCTACTTCCATCGGCATTCAACAAACTCGCCAAAGCCAACGAGCCCAAACCTGCTGCAGATTGAATTGCATGCCGTCGAGAATAAATGAGTCGCGCTGGATGCATGGTGATGTGTGCTCGTGGGTTGCTCCTGCCAGGTGCAACCAAGTGTCATACTCAGCAGCAAGTAGTCGCAGGAAGCAGTTGCACTTGGCAAGAGCCCTCGCGGGAAAACTGAGCATTCGGGGTACTTATTCTAGCACGTGCTAACCATGAACACAAAAACTGAGATCGGTTCCCCGTTTTGCATTTTTACTTTGGAAAGATTTCGTTCCTGCCGAGCGCTCTTTAGATCTTCCTTGCTAAGGTTTGCATAAGCGGCGGGTGCTGCGGGTGAGGACGCCCGCGCTCCGATGGGAACCGTCACCTGGTCGAGGGTTGACGCATGGCTTCGCAACGAAGGGTTGGGTTCGCTTTCGAATTACGGACTTTCGGGCGACTCTCACAATCCGGTTTCTTTGACTGAGAGAGTCCGGTTTTTCGGAGCGCGGGCGTCCTCGCCCGCTAGCGGCACGGGTGACTTAAAATTGAAGCATTATTAACTAGTCATTACTCATTCAACCGCATCAGCGGCCGTGTTTCTAAGTCTCTCTTGGGCTTCCTTCAACAACTTCAATGTCGCTGGTTCGTTAGGATAAATACGATTGGCTTCGATCAGACTATCGACAGCGAACTTGTACTCGCCGAGTTCCAAATGTGTGCGACCCAACAAATAGTGCGTGTAAGCGTTGGCTGGATCGACAACTAGAGCCAGAATCAGATACGGCTTAGCCCGAGCGAACTCGGAGTGCTCAACGAGCAAGTCCGCGTAGGGCAAGTAAGCTTTACTCCAATCCTTCGGACCGCTGAATAGCAATTCATATTGAGCCAAAGCAGCAGTGTCGTCCCCCAGATGATGTAGGCAATCGGCAAGCACATAGCGGCTTTCAGGATCATCGACGAGCAACTCCAGGGCATCGGTCGCTCGTGGCGCGGCCTCCGCAAACTTGCCCGACCAATGTAGAACTTTTGCGAGGTTGCGCAGGGCGACTCCATGGGCTCGTTGATCGATACGATTCATAACGCGTCTACTGGCTGCATCAAGCTCAAGCTGAGACTGGGGATGGCTGAACAATCTCTCGCCACCAATAATTTTCGCCTGTTGAAGTTCATCGACGATCCATAGCGCAAGTAGGTTGTTCGTTGCGATTGTTGGATGCACATGGTCCAGAAAATAGTCTGCGCCCAAACTCGGATGGCCGCGTTCCTGCTTGCATTGATGTCTTAAGCTCTCTTCGAAATCAACGACCGGCACGTTCAACTCCTCGCTGACCCGTCGAATGGAAGTGGTGATTTCATCGACCGCACGCAGCGGACAGATATCTTCGTTCAGCGCCGCCATGAACTCGATATGCGCTAAATCGAACTTGCGAGCCCGAAATAGGAGTTTGCCTAAGCGATAGCGTGCCTCGGCGAATTCAGGAGCAATCTGCGTGGCTTTTGTCAGCGTTTGGATTGCTTGCGATGGATCATGTTCGTTGTCGGCTATCTCTCGTTCCGCTTGGGAAAGCAAATTCAACACTTCCGTTTGTTGTGCTTCCGTAACCGTCGATGCAAATTCACTTTTGAATGGTGAACAATCGCTTTCGTT
>JANRMD010000644.1:0-13256 GCA_033761895.1 Pirellulaceae bacterium | reverse complement strand
ACCCTAACCAGGTCGCCTTTCACATCAATCAACATGAATCAATTCTCCGCAAATGCTGTTTCGAAGGCAGCTTGACGAACCGACACTGCTCAGCATTCAATGGACTAAGGTACCATAGTTGCAGTTAGTCGGAACCGCGCTTGCGACACAAGTGCACGAAAAATTCCACAAGCCAAACAAGATTCACCCCATAGCAGCCAAAGCCAGTGGACTCCTTTTACATCGCGATTATTCTCTACATCTCTGCCATCGTACTGGCGTTGGTCGATCTGTATGTCCCCAGCGCAGGTATGCTGATTCTGCTTTCGCTAGTTGCAGCGATCGGAAGCATTGTTTTCGGGTTTCGCAGCGGTACGACTTCTGGAATGACCATGCTGACTCTAGTCGCCGCCACAATTCCAATTCTCGGTATAGTCGCGATTCGCATCTGGCCTCACACGCCAATCGGTAGGCGCATCGTGCTCGGATTGCCGCCCGAACCACCCGCGGAGCCGAACGAAAAGCAGAGCATCTCGAACGAGTTAGTCGGATACGTAGTCGTCAGCGAGTATCCACTGATGCCCGGTGGCCAGATCACGATTGACCATCGAACTTACAATGCGTTTGCCGAAGCTGGTTATATTGACGCTGGTTGGCGGGTGGAAGTGGTCGCAGTCCGCAATCGTGAACTCATTGTTCGCGCGACCGACAAACCCCTAACGCCAGTTCGTCCACGTGACCGAATCGACCCCCTTCGTAAAGGGCTCCCCGCAGACTCTGGCAACAAACCGAACTTGCTCGACGTCCCCGCTAACGAACTGGGGCTCAATTCGCTCGACGACTAGCGCTTCGACACAATTTGAGTTTGGGGTTTGTAAAATCAGCCGGAACGCGCTAGTTTTGATGTTGCACTATTGGCTGCTCCGTAGCGATCCGGATGACGTTTTGCTTGGCTTTTCATAACCCGAAGCGCTAGCGAGGGAACTTTTTGCATCGTCAAGTCGACACTGTAACTCGTTCCCTCGCTAACGCTTCGGGTTCTGAAAGCCCGAAACGTGCAACGTCAAAAGACCCTAGCCCCGATTCTCGACACAACCGAGGCTAGCGCCTTCCGGCTAATCAAATCAATGCACTGGAAAATCAACCCCAAAATCAAATTGTCAAGCATTAGTTCATGCCACTCTGCAATGCGTCTAAGTGCCTTCCGAAATGATCATCGAGGACAGCACAATAAGTGTCGGTGTGCGCCTTGAGGCAGTCGCGTACGATCGATCCAAACTTGGGATGAGTCAACACGCTACCAAAAGTGCAATGCAGGATCTGGCGACCGGGCTTGGTAAAGCCCTTGCCTTGAGGAACGTCTTTCCAGCACTCGAGGTATTCGCTCTCAAGTACTTCGTCGGTGGCGTCTTGAGACTCTGGCGCGTCGGCTAAAGTGGCGGAAACATGGTACGTGGCTTTATCGATGTCGTATCGGGATCGTGCAAATTCGATGATCTCACGGAACGCGCTCGGCTCATGCCGCGCCACCACGCGCAGAGCTTCAAGGTAACTGGTTCCCGCCGTCTTGACATGAAAGCGACCACGGGTGGCTTTAGCCAACAATCCGTACATCGACAGCTTGTCACTGCCGGAATGCAGACTCAGTTTGTAAGGTCCGAGCAATTCCGCAATCGCGGCATGATCGTGCAACGAAGCTTCCAATCGTTTCAGATCCCCTTTAAAGTCGACACCCTTTTCGAAGTCACCGATGAAACGCGGCGCAAGGCTGACCAGCTTCATACCACCCGCCAAACATTGTTCAGCGATGATGTAGTGTTCGGCGAGTGTCGTCGGTTGGTCAGTCTCGTCAACGGACAGTTCGATTTCATGCTCGCGATAGGCAGTCCGTTGCACGTTCTCGATGTAATCGCCTAACTCAAGTGCATGCGCAATTGCACGACCGTATTTGACCGCAGCACGCATACACGCCTGCTCGGTCAACTCGACTCGAGTGCCGGTGGCCAGCGTAATCGATTTGCCAACATACTTGTCAAACCATAGCGCCGAAGCCCGAGCATCCGCGAACTTCTCTTTGAGCGTGGCTTCATCGTAATCGTCCGCCCGCTGATCCACATAGCCGCTCGGGTCGATGGTAAAGAACGTGAAACCAACACAGGCGGTGACATCGACATCGGCCGTTGTCTTGAGGTGATCGGCATCTGCCCCAATCGGGTCAGTCCAACCGGCGGCTCGCGCTCCAGACATTGCATCGTTCATCACTTGTTGCGGCGAGCGAGCGGTGCGGGTCATCTCGCGAATCGATTGCTGCGGATAGATCGGTGCGATACCTGCTCCGCAGCGTTTCATCGATGCCACATGCCCAGGGGTGGCCAATCCAATTCGATCGCCAAACCCAAAACTCGCCTGCAGCCCCAATGCCACTGGTTTATCGTTCATCATTCGTCCTTCTAATGCTGCAAGTGGGTTGCTTCTGCCGGATGCACCCAGTCCCTCGCAGCCTGAATCTGGATTATTCGCCTAGATTATTCGCCTAGATTATTCGAGGGGGGACGATTATATCTCGAAGCCCACGCCTGTGCATGGCACAGGCTGACATTTGGTTTTCAGGCTTTGCGTCAGTTACTTGGGCCACTTGCCATCAATCATGTCTGCGGGTTGCAGCTGAGTTGGGTCAATCACTGCGTGACGGACCTTTTCTCGCTTCCAAGTGTAAGTGACATGCACCATGCCATCTTTAGTTTGGATTATGGCCGGATAGCTATACTCGCCCGGTTGGTCTTCTAGGACCAAAGCCGCTTGCCACGTTTTGCCATCGCGAGACACCGCAATGTTCAGCGGCGAGCGTCCTTTGGCGGTGTGATTGTAAATCATCAGATGTCGCCCATCCTTGAGCGTCACCGCATCGGTACCAGAGCTGGGATTGGGCAAACTGCTGGCTTCCATTTCTCCCCATGTTTTGCCTAAATCCGCTGAAGCGATTTGAAAGACCTTTCCCTGTCGGGTTCTGCCCACGGCCAATAGATTTTCTCCGCCCAACATCAAGATACTTGGTTGAATAGCGCTGAACTTCTTGCCATCGTTCACAGGCCCAATACGCGTCCAGGTCTTGCCGAGGTCCGCAGTCACTTCGAAATGCACGCGCCAACCATCATGCTCGGTGCTTGAGCCACACAGAATGTCGCCATTGGGCAACTGGACGGGTTTATTTTTAACTGGGCCATCGATCTGTTCGGGCAAACGCCGCGGCTGCGACCACGTTGCGCCGCCACCGGAACTGGTCATCAACATACCCCACCATGAACTGGGCGTTGGACCAACTTTATAAAACAACATCAAGGGACCGTTCTTGGGCTGGAACAATACCGGGTTCCAGCATGGATGGCGGACTGGAGTTCCATCGAGCTGCAAAAACTGAATCCCGTTCGCTAGTTCCACCGGCGCTGACCATGCGCCATTGTCCCGGATTGAAAACCAAATCCCTACGTCGGGATTCTTTTCATCCGTGCCACCAAACCAAGCCGCCACCAGTTTCCCATTTTGATTTTCTTCGATGGTGCTTGCATGGCAGGATGGGAAGGGAGCTTTCTCATAAATGAACTCGGATAGTTTTATGGCGGGTTGCTGGGCCATTAATCCGATGGCTAGCAGTGCATTAAAAATGATGGGCAGTGAAATCTTAACCAGTGAACGCATCGCCAGACTCCAAAAAATCATGTTGTAGTTGTTGGGTTAAGGTAAGAGTTTAGCAGAATCTGCCCTGAATCGCAGGCTGCCCTAATCTCTCGGGTTGCGCAGCTTACGCAATGCAGTTGCGACCGCCATAACCGTCAAGGCTATCCCAGTTGACAGTGCCGATTCCAACTAATCCACCGGGTTGACAGTTAAACGCGTCTTCGCATTGGGCTGGGGGCTATGATTGCACGTTCCATTTTTCAGTGGCTTGCCCCTCCGTCCAGGAATTTGGGCCCCACTAAGTTACTTGCCCCAGTGACGCTTCTGATGAACATCCAGACCCAACGCGCGCAACTAAAAAACGGTGTTCGGGTCGTTACCGAACATGTTCCCAGTACTCGCAGCGCTGGCATATCCGTTCTAATCGATGCAAGTCCTCAACTCGAGCCGTTCGATAAGCTAGGCTTGGCTCATGTATGCGAACACGCCCTGTTTCTCGGTACACCGCAACGCAATGGGCGAGAATTGGCGCGCACGATGGACTTGGCGGGTGGCTGTTTCGGCGCCTTTACAGCCCCTGACTACACCTGCGTTTTCGCCCACGTCCTTGAAGACTATGTCACGTACGCGATGGACTTGGTCGGCGATATGCTTGTTGAGAGCTCTGTTGAGGCGGAGTTACTCAAACGCGAGAAAGACGTAATCAAGCAGGAAATCCTTAGTTATCAAGATGATCCCGCAGATCTTGTCTTGCAACTGTCCAAGCAATCTCTATGGCCCAATGACCCATTAAGTCGTTCCGTCATCGGTACGGTCGAGAATGTAGAGGCCATTGATCGGTCCGATGTGATCGGCTTCATGCGACAGTTCTACACCCCCAGTCGAATCATTGTGGCCGCTGCCGGAGCCGTCAACCACGACTCTATTGTCGAGCAGGTTGAAGACGCGTTCTGGAACATGAGCGACGGAGGTGAACACCGTCAACAGCTCACCCAGAGTGCAGTCAACGTACCAGGCAGAGTCAACGTGGTTACTCGGCCGATTTCGCAGTGCTACTTCAGTCTAGCGATTCCGACCTTCGTCTATGACGACGACCGCCGCTACGCCATGCATGTGCTCTCCAATCTGCTTGGTGGTGGCATGAGCTCGCGCTTATTCGAGGCTCTGCGCGAACAATCGGGCTTGGTCTACTCCATCGATTCGAGCGTGCTGGCCTATCGCCGCGCAGGTGCTCTGTTGATCCAAGGGCAGACTTCACCAGAACAACTTATCCAAAGCGTTCACCTGGCTTTGAGCCAATTACTGATGCTGTCGATTGGCGAACGTCCGGTCGAAGCCGATGAACTTTGGAAGTCAAAAATGCAGGTGCGAAGCCAAAGTCGACTTGGTACCGACATGACATCCAATCGCGTATCGAGCATAGCCACCCAAGAATTTCACTTTGGAACTCGTATCCCAGACGATTCCGTTATCGAAGCCATCGATAGCGTCAACATTGAAGCGATCCAGCAGGTTGCAAGCGACGTGTTACTTAACGGTCTTCGCAGTTTGTCGATTTCCGTAGTTGGCAACGTTTCGCACAAAGATGCATTGTTTAACGATTTGGTGGATTTGCGCAATTGCTACTCTTCCATCGGAGGGAGCATTCAAATCGGAGAAAACATGGACGGAAATGTCACTTCCGCTTTGAGTCTTTCTTAGCCGCAATCTAGAGTTCACCATCCTGGTTACTTTTTACTCACCGCCCCGGAGTTTCTTAGTATGGCCATCCCAGAAAACATTCGTAAGAACTGGATTGAGATTCAGAAGAAATTCGATCATCCAGTCAACGCTATTGGTGTCAAAATCGAAAGCAAAGACACCAAGACGCTTACCGTTTGGAAACAAGAAGGCATTGATCAGTACCAGAAAAAGTAGCCGCCACGTTTTCGGCTGCTGAATGTTGAGTCCCGATACAGCTCAAGAGATCCCATGCTCTCTGTGCCGAATCGACCTCACCCAGTGTACGGTCTTTCTTTTGCCCATCTTTGCCCCTTCATATTGAGTTGCTACGCCCATGAACTCGCCCCTTGCCGAGCTGAACGCTGCTGCGTCAGTCGATTCCATCGTGACCTGGATGACAGATTTTTCGCCAAGCCGGCCCGACTCGATCGGAATCGCTGCTTGGATAGTCGAAGCTTCGACTCGTGAAAACAACGACGTAGCTGTCGCCGTGTTGCAACGGTTACTCGCCGTTGTTCCCGACCATCGCGTAGCGCTCGCCGGACTCGAATGGTTCAGTGGAATCAAGGACGCCGTCGCTGAACTCGAAGAACTCGAACGCAACCAGCGTGCACGACTCGCCGAGAAAGCCCAGCGCGCAGAAGAAGCCCGCTTGGCAGAAGAACTGCGAATCGCCGAAGAAGCACGAATTGCTGAAGAATTGCAGTTTGCAGCCCGCCTCGCCGAAGAAGCCCGCCTCGCCGAAGTAGCCCGCGTAGCCGAAGAGCTTCGCCTCGCTGAAGAAATTCAGCAAGCGGCTCGACTCGCCGAAGAAGCTCGAATCGCCGAAGAGGCTCGGTTAGCCAAAGAAGCGGAAGCAGCTCGGCAAGCGGCTGAAGCGGCTCGAATCGCTAGAGAAGCCGAGAATGAACAAGCTCGTTTGGCTGCACTGGCTCAGTCGACAAAATCGACACGGCCAGCCAAGCCACAGGCAACACCCGCAGATGGGCAACGCAAGTTGAAAATCCTAGCGGTTGACGATAGTGCCACCATTCGCAAAGTGGTTGCCATGACCCTTTCGTTGCATGGCTTTGAGATCATTTCAGCCGCTGATGGCATCGAGGCACTCACGCTGCTATCCGATTGCAAGCCAGACATCATTCTGTCCGATATCCAAATGCCGCGTCTTGACGGTTACAAACTGTGCAAGTTCGTCAAGAAGCACCCTAGCACGTCGCAGATTCCTGTGATTCTCCTGTCGGGGAAAGATGGCATGTTCGACAAAATGCGAGGCAAGATGTCGGGCTGCGACGGGCATATTCGCAAGCCATTTGAGGCAAACGAACTACTCGCTCAGATCAACAAGATCCTAGGTATTCCATGCACATAGCATGGACGACCGCTTGACTTGAACACGGTAACTCAGGTGTTCCGCCCCAGAACTCAGGCAACCATTTTATGACTACTCAGGCAACACAAACTTCAACTACGTACCGCCGACTTTCTAGCACTTCAACGGTTCTGGAAAACGACCCTGCGCAGGATGCGGCATTCGACTTGGTGTGCATCAACTTGCTATGCAACCTCGAGTCACTGCTCGCCGATTTTCGGCAGAAGCAAATTGGTGACCGCATCGAATACGCCGCTCCCACAGCTAATGCGCTGTTGTTGCATTTGCTCGAGTTTTCTGATGAGCATTTCGAAAATGAGCAAGCGACGACGGTGCAGGAGCACATCCGAGCGACCATGGAGCGTCGCGATGCACACAACGCTGCTCTAAGAAAACGCTCATGGGCGTTTGCGATCAAGAGCCTAATCAGTTCAACAGCCATCGATCCGATTTCGATCGAAGCCTACGACAAACTTGGCAAGAGCTTGATCGGTACTTGCGGACTTGTGTTCACCGAGATGCAACGTCTAGTACGGGTAGATTCTCAAGTGAGATCGCAAATCGAGCAAAGTGCACTCACTTTTCTCGAGGAGCTGAAAGGTGCTTGGCTGTAATGCTCAGCTCTAAACAAACCAATGCAAAGCTAACTGGAATCGATACCCATCAGCCAGAGCTTAAGCGAATTCTAGTCGTCGAGGACAGCCCCACCACACGCGTTCAAATTGCCAAGGCACTTGAAGCGGCAGGTTTTGACGTACTAACCGCCGAAGACGGCGAACAAGCGATTGCTGCTGTTTTCGAGTATCACCCTGAGCTTGTTGTCCTTGATGTGGTGTTGCCGAAGAAGAACGGTTACCAAGTCTGTCGAACTATCAAGTCAGACCCCGATCTGGCGCTCAAGGTTGTGATCGCTACGGCGAAAGACCAAGAGAAAGATCGTATTTGGAGCGGTCGTCAAGGAGCAGACGCGTACCTCTCCAAACCCATCGACATGGAACTGCTTGTGGCAACCGTCCAGCGACTTACCGCAACTGGGGCTGCATCGCCGCTTCCCGCGAGTCTACTCTCTGGGCACACTGGACACATCCGGACACATCATACTCGCCCATAAACATCCAGCTCTTAGCGAATCTCAATACCATGTCAGATAACGTTGCTGAGTCAAACGTAGAATTGAAGAACGCGCTCCTGGCAGCTTTTGGAGCGGACGCGCTGGATTGGTTCGACGATGACCAGGCAATTACTGCGTTTACCCAAGACGCAAATGCACCAATAACTGGAGAATCCCCTGTAGGCATCGACCTCGCAGCCGCTCTCGAACAGCTCGCCGGGACTGACGGACTGGTTGATATCTTGGGTGTTTTCGAAACCGATGATACCAACGCCCGCAAACAACTTGAAAAGTCAGCACGATACGTGATCTTCGAAGTCGGACGTCAACGCTTCGCGATCCCGCTGGAAGGCGTCGAAGAGATCGAGCGCTGCGGAAAGATCACAGCGCTTCCACGAACTCCAGAGTGGTTGAGAGGCATTACCAACCTGCGTGGAACGATTTTTTCGGTGACTGACTTTCGCAAGCTCCTGAAACTGGACGATGAGAGTTCCGTTCCAACGGAGAAGTTCATCGTTGTTCAAAGCAAGCGACTGGGCACGCGCACCGCTTTGGTGGTCGATCGTATCTTGGGAATTCGCCATCTCGATGCGCTCCCTGATTCGACCCACATGTTGTCGCGAAACGTAGCCGCCTATGCAAGTGGTGTTGCGGCCCTCGATGCGGCTTCCGTGGTTCTGATACAGCCAGATCTACTGTTAGGCTGTAACGATCTGCGAAGTATTTCCGATTCTTAGTTGCTTTTTGGTAACGGTAGGGCATGCTGTTTGTGGGGCATGTACTTCTGTTTGTCAACATGGATTCTCGGCCTCGCATTCAGCGAGAGCAGCCGCGGCTTCATGACTAAGCACCAGCCGTCGCAGACGACTAGTGGTTTATGAATTCGGTGTTCTAACGAGGTTGCCCCACATGAACTTAGCGTCGCTCTTTTCGCATCTCAACCCGAAGAAATGGTTGGGAAAAAGTATCGCCAGCAAACTCTATTCGCTGTTGCTGTTGGTTGGCCTGTTACCGATGGCCGTTGTGGCTTACTCGATGTATCAGTCCGCATATCAGGGGATTGAAAAGCAATCCTTCTCCCAACTGGAATCGGTAAAGACGATCAAGGCCAAGCAGGTCACGGACTATTTTCAGTTGATCCGCGACCAGATGCTGACCTTTGCTGAAAACAGAATGATTGTGGAAGCCATGAAGGCTTTCCCAGCCGCACAGAAGAGCGCTCGCGAAGAATCAAACGTTACCGCTGAAGATCTGGCTAAGATGCGAGCCGAAACACTCGCCTACTACAACAAGCAATTTTCCGCCGAATATCACAAGCGAACCGAACACAACGCTCCACCTTCGGCCAAGCATTTTGATGCGATCGACGATGATTCGATCTACCTGCAATATCAGTACATTAGCTCCAATCCTAATCCCCTTGGGCAAAAAGAAGCCCTCGACGCGGCTGCCGATTCAACCGAGTTCAGCCGTCTGCATGCCAAGTACCATCCCGTTATTCGCAGCTACCTTCAGAAGTTTGGCTTTTACGACATCTTCTTATGTGACCTTGAATCAGGGGATATCGTCTATTCGGTTTTCAAGGAACTCGACTTTTCAACTTCGCTGATCACAGGCCCGTACAGGAACACCAACTTTGCGCGAGCCTTCCGTATGGCTGCTGCCGCCGAATCACGCGACGAGTTCTACCTGGTTGACTATGAAAACTACACTCCTTCCTACGAGGACGCAGCTTGCTTCGTGGCGGCACCCGTATTCGACGGAAACACCAAAATCGGCGTCGCACTGTTCCAGGTACCGATCAATCGCATCTCCTCAATCATGAATGAACGCACGGGCCTCGGAAAAACCGGCGAAACCTACGCTGTTGGAAGCGATGGTCTGTACCGCAACGATTCGCGTTTCTTGGACGAACTACAAACGCGGACTACAATTTTGAACCCGCAGTTCAAAGTCGATACCGTTGGCACACGAAGCGCCTTTCAAGGTGCATCAGATACTCGCATTATTCGCGACTATCGGAACGTTCCCGTTTTGAGCTCTTGGGCCCCGATTACGATTTATGAAGGCATCCCCGGCAAATCGCAGCCAATTCAATGGGCTCTGCTATCCGAAATTGACCACGCTGAAATCAAAGCGCCGCTGGGCTTCTTCACCATCGCTCGCACAGGTCTGTTCTGGATATTAATCGCTACAACGGTGGGTGCCATCACGATCTACTTCGTGGCTGGGCGGATCACCAAACAAGCCAACTCGATTAAGGAAATGTTGAGCTTAGTGGGTATCGGTGTGTTTGATGCGCGTGCAAAACACATTACGCAGGACGAACTGGGTGACGTGGCTTTGGCACTCAACGCGATGTGCGATAACACTCTGAACCTGATCCAATCGGACGATGAACGTCAACAAATCCAAGATTCAATTCAGTGCCTGGTCAATGAAATGGAGCAGATTGCTGCTGGGAACTTAGCGGTGAACCTCGATATTCGTGACGATATCACTGGCGCGATTTCAGGCTCGGTACAAAGTATGACCGAACAATTGCGATCGATTATTCGAAGAGTTCAAAACGCAACGTACCTGGTTACCAGCTCAGCTGACGAAATCGTTGCTGAGTCGACCAAACTGTCCGAAGAGACTGATGCACAGTCGATCCGTATCGAATTGACGTCCGAGTTAGTTCTTGCAATCACCAAAGAATTCGAGCAGGTATCGAACCAATCGGAAGGTTCGGCTGTGGTCGCTCAAAAGGCTCGTGAAACGGCTAACCGCGGTTATCAAGCTGTGTCCGATACGGTCGAAGGCATGGAACGCATCCGCGACCAAGTTCATGCAACATCCAAGCGCATCAAGCGACTTGGTGAATCCTCTCAAGAGATCGGCGAAATCGTTCAGTTGATTTCGGACATCGCCGACCGCACTTCGATTCTTGCATTGAACGCATCCATCCAAGCGGCGATGGCTGGCGAGGCTGGACACGGATTCGCAGTGGTTGCGGAAGAAGTGGAACGCTTGGCCGAACGCTCTAACGATGCAACCAAGCAGATCTCTACGCTCATCAAGTCCATTCAAGCCGAAACTTCCGAAGCTATTTCGGATATGGAAGAAGCGACCCGCGAAGTGGTTGAAGGCACCCAACTTGCAACTCAAGCCGGTCAAACACTCGAAGAGATCACCGAAGTTTCAACCGCCCTCGAGTCCCTGATTCAGACGGTTTCCCAAGCTGCGATACAGCAATCCAACGCAGCCAAAGAAGTAGCAGCCACCATGACTCAAATCTCTGCGAGCACCAAACAGGCCGCTGAGAAGGCTCGCAGCAGCACTGAGTCGGTTGCGTCTCTTTCAATGTATGCCAACCAACTGGGTGACTCGGTTTCTATGTTCCGTCTCGATAGCGACTGTGACAGCGGCGAAGCACTCGTCACTGAAATCGAAGCCGTATCGAAAATGGCTCATGCCAAGCGAGAGCCAGCGAAGTTAACGGTCGGTGTCTAAGCTGACCGCGCTTACACTTGGTAGCGCTTGAGGCTGGTCCGCCGTAGCAACCCGGCGGCCAGCCGACTTCTTTGATGACATCAAAAACCGGGACCCCAAACGGCAACTCAGATGGCAACCTTGGATATGGATCTTTTTGCGATTCAGCAGCAACTTCGCGCCAGCGGCCAAATTCCTCAAGAACTTGTGGAGGTATTCCGCGAGGAAGCGGAAGAACACATGCGCGCGATCTACGATGGTCTCGACCGCCTATGTGTGCAGCTCAACGATTTCGACGCTTTAGCCGATGTTCGCCGCACTTCACACACCCTTAAAGGTGCCGCAGGCGCCGTCGGTTATGTAGCCATCTCACGCTTGTCGCATCGTATGGAAGATCTGCTTGACTTTCTATCCGAAAACAAGCAACCACTGACCATGGTCCAACTTGAGTTGCTGCTGGTTACTGCCGACCAACTCCAAGAACTCTCTTCGGTCGATTTTGATTTTGATGAAACAGCCAAAAGCCTGCTGGATGTCTATCAGCGTTTCGAACAACAATTCACCGCTTCACAGCCAGCCGATACGTCCAGCCCAACGCCATGTGAATCAGCGTCTGAAGATCATGCCGATGAACACACGACGCAAGAATATACGGATGAAGACGTAATCGATGAATCCTTAATTGAAGCATTCTTGGCAGACGAGTCCCTGGACGATGAAGGCTTGACGGACGACGAATACGCCATCGCATGCGCGGCGATGCTCGGTGGCGAACTGCCTACCGATCTTCAGACACTAGATAACATCGAACCGACCGAATCTACCTTCGCGGACCTTTTCCAGAACGCTAGTGAAGAAGAAAACGCTCGGGTGGCAACGGCCGACGAGGCTGATGCGAACGCTGATTTGGCCCGCGCGAGTATTGCAAACTCAGAGCCCGCGCGGGAGCCCATCGATCCTGCTTATCTTGAGTTAGCTTTCGAGCAGCTTAATGCCTGCGTCGATGTCTCGCCTGAGATTCAAGCCATCTTCTCCGAAGAAGCACAGGACCTGCTGCGAGCCATCTACCGTGGTCTCGATCACTTGAAGCAGAACCTCAGCGATCACTCGGCTCTTTCGGATGTTCGTCGATCAGCGCATACACTCAAGGGTGCTGCAGGCGCCGTCGGAATGGAAGGCATCACTCGGCTGGCACATCGCATGGAAGACCTACTCGATGCGCTGTCTGACAAGAATCACCCCATGACTAGTTCGCAGTTAGAAGTGATGCTCGTCACCGCAGATCGCATTCAAGATTTGACGAGCGGTCCACTGGAGATTGTCGAAGTTGCTGAGGCGATGGCCGGTCTCTATGCCCGCTACGATCGCGAGATGTTGGCCTATCAAGGCCAGTCGAACACCGAAGTCACTCACCACGCTTGCGAGTCTGCTAACAAGCCCGCTGTTGCCACGCAAGCCGGTGAATCAAGCCCGCTGCCGAACGTGCGACCTACTATCGCGCACGCAGCCAGCCGCGAAGCACAGGAAGTTGACAGCTCGCCGATCACTTTCCAGAGCAACGTGGCCGCAACCAAGCCCGTCGATAGCCAACCGTCCAACAGCGGGCAGTACCTTCGCGTGCCGCTGGAACGTATCGACAGCTTGGTGGCCTTGATCGGTGAGATGGTGGTCAACCGTTCGGCCATGAACCAGCGACTGGCTGACTTTACTAGTCGCATTCAAGACATGCAATTGGCCGTCAATCGTTTCCGCACAATAGCCCAGGACATGGAGAAATCATTCGGTTTCGCAGCCATGCATTCCCGGTCGCGTGAATTGCGAACTGCCGCTGGCCATCGAGCGAAAGGTAAAGACGGGAAATCGACGGTCAATCGTATCGCCAGTTTTAATCGTCCAGAGATCCACGGCCTATTGCACTCCCCGGCC
>JANRMD010000643.1:0-16199 GCA_033761895.1 Pirellulaceae bacterium | reverse complement strand
GTCGATGTGGCGAGATCTGGTGTGGAACTTCAAGCGTTACTTCGGCCGAGCATCGTGTGCAGGCAGTCCCGATTCGATGGCCTCAGATGCAACTCGCAACGGCAAGCGTTTCCATCGCGGCCAGCGTCAAGCTGCTGCGTGTTTTGTTGGCGCGGCTAACTGAGGCTAGAGTCGGCTGTTCGTTGTCGGTTCTATAGGATTGGAATTGCTCCGCTTGCGCTGTCGCTTGGCTGCAGGGCTAAAGATGAAGCAGCGTTTCGACATCGAATTCGAGCGATTCGATTATTGTCTAAGCCCTCGTCGCTGCAGTTCTAGCAAAACGCACTTAGCACACTAGTTGCTTGCTCAATTTCGCATACATCTGGCGCCTAACCCGATTTGTCTTTGGTGGCTGGCATCTATTGCGGCCAAACAAAAAATATGATGGGTGGCACCTTGTGAGAGAAGGAAGGATTATGGGTGGCACCAATTGCAAACGGCAACTGCCAGAGAGTCGGATGTCGTGGCAACAAATGTTCGTTGGAAACGAGTACAATTTGGTTAGTAGTCGACTCGAATCATCCAAGGTGCGACATGAACCGATCGAACAGTTGTAGAAACTATCAGCAGGCTTGGGGAAATCGACGCTCTTTACTGCGCATCGGATCGCTTGGACTGGCGGGTTTGACGTTGCCGCGATTGTTGAGTGGCGTCGCCTCGGCAGCTGATACCGAACGGCGAGCGAAATTAAGGATCCGTGCGAAGAACGTCATTTTTCTACACCAACACGGCGGTCCGAGCCACATTGATACGTTCGATATGAAGCCAGCTGCTCCGACGGGGATTCGCGGCGAATTCAATCCGATTCCTTCAGCTGTTCCCGGTTTGCAAGTGTGTGAGCACTTGCCACGTTGGGCTCAGTCGCTGGACGTGTGGGGCCAAGTGCGTTCGGTCCATCACAAGATGAAGAATCACAACTCAGCTGGCTACTATTGCTTGACGGGCAAAGCTCCGCCGACCGATGACCAGCGTCTGCGCGATTCGCTGGAGCTATATCCAGCTTACGGTTCGGTCGTTTCGAAGTTGCTTGGGCCGATACAACCGGGCATGCCGCCGTTTGTTTCGTTTCCGCATGTGGTGCGTGATGGATCAGTGACACCTGGGCAGCACGCGAGCTTTCTTGGTAAGAGTTTTGATCCGTTTTACTTCGGGTCGGATCCGAATGCGAGTGCGTTTGCGCTGCCAGAGCTTGAGTTACCTGCTTCGGTGGATCTTGCAAGGCTCGAACGGCGCCGTCAACTATTGGATGTTGTTGATGCGCAATTGGCCTTGAAGGAGAGTTCAACGATCGCTCAGGGGCTGAGTGCGTTCCAGCAGCAAGCTTTGTCGATTCTATCCGCTCCTGGGCTGAAGCAAGCGCTTGATATTTCACGCGAACCAGACTGGTTGCGTGACGCCTACGGACGGACGACTTATGGTCAATCGTGTTTGCTAGCGCGGCGGCTGATCGAGGCCGGAACGCGGTTTGTCACGGTTTATTATTCAAGTGGGATAGGTGGCAAGGGGAGCGAAGGCTGGGACACGCATCAAGACAACTTTACGGATCTCAAGAACCGTTTGTTACCTACCACCGACCAGACGGTGCCAACGCTGATCGCAGATTTGAGAAGCCGTGGGCTGTTGGATGAGACACTTGTGCTGTGGATGGGCGAATTCGGTAGAGGCCCCAAAATTGGTGATCGCGATGGCAAGGGACGTAACCACTGGCCCGAGTGCTACACTGTTATGATGGCGGGGGGGGGAGTGGCTGGTGGTGCGGTTTACGGGAAGAGCGATGCGCAAGGTGCCTATCCTGCGGCAGATCCGGTGCGGCCCGACGATATCGCTGCGACGCTGTACTGGGCATTGGGGATTGATCCCCAGACTGAGGTGACCGATACCCAGTCGCGACCGCTGCCGATCAGCACAGGCACCGCGATTTCGCAGTTGTTTGCGTAGTCGCATCGGCCCGTATGAGTATTTGGATTTGTATCGCACTTACCTGTTAGAGTCGTTAGAACGCGAGCGGTCGATCAATCCCTTACGCCTTGAATTCCTCGCCAGTACGGGTAGCATACGCCTAGGGATCGGCGACGAGTAAGCATTTCGGCTTTTAACGAGGCGTTGCGTTGCCTTTTCGTTGCCAAATGGGAATTGGACCGCTTGATTTCAGATGAGTCAGGCCAGCTTGAGTTTGGTTCCGTCAATCTTCGAGGCTTGCAGCAACCATTTTGAGGTTCTTAGTTCATGATATTTGACCTGTTAGCAGAAGCTGATGTCGCTTCCAACATCGCCTCGGTGTTCACCTTAGCTTCGCTGCAAATCGTAATCGCTCTGATCGTAATCGAAGGCTTACTTTCGGTAGACAATGCGCTGGCGATTGCCGCTCTTGCCTCGCATCTGGATGAAAAGAAACGCAAAGTCGCGATGACGGTCGGCTACGCTGGCGCTTATGGCTTTCGAATTCTCGCGTTATTCCTGGCTTCTTATATCATCAACAACTACTGGCTCATGGCGTTGGGCGCCGGTTACCTAATCTGGTTGATGTGCGACCACTTTGCAGAAAGTGAAGACAATGAAGAGGATCCCACCAAGCATCGCGAACCGCCGAGCTTTGCAAAGACAATAGCCCTAATCGCGTTCCTTGACCTCAGCCTCAGCTTTGACAATGTGGTTGCTGCAGTTGCGTTCGCTCGCACCAATATCTACTTGGTCTATTTGGGTGTCACGATTGGGATTATCACCTTGCGGATGGTGGCGGGTTATTGCATCAAGCTTTTGGCAAAACACCCATGGCTTGAGCACACCGCGTTTCTGTTAGTGGGTTTTGTTGGGACCTTGCTCTGTACAGAGTTGGTGTGGGAGACCTACGTGCGCCAGGAACTGCCCATATTCGGATACTCAGTCATTCATGAAGAGCATGTCACGGGGGAAGATGGCGAAGTCTCCCATTTCCATATTCAGAAACCGGTAAAGTTTGGCGGTATCTTCTTGATCTTGATCAGCCACATGATTTATGAAAAGTATCCAGCAGTAAAGAAGATTTTCCGACCGGCAGTTCTTGTGGGGCGAAGTCTGTTTGCTCTTGTGGCTCGAACGATCAACGCAGTGTTTGCGTTGATCACTTGGCCTATTCGCCAGCTCTTCCGCTCACGGGTGAGCAAACCAGCATAAGTGGCTTCGGCAAGGACTCGCCGGTTGTGCGTTTCGCTTTGCGGCACCGGCGATCAAGTATGTGAAAAAATCTTGCTCGCCTTTCAAGCTAATTCCAAGCGGGTTTTGTTTGCATAAGCTGCGGGTTCAGCGGACGGGGACGTCCGCGCTCCAGAAAACCGAACCAACGGACTGGGATGTCGACAGGCACTGCTAGAGAACCAGTTGCTGTGAATGAAACTAAGGTCGCGATAAAATGGTCGCATCCGGCAGAGTGCGACCCACCAAAACCCATTAGCCAAAGTGCGACCTGCGGAAGGGCAACCGGCAGAGCGCGACCAGATCCGGGGTGTAGTTAGCTGCACATCACATCTGCTCCAGCAACGAAAAAACCGAGTTGCACAGTTGTCCTGCTGTGCAACTCGGCTCTGTTGGTCGCGTCGAATCTTGGCTGGTCAACCGCTGCTACTCAGTTGACCAACCAGTTGATTCGAGCGAGATGAGGATTGGAGCGAACTAGGAATTGGCTGATTCGGTTGATTCGGGCATGGTTGGTTCAGCACCATCCAGGAAACTCATCAGCGTCTTGTTGCGATAAGGTTGTTGAAGTTTACGGACCGCTTTGCTTTCGATTTGGCGAACGCGTTCACGAGTCACCGAGAAAATGCGACCGACTTCTTCGAGCGTATAAGCATAACCGTCAGCCAGGCCGTAACGTAGGCGAAGGATTTCACGTTCGCGGTAGTTCAGGGTCTGCATGGCTTCGTCGATGTGGAACTTCAGCGACTCTTGGTTGGCTTCGTACAGTGGATCGATGTCGCGGTGATCTTCAAGGAACTCGCCAAAGTAGCTGTCTTCATGATCACCAACAGGTTGATCGAGCGACAATGGTTGACGAGCCATCTTCATGATGACGCGGGCGTCGTCCAGCGACAAACCAGCGCGTTCGGCAGTCTCTTCAACCGATGGCTCGCGGCCAAGTTCTTGAACCAATTGACGAGTCACCATGCGCACTTTGCTCATCGTGTCGATCATGTGCACAGGTACACGGATCGTGCGGCTTTGGTCAGCGATCGCACGAGTGATCGCTTGGCGAATCCACCAAGTTGCATAAGTTGAGAACTTGAATCCACGCTCGTATTCGAACTTGTCAACAGCTCGCATTAGGCCAGTGTTGCCTTCTTGGATCAGATCCAAGAAGCTCAAGCCGCGGTTGCGATACTTTTTGGCGATCGAAACCACCAAGCGAAGGTTGCCAGCCGACAGTTCACGTTTGGCAGCATCGTATTCAATGCGATGAGCTGCGGTTCGTTCGACTCGGCGACGCAGAGTTGCTGGGCTTTCGTAAGTGATTCGCATCAGGTAACGAAGTTCTTCGAGCAGTTGCTCTTGCGATTGTCCATCGACGTAGCCCGATTCACGAGCCACTTCAACTTGCATCTTCAGCGTACGCATGCGAGCTTCGATGCTCTCCAGTTTCGCAAATAGCGGCTCCAAGCGATTGGTTCGCAAGTTCATCTCTTCAACCAAGCGAACAGCCCGATTGCGACGACGTGTCAAGCGTTTCCAAGCGGCAGCGCGGGTCTCTTGATCGAGCCGTGAGCTGATGGCGATGAAGTAGTCATGATGATTGCGGAGCAGTAGGTGCTTTAGCGTATGCACGTTCGGAACAATCCGCTTCATGATCGCTTTCTTCTCGGCCGCGTTGGTAACGCTGACTTCGATGGTACGATCCAAACGGAGCTTGCTATCGCGAACTTGCTCGAGCAGCTTGCATGCACCTTGGAGCATGAAGTCGGTGGCCAACATCCAATGGCGGTACTTGGTTCGTGTGCGTTCGATTTCTTTAGCTGATGCGACTTCTTCCAGTCGAGTGAGCAAGGGGATCTGTCCCATTTGCATTAGATACATACGAACTGGATCGTCGGTGCTTTCGACTTCTTCAGCGATTTCTTCGAGGTCACCCTCTTCGATTAGGTCGCTATCGAGGTCGGCAATCTCATCTTCGTCATCCAGTTTGTCGCGGGTTACGACGATATCGCGGTCGAACTCTTTGCCGGTGTCAAACTCACCGGTGTCCATGCTTTCAAAGTCACTGTCAAAGTTGTCATCCAAGTTTGCACGACTGCGGTTGTTCTTTTTCATCTTAACCCTCTCTGTAGCATCGAGCCGGTTACTGCCACAAGTTCGTCGAGCATCGTTGTCTCGATCGTCGTTGTGCGGGACGAGGGTTCTTTTAAGCACGACTGGTTCCAAAACTGGAAAGCGATTTGAATTGGTGTTCGTAAGGTCTTTTGTGGCAACGACTTACGGACTGTTTTTGTCGGCGTGCCATATTTCGTCATGTTGCGTTAAGTTATCAAACGGGGTGTTTCAAGCTCGGAAGTGTGTTTCGAAAAAGCAACGTTTGGCAAAGTTGCGGGGGCAAAAACGTCGCGGAGAGGAACTCGGTACCTGGATTTGCAAGAAACCGGCTCAGTCCACGACTTAGCTGGATTTTTGAAAATCCAAGCCGCTCTGTGCGACTCAAAAGCGCGGAGGTAGCAGCGTCCGCCACGTGAATCCAGCTACGGTTCGTTCGCCTAAACACATAGTATGCGGATCGGGATTCTTGGCCAGTGTTTGTCACGCAAGAGTTTGCATTTAGTTTTCGAGGGCAGGCGTTCCCTTCGAAAATCTCGCGACGAAGAAGTGCTGATCACTCTTGAGGTGTAGATTCGACACTCAGGGAGGCTTCGAGCACCCTCTGGCGACGTACTTTTCGAACCAAGGCGCGGCAGCCGTTGTACTTGACAATTTCCCCGCCAGTCGGAACGCCACCAATCTGCTCCATGATCCAGGCACTTAAGTTGTGCGATCCGGAATTGGTGTGCAGTTCGATTCCGGTCGCTTCTTTCACTCTAGCCAGTGACGCGCCGCCGCCGACGACCCAGCCCTTGCCGGACCGGATCACATGAATTGGCAGCAAATCGTATTCGTCCTGAATATCCCCAATCAACTCCTCAATGATATCTTCCAAGGTAATCATGCCCATCACCTTGTCGCCATCGCGCACCAAAGCAATATGGGTGTGTTCGCGTAGCAGATTTTCCATTGCAACCGCAATCGTCAGTCGCCCATCCAAGTTTGGCAACTGTCGCACAATTCCTCGCAGGGTCGGTTCTTTGGGGCTGAGCTTCAGCATCGAAACGACGTCTTTGAAGGTCACGTAACCGAGAATCGTCTGCGGATCGCCCTTGGTTTCAGCTACCGGAAACCGTGTATGCATATCGAGATGTGCGGCCACCAGGCTGTCCGACAGCGAGTCCGTTATCGTGAGCATGCGAATGTGTTCGGCTGGGATAACAATCTCGCTGAGAGATCGACTGGCCAGACGCGCGGCACCGAGAATAATGTTCTCCTCGCGAGCACCAATCAAACGTGACGTCCGCGCCAGACTGACAATAGCGCGCAGTTCTTGCAGTTCTGCCGCTTCAGACCGCGCGTCTCCATGAGCCCGAGGTTTCCAAAGTCGCTCGCTAAAGTCCATCAAGGCAGTCGCAGAATTTTCCAAGACCCACACGACTGGCCAAACGCTCAGTGCGAACCACTTCATCAGAGGCGATAAAGTTAAACAAACCCACTCTTTATTCCGTAGCGCAAAGAGTTTTGGAACAAGCTCGCCCAGCACGATAGTGATGGCCGTCAGTGGCAGTACCACTACAGCCACTGCCAGCACATCCGCTAAAACCCCATGCACACCAAGGCTGCGGATGTACGGAGCAATGTCATCGGTAGCACTAGCACCACCCGTTGCCCCAGCAATTAGACCGACCAAGGTGATTCCTAGTTGCACCACTGCGAGACTCTTTTCGATCTCTTCCTTCATTCTCAATGCCGCCGCAGCGCCCTGCCGCCCTTGGCCGATCAAGACTTGAAGGCGTGCGAGCGAAACGGATGCTAGCGCGATTTCGTAACCCGCGAATACCGCGTTTACAAAGACCATCGCCACTACAATCAACAGCTCAAGGAATTCCATTTTTTCAATCAGTTGAGAACCCGTTTCAATATCGCCTCGGACTCTGATTGTAGATCATTTGCCCCAAATGTTCATGGGTCGATCTTGAGAGCTTCAAGTTGCCCAGTAGCAAACCATTAAGAGACTTTCCATTACGAGTGGGTTACTGGGGTTTCGGGGCTTCATCGACGAGTGCGAGACCCTTTTCAATCAGGATTTCGCCTGTCATCTCGCCGAGTGAAGTGCGGCTGACATAGTCGTAACGTGGAAAGCTGGCGAAATCGACTTTGGTCAAGATGTAGCCAAACGCGTCATTGGTAAGTCCAAACAAAAGATTGTGCTGGCCATGCATCTTTCGCTTCAAATAAAACCCGATGTTGGGCAATGCTTCGCCAGGGATTGTCAAAATCTGCGCATTACCAAGATTGACGACGTTGATGCGAGTCGTGATTGTGTGGTCGGCGTTGCGAGGATAATTCAGTGGCGAAGCTTGTATGACGCTCCACAGGACTTCATTGTCGACCGGGAACGTCACGTCGGCTGACCCACAGTAGACCTTTGGGTCGAGCTGGAGATCGGCTGCATTTACGATTCGCAGTGCTTCGTCAGCCATGGTATTGCCAATGCGCAGGCATTCTTCCCATGTCCGGCTGTCGTGCCAGTATCCACGAAGCGCGTCCTTGGGCCGCTCGAGATTGCGATTATCGGCGGTCACCATTCCACCCTGGGCTCCGTTAAAGAAAATCCCCATTCCGCCGCCTTGTGCCTCTAAGCGATCGCGAAGCGGTCCAATTAGGTCGGGGCTAACGATACCAACTCCGGCGCCCAATACCTCTGGATGAATCGCATAATTCACGAGCGTTGCGATGACTTTCGAATCCGAGGTAACTGCTTGAAGAACACTCATTCTTCGGTCATACAGATCGGGAGCGTAGTAGTTGTAGGCGATTTGACCTTTCGCTTCGCCGGTTGCGATTCGTAACTGCGCGGGCTGCAGATTTGATAACGCATCCTGCAGCGATTCAGCGGCAAGCTTGCAGACCGCGTCCATATACTTGAGGTCACCAGTATGGCCACCCTTGCCATCGGGAAAGGCGTAACAATCCGGCGCACTATGCGTGTGCGATGAGCCGATGAGAATATTGGTGGCAGCGATCTGAGGCACTTGCGAACGGACGCGATCGCACAGCACCGAGGGGAAGCCCAGCAGATCGAGCGACACAAATGCGACTGTTGTCTCACCGCTCCGAAACACGATGGCTCGTGATTCGAGTTCACCGCGTTTCTCCCGAGCGGGAGATGTAGGCCCCATGCCCCCTGAGACAGGTAGCAAGGGGTTCGGTGTGATTACTCGCTTACCAACTCCAACTTGCAACGATTCGCAAAAGGCATGGTTTGAGCAAACCAGAAACAGAGCCAAGCTGAAGCAGCGAGCGAATTGAAGGTACATGCGCGTTACACCAAACCGTAGGACTGAAGTGTAGCCCGCAACTGTTCTAATTGCTTGTCGTCTAGTTGCGTCATCGGCAATCGCAACTCACCCGCGTCACGACCAAGCAGACGCATCGCCGTCTTCACAGGAATTGGGTTAGTTGACAAGCCGAGCATATCGCGAAACAGTGGAAACATGCGATGGTGAAACTCACGAGCACGTACGTAGTCACCCGATAAAGCCGCATTGACCATGGCAATGATGTCGCGTGGAATGATATTACCAGCCACCGAGATCACCCCTTCAGCGCCAACGCTCATCATCGGTAGCGTCAGGCTGTCATCGCCGCTGAGCACGGTGAGATTGGTTGTGTTGAGAATCTGAGTGCATTGATCAAGCGAACCGGTGGCTTCCTTGACCATGGTAATGTTTGGAATCTCGGCTAGTCTCGCGATCGTTTCAGGTTCGATGTTCTTGCCAGTACGGCCAGGAATGTTGTAGACGCAAATCGGCAACGAAACATCTTCTGCGATCGCTTTGAAGTGCTGATAAAACCCTTCTTGGGTCGGCTTGTTGTAATAAGGAGCGACTTGCAATGAGGCATCTGCACCTTCGTTAGCCGCCCAGCGGGTCAAGTGCAACGCTTCCGAAGTCGAGTTGCTGCCGGTGCCAGCCATGACTTTCACACGACCAGCCGCAATTTGCACCACTTCGCTAATCACGCGCTCGTGCTCTTCATGTGAAAGCGTTGGCGACTCGCCAGTGGTTCCAACAGGCACAATGCAAGTCGTTCCAGCCGCAATCTGAAACTCGACTTGTTCGCGCAATCGAGGAACGTCGAGCACGTTATCTCGAAGCGGGGTAATGATGGCTACGGAGAGTCCCGCGTAATCAGAGCCTTTGCGTTGTACCATGGTGTCTATTTCGGGTTGTCGAAGAATCGGGGTGGCGAATCACATTCGCGCTTGTATAACGCCCAATTCTAGTCGCCAACTACGAAATTTCGCAGCCCCCAGCAATGCAACCTGCAATTAGGATTAGCCGCAGTGCGCTAGCACCGGTTCCCGCGGCGAAAACCGGACCCTAGCGCGTTCCGGCTGATATTAGATGTTGGGGTTGAGCAGTATTTGGGTGGCACGCCCGCGCAAAGCCTCAGCGCGTGCCGCCCCAAAAATCAAATTGTGTGGGTTTTAATGCCCACTAACCTTCCAAACTGGCTTCGGCAAAGGCTTCGTCGGTTTCCCAAATCCTGACCCGAGTCGCTCGAGCTCCGGTGCCTTCGAGCGCTTGAGGGCACATCACTTCCAACAGATACCGAGCCATATTCTCGGCTGTTGGGTTGTAGGGGAGGATGTACATCCGGCAGGGCTGGACCAAACTGAGGGCTTTCCTGGCGTTCTCATCGCCTTCGAAAATCAGAAAGCTATGGTCCCAATGTTCATCGATCCAGCCCTTTACGCGGGTCTTGAGATCCGAAAAATCGATCACTCGTCCCACCGAATCGACTTCGTCGCCGGTTACAAAAATGTCAGCCACATAGTTGTGCCCGTGAAAGTTCTCACATTTTCCACCGTGTTTGTACAAACGGTGCCCCGCACAAAACTTGATGCGGCGCATGATCGTTAAGCTCATCGTTGACTCCAAAATTGCTTATCCAGCCTAATCGGCTGGTTGATTGTTTTCTGTGTTACTGGACGTATCGGTTAACGGGAATCTGTGCTCGGAGCCTCGTCGCTCGACGACTGCAATTTTGCGTTGTTGCGGTGACGGTCCGCGTCGCGTTGCGTCTTCTTCGCCAAGTTGGCTTTGAACGCTTCCGTCAAGTCAACTCCTGTCTGATTGGCCAAGCATATCAGCACGAACAAGACGTCGGCCAGTTCATCGCTCAGGTTACCCCGCTTGTCCGATTCCTTAAAGCTCTGTTCGCCATAAGTTCGCGAAACGATCCGCGCCAACTCCCCGACCTCTTCGACCAACTGGGCTAAATTGGTGAGTTCCGAAAAGTAACGGACGCCGATGCTTTGAATCCAAGCATCCACAGCCTCCTGGGCTTCTCGGATCGAAACTTGTTCTGCCTGTGACATCATAGATCCTGTTCAAGTTGCACGTTAGCATGCCGACGATTAGGTAGTGGAAGCCGTCAATGCCCCTCAAGGCCCGTCAAGGCTTTCGGGAGTCGCCGCAGTACTCTCGAAATGCTTGACGCATTCCGCTACGAGATTGCACGAAATGCTTGACGCATTCCGCTACCTTCTGGTGAGGTTTAGCGGGAAGAACACTCAGCAGTTGATTACGTTCACGGCCAACCCACCCAAGCTGGTTTCCTTGTACTTTGATTGCATATCCACACCAGTTTGACGCATGGTCTCGATCACGCGATCTAGCGGCACACAGTGCATTCCATCGCCATACAAGACCGCCAATCGGGCCGCGTTGATTGCCTTTACGGCACCCATGGTATTGCGTTCGATACATGGGACTTGGACTAAACCAGCGATTGGATCACACGTTAGGCCGAGGTTATGTTCCATCCCGATCTCGGCTGCGTTTTCGATCTGATTGGGTGTGCCGCCCATAACGGCCGCTAGTCCCGCCGCAGCCATTGAGCACGCAACGCCCACTTCGCCTTGGCAACCCATTTCGGCGGCTGAGAGCGATGCGTTGCGTTTGTAGAGCATGCCGATGGCGGCCGCGGTCAGTAGAAAATCTCGAATACCTGCTGGACTTGCGCCTGGTTGGAATTTCTCGTAATACCCGATCACGGCAGGAATGACTCCCGCTGCACCATTGGTCGGTGCAGTGACAACGCGCCCGCCCGCCGCATTTTGCTCATTGACGGCCAACGCGAATAGCGTCACCCAGTCCATTCGTTCGAGAGGATCGGCCGACACTGTCAACTCAGGGCGGGCGGTCAGCTTGCGATAGATCTCTGGTGCACGCCTTTGTATTTTTAGACCGCCAGGCAACAGGCCGCCTGTCCTGCATCCGACTTCGATGCTCTCCTTCATCGCATGCCACAGTTCATCAATCCCGGCTTCGATTTCAGCCAGGGGCCGGCTGTGCAGTTCATTCTTCATCACCAGTTCACTGATGGTCATACCGTGTTCGCGGCACAGAGCAAGCAGCGACTCGGAGGACGTGAAGGGATACGGCACTACTGCATCGGGCGCCGGTGAAAGCTGCTCGGGCGATTGCAATTCATGTGCTTCTGCGACAAACCCTCCGCCAACTGAAAAATACTCGCGGTTAAGTAGTTCATTGCCGCTGGAGTCGAACGCAATGCAACGCAATCCATTGGGATGCTGTGGAAGAAATGTAGTGCGATTGAAGATCAGGTCCCGCTGCATGTTGAACACAACCGGATATTTTTCTAGCCAGTGCAGCGTTCCGCCGCTCTCGATCGCTGCGAAGCGATCGTCAATACTATGTGGATCGATCGTGCGCGGCATCTCACCGCAGAGTCCCATGATCACGGCCCGATCGGTGCGATGCCCCAAACCGGTTAGGGATAGCGATCCAAATAGCTCCACAGAAATTCTTGCGACCAACGCTGGCTGAGTAGTCTGTTCCAGCAGACGGACGAAGCGACATGTTGCGATCATCGGACCAACGGTATGGGAGCTGCTGGGACCGATACCAATTTTGAACATATCGAAAAGACTGATCACGAGCGCGATTCCCTGTAACGTGAAGCGACCAAGATTTACAGCCTCTATTGTGGACAATCGCAAACAACTGACACAGGGGACACAACGGCAGTAAATTTTCGGCTAAAGTATCAGCTCGAATTTCCCCTAGTTGGTTTCGTCTACAGAATTTGGGGCCCACATTTGACCAACACGCAGAATCGCTCGCCGCAGATTGGCATCTGGACCTTAGCGTCGATGGTCATCGCGAACATGATTGGTGTTGGCGTATTTACCTCGAGTGGTTTTTCGTTAGGCGACTTAGGCAATCCAGCCCGAGTCATGTTGGCTTGGTGGTTGTGTGGTGTTTGGGCTATTTGCGGCGCGATCGCCTACGGAGCCTTGGTGTCACGATTGCCAATGTCTGGCGGCGAGTACCTGTTTCTCAGTCGATTTTGTCATCCTTCGATCGGTTTTCTAGCTGGCTGGATTTCACTGATCGCTGGCTTTACGGCTCCCATTGCCGCTGCCGCCAAAGGAGCTGCCCTGTATGGAGCCGGCAAGCAAGATCCGCTGACAGACCAATTGATTGCTGCTGGAGTGATCATCGCTGCAACCCTAGCCTACTTGATGGGCGTCAACATTGGAGCTCGCATCCAGAATGCGATTGTCGCCCTGAAACTCGTACTGCTAGCCGCGATTATTGTGTTTGCGTTCAGTGTGGTCAGTTCAACAGGTTGGCAGGGCGAGGCGTTGCCAGGACGCGATGCCAGTTGGTGGCCTGAGAGCTTTTCGGCTTGGACCGTCCTGCTCGGATCGATGTCTTGGGTGGCACTTAGCTACACAGGGTTCAATGCTGCGGTCTATGTGGCGGGGCAAGCGCAAGATGCGGCTATCAATGTCCCGCGCGCGATGTTGAGAGCGACAATCGTGGTGACGATCATCTATCTGCTGCTGAATGCTGTGTTTGTTTACGCACCCGCTCCAGGTCTGATTGCTGGCCAAGAGGAAGTTGCAGCCATTGTTGGGCGAGCCATCGGAGGTGCTTGGTTCGAAAGTTTGATTCGTTTCACCATTACGTTAGCAATGTTGACCAGTGTCTTTGCGATGCTGTTGGCAGGTCCACGTGTTTATCAAAAGATGGCTGAAGATGGCGTGATGCCCAAGCTCTTTAACTCCGACGGTCCAGCGGCTCGGCTTGCGACCGTATTTCAAGCTGCTTTGAGTGTCATTGCGGTGTTTGCTGCGGACCTTTTGCAGTTGATGAAGTACCTCGGCCTGACGCTATCCGCTTGTGGCGCTCTGGCGGTCATGTCGCTTTGGTGGATGCGCAAGCGATTGCCAGATGCCAAGCCGCTTCAGTGGTGGGAGAATCTTGCATTGAGTGTCTATGTGCTCATCACACTGGCGATCCTGGTAGCATCGTATCAGACGCATCGAGCTGAGTTTTATGCGATGTTGATCACGTTTGCAGTTGGAATAGTGTTTTACGCAGGTTGGGGTTGGACATCGCTCGCACGCAGGAAACCCAGCCCTTCGTAGGACTAGTTCGTCACCCGCAAAATCTAGGCTTCATTCGTGCTAGCAAGTTGGTATGGCGATCGGCGCGAAGTGACCCTAAAGATACAATTTCCCCACGCTACAAAGGAAACGAAAGCATGTTGCTACATGAAATGACATGGCCCGCCATCGGTGGCCTTTCAAAAGACACTCCAGTCGTGATTCCGATCGCGGCGGTCGAACAGCACGGTCATCATTTACCGGTTCATACCGACAGCATGCTGTGTGGTGAAATCGTTCGCCGTGTCGAAGAAGCGATGGGCAAGCAAGTGTTGATCGCGCCGCTCATGTGGCTTGGAAACTCGCATCACCATATGGACTTTGCTGGCACACTGTCCGCGTCACCACGAGTCTACCTGGATCTGTTGGTTGGATTGCTGGACAACTTGATTACGCATGGCTTCAAGCGATTGTTGATGTTGAATGGGCATGGCGGCAATGATGTTCCTGGCAAGCAAGCGATTTTTGAAGTCCGGCAGAACTATCGGCAGCGCAAGGATTTACTCTTGCTCTTCACGACGTACTGGTCACTGGGCACTGAGCCTTGGAAATCAGCTCCGGATATTCAGCAGCGGGAGATGGGGCACGCTTGCGAATGGGAAACGTCGATGATCCTCAGGATCGCGCCGCAATTGGTAGGCGATTACAAAAATGCTCCAGTAGTTGAACCGGGCAATCCGTTTACGCCAGCATCGCGGGGCTGGATCACCAAGGATCGAACTGTACCTGGGCACATCGGCTGGCCTCACTTGGCGTCTGCTGAGAAAGGGGAAGCACTTTTTTCCGCGTTCAGCAACGATGTGGAAAGTCTGTTACAACGTATGCTTCGCTGGGACGGTACTTCTTGGGAGGGTTAACATGCTTGATCGTCGTGAGTTTGCTAAATCGATGGCTGCTGGTTCGCTTGGATTGGCTGGCCTAGCTAGCTGGTCTGCCTTAGGGCCTGTTGCTCATGCCGCTGAGCCACGAAAGAAGATCGCGTTTCTTGGCACCGACGTTTTCAAGCATTCTCATTCGCAGCATTTCTTGGATCGTTTCGCCATGGGCTATGCGATGGGCGGTAAGTGGCACGCCCCGCGGTTGGATTTGGCCTCCGTTTATATCGACCAGTTCAACGAGCACGATATCGGCAAACAGCGACTTGAGCGCTACGGTCTAAAGCCAAGTTCCAGTGTCGAAGATGCATTGACGCTGGGCGGTTCAAAACTTGCCGTGGATGGTGTGATCATCATCGGCGAGCATGGGCAGTACCCTAAAAATGAACTTGGCCAAACCCTTTATCCTCGATACGAATGGTTCAAGAAGATTGTCAAAGTCTTTGAGGCTAGTGGTCGCTCGGTGCCGGTCTTCAATGACAAGCACCTTTCCACCGACTGGAAGCAATGCGCCGAGATGGTCGCTGATGCGAAGCGGTTGAAGTTCCCGTTTTATGCTGGTTCATCGCTACCCGTTACTTGGCGACTGCCGGCTTACGAAATGCCGCTTAACACACCGCTTAAAGAAAGTGTTTGTGTGGCTTATGGTGGTATCGACAGTTATGACTTCCATGCCTACGAAACGGCTCAATGCGTTTCCGAACGCCGTCAGGGTGGGGAAGTTGGGATTCGCAGTGTGCATGGCGCCAGGGGTGAGAAACTGTGGGCGATTCTCGATGCACCCGAGCGAGCCACCACGCGCGAGCTGTTTGTGTCGGCTTTGTCGCGCAGCCACAATTTGCCCGTCGATAACGGTTACCCCACGGCACCGGTAAGTTACGAGTGGGCCAAGAAGGCTCTACCGGATACGATCGGTTTTTTGGTGGAACATCGCGATGGTTTCCGCACCGCCGCTTTTTTAACTGCGATACGCGATTTCAACTACGCGGGCAAACGAGCTGATACGGGCGAGATCATCGGCTGTCAGATGTATTTGCCCATGCCGGGGAGCAGCGCGACAACCGCCGACTTCTTCACCCCGCTCATTCGTCACGTTGAAGACATGATCCTCAGCGGTTCGACCATTTATCCAATCGAACGAACTCTGTTGACCTCGGGCATGGTTATCGCGGGCGTGCAGTCTCTTGCGGCTGAAAAAATAGTCGAGACGCCGGAAATGGCGGTCAGCTATCGAGCCCCCGAATCTTCAACGTTCTTTCGGGTATGAGGATTCCACTACTACTGCTTTTGGGTGCTGGAAAACAATGGTTTCGAAAAGTCAAGCGATTCGAAATCGATATCGGCGTAGCCACCGCTGCCAAGCGGCGGTTTGTCTGTCACTTTGAGGCAACTGCCGCGAGTGCAAAGCAACCCAACATCAGAATCCAAACCACATCCAAAAAGTGCCAATACAGCGCACAGAACTTGATTGGCCAGTAGCGTTCATGGTCATAGGCTTCCCGGGACAATCCGAAGATCACAAATACCAATCCAGCTGA
>JANRMD010000642.1:0-11415 GCA_033761895.1 Pirellulaceae bacterium | reverse complement strand
GGTAACTGAACAGCCTGAACAGCCTGAAGCGATACCCAGATCGATTCAAGAGTCGCAAGAGCCAACCGACAAACCTGCGGATGACACATCACTTGAACAACCAGCCGACGAATCACCCGCTAATCCTGTTAGCGAAACGGAAGCGCCTCAGGCAACGCAAGAATCGGAAGCAACCGAGACTGATCAGGTAACGGGCACGAACGTGAAGGGAGCGCAAGAAACGGGTGGATTAACAACTGGTGGATTGGCAACTGATTCTAAATCGGAAGAAGATGCGAAAGATCCTGACGCGCGGATGATTACTGGGCAAGTTGTTGATTCGCAAGGCAAAGGAGTGCCTAACGCAACTCTTTTCTGCCTCAACTGGAATACCGCGACCACAGGAAAAACAGATCGCCGCACGCTCACTGATCAGAATGGCAATTTTGCGTTGCCTTATCCTAGTAAGCCACCGTACTTCGATCACCTCTACACTTGGGTCTATGCTGAAGGGTTTGGATTGCGAGTTGTTGGGATGCAAAAGGCGCTCAAGAGCGAAGGGAATACGGAGAATGTGTCCATTCCGCTTCCGCCACGGGCAAGTACTCCGACTCGTGTGCAAGTCTTAGATTCACACGGAGCTCCAGTTGCAGGCATGCTGGTTTACCCGTCGCGTGTTGAGATGCCCAATGGCCCCTTTCTGGCTAACGAGCGCACGGGGATGGTCTCCACGATACCCGAAGAGATCCTAGAGTCCCTGGCTGTTCGAACGGACAAAGATGGCGTCGCAACCTTTGATCATTTTCCTGACTGGAGTTGGCACGGATTTCGATGTCGAAGCGTCGAGTACGGTGAGCAAGAATTCATGCGAGCGAAATCCAGCGACATGATCAAGTTGCAGTTGTCGCCTGTTGGTTCGATTCGAGGCAGGATTGCCGCTGAGGACTTAACACGCTTCAAGAATTTCGCTTTCTCCCTCACCACGACAAGCAAGCCTGACACTCCTGAAAACGTTTCAGGTGTAGCGATAGGACCGATCAATGAGCATGGCGAGTTCCATGTGCCAGCGATCGTGGCCGGACAACTGGCCGAGTTTCAAGTCTTTAGTTTATCATCCGACATTCAACTGGTTTGTGATAACTATCGCTCCCAGAAGGTCCTGCCGAAAGCCAGCCTGGAGCTGGAACTTACCGCCCCACCCACAGTGACGGTCTCAGGTGTTGTGCTGACCAGCGATACGCGTCAACCTGTCAGCGGCGCCCTCATCTCATACTCACGGCCAGGTAGCCCGCATGACCGGGTATGCAAAACCAACGACAAGGGCGAGTTCAACATCAAGGTTGTCCCTGGCAAGATAAACTTTCAAATGTTCTCCATCGGTGATCAGTTTGGGCGTTCCGGTCGCTACGGCCATGCTAGGAAATTTCCCGATCAGATCAAGGAAGCCACCCAACTGGAAGTCCTCTTACCTGCTAACAAGCAAGTGAAGGGAAAACTACAGGACGCTGCCGGACGACCGATCGCTAACCAAAAAGTCGCGAGGCATATTGGAGGCCCCTTCATGCATCTTGATGGTTTGGCAACAACGGATGCTCAAGGGAATTTCGCAATGTTCTTGGACATTTGGCCGATCTCAGCCGGCGGCTATTGGGCTATCGTCGATAAAGTTGAAAATGATAAGCCCGAGTTAACGGTCGTCAATCAAATGAGCAACACCGGCGACTTCTTCGTCCTAGAGCGGCCCACCGTTCCCGTCCAGCCTCCGAAGGACTCATTCAGTCGCTGAGACTACGTGCAGCGCTCAGCTTTGCGGTACTCGTACTCGATCGGTTTTGCCCCATCGAGTACGACACAGGCTAATGGCTAGTGAGCCGTCAGCGCTAGGGGCCTGTTTATTTAGTGAGCCGTCGGCGCTAGCCGCGGATGACCGAAGGAGCAATCGTTCATCACCTATAATCCTCCCAATGCAGAATAACCACCAGCTCAACATGCATTGGTACGAGCCAAATCCATGCACGCATGCCAATGCGAGTTGCGCTGGACGTTATTCTTCATTAGCAGGTTTATGGGTGATGAACAATTGCTCCCTCGGTCACCCGCGATAACGCCTGCGGCTCACACTGCCGACTCGCATTAATCAGCTTTCCCAGAGGCTTGTAGAATGTCAGGATCGGGCGACACCGGACTACTGTTCTGCGGCCCTACCATCAGGGATCCAACGGTCGTTTGCGGGATTGGTGCTCCCGTCGGCCAGCTCAGACGGTACTCAATCGGATTTGCAGCCGGGATGCTGTATTGGCATGGGGAGCCCGTGAAAAGCTCATCGTGAACAATTTCACCATGAATGGCGAACACTAAATCAGCGTTTTCAAAGCGAAGTGAATCAATGATCGCGCCCTTTGGTAAAGATACTTGCATACTCAGAGCCTGCTTCAATGAAACCAGTTCGTAGCTATCTCCCCTACCTACGGTCATTGCATTCGGAGCCCTAAGTATCTGCACCCAACGGTCTTTGCCATCGAACAGTACATCTGCCCGGCGATGCTGCTTGAGAAACTCAGCACATCGCTTTTCGCCAAGCTGGCTTAATAAAAAAGTTGGTGTTGCCCGAAAGCCAGCGTTGAGGCACTGAACATAGCGGTCCATTAACTTCTGCTCGTACGCTCGCCTGCTGTAGGTATACCAGCCGCAGATACTAGCCACGATCAAGGGGATCGAAATGACACTTGTACGGACCGAGATCTTCATGCTATTTCTCGAACTCGCCGGCGGAGACAATACCGCATCATACACTATTGCATCGTCCAACTTCAGTTCTAGGATCCGCCGAAGTGTGTAGCACGGTTCAGGCGTGCTTGGTGGGTCGCATTCTGCCGGATGCGACCCTGTGGAAACCGGTGCTAAAGCACATCGGCCAATAACCCAAACCTAACCTACTGCGTGGACAAAGCACGTCACCGAGAATCCTCTTCTTTTGGGTAGTGAAAAACAACAATTCTGGAAAGTCAAGCAAAAAGCAACTTCGAATTCGGAGCTTTCACCGCTAATCTTGCGTCGATCCTAGTGCTCTGTATTTTGGGGTTGATCGTAGCCTCCGCTGCCAAGCGGTGGTTAGGCAAACGCATGGTGTCCACCGTTTGGCAACGGTGGCTACACTGGGACATGCCAACCATAGTGAACCCCAAAATCTAATGTGGACAGAGCACTAGTCCTTCAGCACAATTTGATTTTGGGGTTGAGTGTCGCACAATTGTCTCAATTGTTGCAGCTACGATTGGGACAATCGTGCGACAATAAAACAGCCACCCCAAAGTCAAATTGTGTCGAAGCACTCGCCGGCAGGAGTGATCAACCCAGCCATTCAATTCGCGGGGGGATCGTCGGGCGACTGGACGGTTTGCCTATCCTATCGTCTAATGCGAACTTACGTAAGCGTTCCGATAAGCTCAATGGAAGTGGGAGATTTCGAGTGGATAGCCAGCTTTTGATCAATGTAATTTCCAGAGTCGTGCACGTCTCCACCGCAATTGCGCTGATCGGCGGGTCGGTGTTTATGGTGTTCGTACTTCTGCCCGCAGCGAAACAGCTAAGCGATGAACAGCACGAGCGGCTACGCGGATTGGTCAACCAGACTTGGAAGCGTTTCATTCATGCAGGGATTTTGCTGTTCTTGGTGACTGGGTTCTACAATTACTTCCAACAGATGCCCGTGCACAAAGGGGACGGACTCTATCACGCGTTGATCGGAACCAAGATCATTTTGGCGCTGGTTGTGTTCTTTATTGCCAGTGTGCTCGTGGGTCGATCGGCAGCCTTCGAATGGATGCGAGCTGGCCGTGAAAAATGGTTGAAGGTTATCGTGTTGCTGGCCGCGATTATTGTGACGATGTCGGGCTTTGTGAAAGTTCGCGGGAAGGTTGAAAAAGTCGCTGAAGCGCAGCCTGCTTCCCAACCCGCTGCGACGAACGAAACCGCAACTGAGACTCGGTAAGTTGGACCTGCTTGAGGCACGTTCACTTAGCGGCCTACCAGCCAAGCCATGAATTCGTGCTGGCAAGCGGCTAACACGCAAGGCGGTCCAGCACTGGGGATGAAATCTAAATAGGTGAATGGCTGAGAGGAAGCCATGTGGTCGGCGGCTAGAGGGACCACATCGAGTCCTTGAGCTTTGGCCAATCGCATGGCTCGGGGCAGGTGCAGCGCACTCGTTAAAATGCCCACGCGACCGCCTTGGAATTGTTCAAAGATAGCCTTCAAACTCTGCAGTTCCTGAAAAGTGTTGATTCCCTGCAGGCTGCCGATAGCCTCTTCAGGGATCTTCAATTGTGTCCAAATTTCAAGTGTATGCTCGCGAGGTGACGAACTATCACGCGACACACCGGGAGTTGCATCACCGGTAGTGATTAACCGCTGAGTGTGCTTTTGCAGATAGAGTTGTGCTCCATACATAACTCGATCACCGGCACTTGCTAATTCAGCTCTCCAAGGCCCGGCATGCGTGCCACCACCCAAGACAACCACCGCCGCTAGTTGGCCGTCGCGTTCCGGTCGATAAGCTTCAACGCTGGATTCGATTCGGCGAACGCACCAATCGGCAAATGGAGTGGTGGTAAAGAACATCAATGCGAACCAAATCAGCCACGATGTGCGTGTTCTGCGTAAACCACAGACCAGAGTGTTTTGTAAACAATGCGCGGTGAGCAATAGCCAACCGAAACCGATCGGTTGTACCAAACGAATCATGGTCTTTTCTGCGCCGCTTTTGCCCCCTGCAAGCACTCCCAAAGCAACCAGCAAGAATCCGAGAACTGCGAAGGTAACGAGGAATCGCTGCCAAGTAGCTTGTGAACTTTGACCTGGAGCCTTTTCGCAATCGCTTTGCATAAGCAGTTCTAGTTCTAGCTGATCGATGGAGGTTTACAGTAACGCTTCGAGGACTCGGTCAAAGGGGACGGCATTGCAACAGCCGTAGTGTGGGTCTTGCGTCAGGCGTTTGCGAATCAGCTTTGGCGAGGATAAACCACAAAGGAAACGAGCTTGCTGTCGCGCGTCGCCAAGTGCTTCCGGATGCTGTTTCGCTAGTGCGCGCAGGGCAGTCATTGCCGAATCACCCACGCGCGGAAAGCTGGGTTCTGGCAATGCTCCGATAATCTCACCATCGCATACACTGCAATGCCCACAGCCATCGTGCATGGGTTGTCCAAAGTGCTCGGCAATGGCCGCCGATTGGCAACGATCCGAGCACATGAGTTCAAAAACTTCTTCAAGTCTCGCTAGCTCGCCAATTTCTCGTTCTAGTGTGTATTGGTAAAGTTCTTGCGTCAACAGCTCCGGTTCACCGATTTGTTCAAGTTTGCGGTAGCCGTGGACAAGCCCGCTTACATCCAACTCTATCCACCCTTTTTCGGCGAAGTAGTCGAGCATTTTGACGATTCGCGCTCGATCGCACTTCAGCCGGTCCGCGGCTTGTGGGAGGCTGATTTCAAAGCCGACTTTCTTCTTGACGGTTAACGCCAAGACAGACGATGCGAAAGTGCGTCGTTCTCCCTCCAGTTTTTGCAGCATCTGTGCCGATGTCGTCAGCGGTTTGAACTTATAGGACTCGTAACGTGGAGCGGTCGACTCAAGCGCGCCTTGCAGTTCAAGATACGTCAGCAACGTTCGCACCACGGATTCTCGCATGTCGGTTTCGTAGGCGAGCGCGTAGTAGCTCACAAAGAAATTCTGCGGCTGGCCGCGCAGCACTTCCACGAATTGTCGGATGGCAGCGATGCTGGGCGTGTCTCCGTAAGGAAAATTCTCCAGCACGACACGATCTTCTGGCACGAGTAACGTCTCGCAAATTGCATTGTCCCCATCGCGTCCAGCCCGTCCTATTTCTTGAGCCAGGTTCTCGATCGATTTCGAAGGGTTGTAGTGATAAATGTTACGTACATTGGCTTTGTCGACACCCATACCAAACGCGATGGTGGCAACAACAATACCTTCGTCGCACGCCATGAACCAATCTTGGACTTCATTGCGTACTGTATCTTCGAGGCCCGCATGGTAGGCCCGCGCCGGCAAGCCTTCGCGCTCAAGCAACTCGGCGACTTCAACCGCAGTGCGCTGTAGGGTAACGTAGATGATCGTTGGCCCGGGCAGCTCGGGTTTCTTCAAGCGTTTGAGCAGGGTTGTGGTGCGACTACTCGTCGTGCAAGGTGTGTAACGCAGCGTTAAGTTGGAACGATAGAATGGCGTTTGTACCGCGCATGATCTGTCGATTGAGAACTCACGGCAGATATCATCCAGCACCGCTGGTGTTGCGGTCGCAGTCAGCGCCAACACGCGTTCGACCTTGAGCTCGCGAGCAATTCTGGCGAGTTTCAGATAGTCAGGACGAAAGCTGTGTCCCCACTGGCTGATACAGTGAGCTTCGTCGATAGCGAACAGGGAGATATGCAATCCGTTGATGAACTCACGAAAGCGCTCATTGAAAAAACGCTCTGGGGCGACAAACAGCAGTTTGGCTTTGCCGTCGCGGACGGCCTGCATCGCGGCGCGTGCGTCGGCGACTGATTGCGTGGAATCAAGCCGCACGGCCGCAATTCCACGCGAGGCAAGTTGCTCGACTTGGTCCTTCATTAACGCAAGCAATGGGGAGACGACCAGAGTCAAACCTTCGAATAGAACAGCCGGCAGTTGGTAACACAGCGATTTGCCTCCACCAGTTGGAAATATTGCCGCCGCAGACTTCCCTGCCATCAAGCGATCGATGACAGCTGACTGGCCCTGCTTGAAGGCATTCAGTCCGAATTGGGTACGCAATACATGCAGTGGTTCAACCTGAGTGGAGGCTGTCATGCTTAATCCTTCCTTGTACTTTGATGATCCTAAACTGCGTTACCCACGATTGCGGTCACGTCTTATTGGTTTCGATATTGGAACGGCTGGTCGCGAACTTCTCCAAGTTCCTGATGGCGGTCTGCACCTCCGCTTGATCTTGCTCGTTCAGTGTTCTCCCGCCGCCGAAGCGTAACCGGTAATAGCTTTGAGTCAGCACATTCAACCACTCGTTCGAGGATGCTACCCCTTTTTCTCGCACAAGATAATCGGCTGCTTCGCGAGTAAGTTCTTGCGGAGTCTGCGAGTCATCGCGTTCGAAACCAAACTTGCGTAAGACTCGAACGCAACGCGCGAAGAACTCTTGGTTAAAGTCTGAGCGACGTGTCCGCATCCCGATTCGCTTGGCAAGCTTGGGAGAGATTCGGGGCAGGTTTACGATCAACTGCCACAATAGAACGATGCCAATTCCAACCGCAGTCACCGCCACGGCGAGCTGCCAAGAGAATCGGATTGATCCACCTTCGGTACCGAACTTGCCCGAAGTCAGGTCGTCCTTAAGCTGCGCCCAGGCCTGGGCAATTTGAGCGTAGATGTCCTTGCGTTGGTCGACGGCGAGGGGATCGATACCTTTTCCGCCCGTCAATTCACGCGCGTCGAGCACGTAACCTTTCCAGAGTTTATCAGCGTAGTCGGTGATTTGGTTCGGTTGATCGATCATCTCTTCATCGCTGGTCCCGGGTGTCGGATCGAAACGAATCCAATACTCGGAATTCGGAACAGTCCATTTTTCGTATTCGGTACCCGCCAATTCGCGCGACGAAAAACGAGCTTCCAACCAGGCATGAGCATCCCGCTGGCGGACATGGAAGTAATTGCCATAGGAATTGAACTCTTGGGGTTTGTACCCGACCACTAAGCGGCAAGGAATCGCACTTTGTCGAAGCATCACCAGCATGGCGGAAGCGAAGAACTGGCAATGACCAGCGCGATGGTTGGCAATAAAGTCTTCGACTGGATCTAGTCTCGGGTCCGCGTTAGCGGTCAGGTCGAGCGTATATTTGTACTCGCCGGATTGACTGAAGTGCTTTTCAATGGCTTTAGCGATGGCTAGGTTTTCGCCTTCGGACACACCCGCTTCACGAAGGATGCGAGTCCGCAACAGTTCGACCTGGGGAAAATCATCAAACTTTAGATCCGTCAAGGTGCCCATATGCTGCCGCAGGAACTCTGATAGACCTACCGCATCATGCACTGGCAACATCGGCGCAATATCCAGTTGTCGACCGTTAACATATTCCGTTGTGCCGAGCGTATACGAGGGAATGCTCCTTTCCTCGGTGTCTTGCGGATCCGCATTCAGCAATTGAGTATAAGGATTGATCTTGGCGACAGGGGGACGACCACCCAGCGCCAAGTAACCGGGCATCAAGGCAAAGGTGTCTGTGTTGCAGTTTGGCAGTACGTCGAATTCGACACGCACTCGATCCCGGTTCTTAGTCGCATCAGCAGCCAGACGACCATGCAGTGGAATCGGCTGGTAGGTAACGGTGGCCGATGGACTTGCGAGAGACCACTGAGTTGTATCGCCCAATCGCCGAAAATAATCGAACACTCGGGCTCTAATATAAGGGCCTTCCAATGCTTTGTAGGTATCTGCAGTAGCATCATCGGTTAACTTGACTCGCATTACGGGAGTCGGATCCCGCAAAGCGCGGCCAACTTGACCGAGCGTCATCATATCCGGCAAACCAACTTGAGCTTGCTGGCCAAGTTTGGGACGATAACCGCCCGCCGTCGTACGTGGCAAGCAATAGAAGAACAAGGCTGAGAAGGCAATCGCGCCGATGCCAAGCGGAATCGACTGAAAGATACGTCGGTGCTTGGTCGATCCGTAACTCTCGCCGCTCGAACCCAGTTTCGATTCCACGATAGCTTTGGGGCGTTCATTGCCCATGATCGACTTTACAAATCTCGCAAACAGCACTTCAGCCAGCTTGGGCATCGGGACTTCAATATTGGGTGCAATCTGAACAAGCGTCGCGTACCGTGAGAAGTGAAACAGCGACGAGACCCACAGCAACACAATCGGCAACAAGAGGATACCAAACAACACATTGTCATTGACGAGTGCCGCGACCATGATTTCCAACAAAAGAAAAATCGCTAACTGCTCAAACACGCGGAGGTTCTTGCGCTGCATGAACAGAACCGCTTCGGGATAAACGAGCAATCCCGCGATGGCTTGCAACTGGCCACTCTCAGAGGGAATTCCGGTTGTTAGTCCGAAAGTGTTGTAAAGATAACTGCCAACGGCGAAGGCCGTCCCTGCAGTCATGGCAACGAACACTCCCCACCAGTTGAGCGCAAACAATTCCAGCGAGTCAACCACCACAAAGGCGATGACGCAGACGCTCATGATAAACAGAGGCAGGAATACACTTCCGCTGCCATACGATACAAGCATCGCCGTCAAAATGGCAATCATTGCAAAGTGGAGCGTCATGATCGCTCGCAACTTTTTCACGTTAGCAGCATCCATGGATTCTTAGCCTCCTCAACACGCGTCGCTGTTTTCGCAAGAAACTAGATGCTGATAACCCAATTTCTTCCCTGATAGTTATTGTAACCGGTTTCTTAGGAAGCCAACCACCGGACTGCAGAGCTGACGTGCGAAACTTTCACTGTTCAAACAGGTGGTTTCCATTCAAAGTAGTTGTCCAGCTCTGCGTTGGCCACGTTTAGCCAGCGGACCTGTAGTCGATCAAACAAGCGGTGATGGCCTCCCGCCTCGAGTTCATGTCGAATCGCATTGAATTGATCCGCGCGAGTACTGATGACCAGCAGGACAGGACTGCGCATCAGGCTGAGGCTTATCTCGCTGATCGCCTCCACTAAGTTGGGAGTTGCACCAGGACGCACTTCGGACAGGCGGTCGAGTAAATCGTGAACCAAGACGGTGCTTTGCACATTGGGTAGCACGTTAACTTTCTCGCCAGCAATTGCAAACGCGATGCGGTCACGCTCGCGACTGACTAGTTCCGAGGCAAGCGTGGCGGCAAAGGCCACGGTACGTTCAACCGCTTGTCGTTCCGCTTCGGTGGGCTTGGATTTCGGTTGATACAAATCCAGTACCACCGAAAGTTGACGTCGCTGAAGTTGCTCGAACTGCCGCACCGACAACTCACCGCGTTTTGCTGTGGTTCGCCAGTGGACCCACCGCCGTGAATCCCCTGTTTGCCAGTTGCGAAGTCCATAGAACTCGCCCTCGTGTACGCTTGCTCGTGGAACGGCTTTGGCTGTACCTTCCATCTCGGCTTGCAGTAACGTACGGCAAGCGGGCAACAGGCGTCCTAAATGTGGATGCACCATCAGATCAGCGGAGTTATCGATCACCCGCCAACCACGGCCAAGTCCAATCGGAAAGCGTGTCGAAATTGTTGTCGAGCCCACACGATATCTGCCACGCTCAAGAAACCGCAACTCGTAACGCGCCGAAGTTGTTCGCTGCGGATGAACTTCATCAATTAAGACGACACCCTTTTCGGTCAATCGCTTGGCGTTGGGCTGAATCTTCTGAAGTTGATCTTCGGCCAATACCAACCATGATCCGAGCCAACGTCGGGTGTTGGTCAATTCAATAGAAACATCCGTCGGCGCACCAACCATCGTGCGCAACGGCAGGCGTCGGCGAACCTTTAAGCCCTGCAAGGTGCGAGTATTGAATCGCCACTGCAGATTTAACAGGCCAATCATCGTGCCCGCTAGGAGTATCAAAAGATTGATCTCACGAATCACAGCGCCGACAAAAATGAACAACAGCACAAATAAGAAATGCCAGCCTTCACGTGTCAATCGAAAACGTACGATTGCCAGGTTCCGCGCGCGATCCCGTTTTCGCTTGCGTCGCCAACGTTGCCAAAGCCATCCCGAATAGCTCTGCGATCCATTGCTAGCTTGCAACTCAGTATTGGCAGAGGTTGGAGTGGTCGCGGGCATGCGGATAGCTTGGAATTGAGATAAATCTGCGACAACGGCTAAGCCTCGAACTTACCAGATTGCCTGCATTCGAACAATTGAGCTGGATTGTGAAGCCGCACCAATTTTGCTACTTCTACCAGTGGATGTCTGGCCGATAACTAACTGCGGTCGCCAAGTACTCGCGCGAGGATTCCATGAATTCTAGTCCAAGTTTCGGTCGGAAAAGTAATCTGATCCGTAGCAATCAGGTTGATTTCACAGCATTTGCGTCATCGCCGAAAAGGGCTCAACCCCGTTTCAGACAAACCTTAAGCACCGTTTGCTTGCTTCTTGCTGCCTGCGTGTCACAGGGGTGCTCACGCTTCCGATCGCCGTTGCACCCGCAGTCGATTGTCGCGACGCATGTCTATGAGTCGCCGCAATTGTGCGATCAAGAACCTCAGATTCAGCGCGGTGAACGTCGCAAAGTCATAGATGCCATAGGTTGGGTAGTCGGTATCCCTGGCAAAATCCTGCTTTGGAATCGCCGCGTTGAGAACCACAACATCGGACCTGAAACGGAAGCCGCAATTGCTGAGTATCTTCAAGTCAACAACCTCGACACAGTGCGGGTGCGACTGAATCAATATCGTC
>JANRMD010000641.1:0-6673 GCA_033761895.1 Pirellulaceae bacterium | reverse complement strand
GAATGCTTGAAGGGTTAGCGGCGGTTACCAGAGCAAAAACCGGGGTTAACGCCCATCGGTTAATCCCGCAGATTTACTGATTTACTCTGCGGATTGTTCGGTTTCTCACTAACTTGAGACGCGGTGACGAATGGCGACGAGAGCTGAGGTTGTTAGCGGCCTACGCTTCGCCGAGTCGCAACATCCCGGCCGGCTGGTCCTCGAAAGCGTTGAAGCATTTCGAGAGTGCTGAGGCGGTCAGCCGCGATAGCTTATTCATTTTGCATTTTCAATTATGCATTAAACATTACTCATTCGAGACAGTTGATTGACCCAAGGTCATGCGATCACGTGCTTCGGGAAACCGTCACGGCTTTCGGGGCCACCGCAGTACTCTCGAAAGCCTTGACGGCTTCCGCTACCCAATGATCAACAAGCCTTGACGGCTTCCGCTACCAGAACTGTCTGCCCTTCGTCAGAGCGCAATTCTCCCCGATTTTCGCAGTCGGCGGAGAGAATATAGGCAAATTTGCTTGCATAGTAGCTGGCTCGCGATGCGTGCGAGCGTTTGGCCTACTGGAAATTTCCGAAATTTGTCGATTTTGCGTCAGGCGTGGATACCGTTCTCCGTTGATTGTGGGTCTAGGTCCAGTTAAAGTTAGGGGTTTATGCATCGGCAGCAGAAATTAATTATTCGCATAGGCCAAAACTCTTCGTTATCTGGAGTTCATAAGTGACCAAGATTCATCGTTTCCGACAGCAAAAGCGACTTCGAATTGTGGAACGACTATGCGACAGGTCACTCCTTGCTTCCGACTTAGGATTAACTCCGCTTGCTATTCCGCTTGAGCCAGATGAGTTGGTGCGATGGGATCGGGAGCACTATTCGTCCAACAATTGGTCGCAAGCGGCCGAAGCTCCCTTGGCGGATACCTTCCGACTGCACAGTCGTCCGACGGCAACGAAGACTGTCTACCTTGATTTCGATGGGGCAGTCACGATTGGCACGTCATGGAATCGTGCTTACAACACCACTACGATCAATTCGCCCGCTTATGATCCAGCGGGTAATGGGCCGACATTTACGAACGCTGAGTTGACCCGTATTCAAGGTATTTGGCAGCGTGTTGCGACCGACTTTGCGCCCTTTGATGTTAACGTCACTACCCAAGATCCAGGTGAAGCTGCGCTGGTTAATACCGGCGGTGCCGATACGGCTTGGGGTATGCGGGTGATCATGACGGTCGATAACTTTGCCTCTAGCGGTGCGGGCGGTTTCGCATACATCAATAGCTTCAATTGGAATTACGAAACTGCAGGGGCAACCGACACACCTTGCTATGTCTTTAACACAACCGAGGTTAGCGTCGCTGCTGCGATCACACATGAGGTGGGGCATACGCTTGGCCTCGACCATGACGGTACGAACTCGAGCCATCCGTCGCAACCCAACGCGGCCTACTACAACGGACATGGAACTGGCGAGAATAGCTGGGGTCCGATTATGGGCGTTGGTGGGTACTACAACAACGTAACCACCTGGGATGCCGGTGAGTACTTTGGCGCAAACAACATCGGAGCGGGTGCGAACTTCAATCGAGGTGCCGATGACATCTCCATCATTACGACCTTTAACGGCTTTGGGGTGATACCTGACGATCACGGTGGCACAGCCAATACGGCAACACAGATCAACTATATTAGCGCCAATACAGCGAACCCTAACCTGATTGATGTTTCGTTATTCGGTACCATTCAAACTCGCACCGATCGTGACTTTGTTCGGTTTGAGACCGGTGGTGGCGCCATCAATCTAACCATCGATCCTTATATCACAGAGACATTCATTGCAAATTCCAGCGGCACGTTCGACCGCACCATAGAAAATGCCTTCTATGGAACATCCTGGGCCAACAACCAAGGCGCCAACCTAGACGTCGAAGCTAGGTTGTTTGACGCTTTCGGCACGTTGATTGCCACTTCCAATCCTGCGGGGCTGCGAGCCAACTTTACCAACTTGACTTTGGCCGCAGGTACCTACTTTATCAGCATCGATGGAGTAGGCTTTGGAACTCCAGGCATCAACCCGCCCACCGGTTACACCGACTATGGCAGCCTTGGCCAATACCTTATCACTGGGACGGTTGTATCGCTGGGCATTGATCTCGATCTCGGTGCCGGAACAGCGACCTATATGGAAAATGCCGCCCCGGTACTGGTCAGTCCCAACGCAACTTTCCGCGATTCGTTTGGTGTCAACTACGACCTGCTAACGATGACCGCAACGATCATCAACAACGGCGAAGCTGCCGACCGCATGTCGATCATTTCATCAGGCACAGGTGTTGGGCAGATCTCAACTAGCGGCAATCAAGTTCGCTTCGGTGGCACCGTGATCGGTACATTCACGTTGGTGCCTAATCGCGTAACCATCGATCTGTCCCCGAATGCAACTCGCGAATCCGTTGAAGCGCTCATACGAAGTATCGGTTACTCCTCGGTAAGCGATGGCCCCAGCACGCTTGCGCGAAGGATCGAGATCGCCTTTGGGCTTGGCGTTGCAAAATCGCGGGATGTGAACATTGTGCCCGTCAATGACTCGCCATCCTTGACCAACGCCTCTTTGCCGACGCTCGATGAAGACGCACCAACTCCAGGCGGTGCTGCCATTAGCGCCTTCGTTGGCGGTGTTGTCAGAGATCCAGATCCCGGTGCACAGCTGGCTGGAATCGCGATTGTTGGAAATCTAGCGGATCCCGTGAGCGAAGGGACGTGGTACTACAGTAGCAACCAGGGCGGATCTTGGACTCCCGTGGGAGTCGTCAATGACTCGACCGCAAGTTTGTTGGTACGAGCAACGGATTGGATCGGTTTTCAGCCTGTCGCAAACTACTTCGGAAATCCTGGAGCACTGCGAGTTCGAGCCATAGACAATACGTTTGTCGGCGCGTTTTCGAACTCCATTGGTGATCAACGTGTATTCCTGAGTGCTGCTACGCAAGCGATTGTTGACGGCCCGGTTTCCCCAACTATCGGAAACTTGTTGGTCTCGATCCGCAACATCAACGACCCACCCGTCGCTAACGTCTCTACGATCCAGATTGCTGCGACTCAGGACGTAGCCCTGGACTATAACTTTGACGCAAGCTTCCCTGATGGTCTGTTTACGGATATCGACTCCGTCAAGCTGACTTGGTCGCTGACTCCGATCGGATTTTCCCAGATGCCGACTTGGCTGACCTTCGATCCAACCGCGCGCACATTGAAGGGTATTCCAGCCAACGCAGATGTTGGGACGTTTGAGTTCCAACTTCGAGCGGCTGATAGTATCGCTTCCGCTTCGATTCCTTTAAGAATTACAGTCGCGAACGTAAATGATCCGCCCCAGATCTTGGGACTGGTCGGAACCCGGGTCATGGAAAATGACATCGGTGCGAAGATTGGTCAAATTGCGAGTTTCGATCCAGACCTGAAGGACAGTCTCAATTACACTGTTTCGGACAACCGTTTCGTGTTCAATGACGGAGTTCTGTTTCTAAAGTCTTCGGATTTCCTCGACTTCGAAACTGAGCCACGTCTGGCTATCACCGTCACGGCAAGGGATAACGGAACACCCAGTCTGTCAACTTCCCAGACCTTCAACATTACCGTGGATGACGCGAACGAGTTCTTCCCCACCTTCGCAACTCAAGATCTTTTCATACCCTTCAATCGCGTCAACAATCAGTTGTTGGGTACCGTTTTGGCGATCGATCTCGACACCCAGCAGACCGTGAAGTATAGCATCGCCCAGGATGAGGCAGGCATCTTCGAAATCGACGCCAACAATGGTCAAGTGCGACTCAAGTCAGGTGCGCAAGTCACCGAACTCAGCTACCGCTTGTTCATCGGCGCGGCCGATAACGGCGCTCCCTCAAACTCACGGGTAGTGTTATTTAATGTTACCGTTGAAGTTCCGAATCAGTTCGCACCGACACTCGTTTCGGGACGTAATCTGACCGTCAGCGAAAATGCGGCCGCGCAGTCGCCCGTAGGTCGCATCGTAGGAACGGATGCTGATGGCGATACCGCCTTGCGTTACTCCACCAACTCTAGATTGTTCAACATCGATCCCGTCACGGGGATCGTGACCGTTGCCAATGGAACGCAGCTTAACTTCGAGACTCAACCCATCTACGTCATCTCGGTTGATATTACCGATAGCGTCGCGCCGACGCGTACAAGCTCGCATCCGGTGACCATCAGCCTGCAAAATGTAAATGACCCGCCAAACGCGATACGCCTTAGCGACCCACAGGTCCCCACACTGCAAAAGGGAATTCCACTTTCGCAATTCGTCGTTAGCGATGAAGATCCTGCCGCACAGTACATCTTTGCTACGGGCGATCCACGTTTCGAAATCCGTAATGGTAGATTGGCCTTGCGCAATAGTGCCTTCTTTGCGGCCGCGTCCGCAGGCACAACTGCCACCGTGAATGTTTCTGTCACGGACGCAAACGATTCAGCCAGCACGGCAGTTCTGCCGTTGTCGTTAAACGTGGTGAACAACCCATTCCCTTGGCAGAATCGTCAAGCGCCGTTGGATGTTAATACCGATGGCTCGATTACGGCCTTGGATGCACTGCTCGTTATCAACGCCCTAAACTCGCCGACCATCGGTCGTGGTCCACTAAGCACCCCACGTGAATTCGACCAGTTGAGGCTGTTTTATCTCGACACCAATGGCGATAATCAGTTGTCGCCCGTCGACGCGCTACTTGTGCTCAATCGACTGAATTCAAGCGCTAGCGGCGAAGGTGAGTTGGCGGCTGTGCCCACGGTGGCAGAATTGGCAAGCCCAGCGGCAACGCCTGGGATCTCGGCCGAAACTTGGTTCGATGCCTTCACAAGTTTGGAGAACGAGCGTCGACGCCGAAACTAAGCCGAAATCGGCTGACCCACAGTTCGCAGAAAAATCAACAGACAGACTTGTTATGCCGCTGGTCCGCGCAGGAAAAGCAGTTCAGATCACACTCCGAAAAGATCTGCTGCGAGATATCAAGCGTGGGCACGTATGGATCTATTCCGACGCCATCGATCGCGTCAAGGCTCCACCCGGCACAGTCGCCATTCTAGTTGATAAACGCGGCGATCGAATCGCTAGCGGAATCTATTCCGCTGACCATCCGATCCCATTGCGAATTTTTCGAACCGCTCCGCCATTGACCATCGACGATGCGTGGTTGGCCGAGCGATTGACGCAGGCTTATCGACTGCGGAGCAACTTCTTTGATTCGCAGACCAATGGCTATCGTTTGACTGCTGGAGAAGGCGATCTGGTTCCGGGACTGGTGATCGATGTCTACGCACGTACTGCCGTGATGAAACTAGACGGAGGCGCACCCGAGCAGTTCTATCAACCCTCTGGTATCGCTCAGTGGCTCGCCGAACACTTACCCATCGATACCGTCATTCTGCGATCCCGCGAGCGGGGCAGGGCAGGGGAGGCGCTCGTCGGCAAGAAGCCCACTTCTCCGGTGCAGTTCCTTGAAAATGGGATGCAATTCACCGCAGACGTGATCCATGGCCAAAAGACCGGCTTCTTCCTCGACCAGCGCGACAACCGAGCTCTTGTACGCCGCTTGAGCCGAGGGCTACGAGTCCTGAACTTGTTCAGTTTCAACGGCGGTTTCTCCATCGCTGCGGGACTAGGCGGCGCACAGCATGTTACGTCGGTCGATATTGCCGCTCCCGCCATCGAAGCCGCCAACTCGCATTGGATCAATAACGGTTTGAGCGCCGAAGCGCATCAAGGGATCGCAGCCGATGTGTTTGAGTTTCTCGAATCGGCGCAACAGCCCAAACGCACTTGGGATTTCGTTATCTGCGATCCTCCATCGTTCGCACCTAGTGAAAGCACCAAGTCAACTGCGCTGGCCGCCTACGCACGCTTGGCTCAACTAGCCGCCAAAGCCACCGCTGCTGGCGGTTTTCTCGCGCTGGCATCTTGCTCGAGCCACATCGATCATGACGACTTTTTGTATTGCAATGCCGAAGCGCTTGGCAAAGCACGACGCAAAGCCACGTTGCTGGCCGACTGCGGCTTACCCGTGGATCATCCCACGCCACTTGCCATGCCCGAGCTTCGCTATTTGAAATTCTTGCTCTTTAGGCTCGATTGACTTCCGTAGCACTCCGATGACTTCCGTAACATTCCTATGGCTTCGGTAATATTCGGATGACTTTGGTAACATTCCGAAGGAATGTAAGACAATAGCCGGTGGTAAGCGGAGCGCCACCACCGGAAAGGAAGCTCGAAGGAGAGTCGATCCTGAAGGGATCGCAGAATTGTTGAGTCACATAAACCGCTCGATACCGATACCAAATTTGCCACCGCATGTGCTACGCTAGTGCTTTGTCCAGATTAGATTTTTGGGGTGATTGAGCTTGGTGTGCCACTGGCTGTGCCAGTGCAAACGGAGGAGCTATTGGTCACCAAAATTAGACTCCCTAGTGCGAACAGCGTAACACGAAGGCCGCCGAAGTTGTACGGTTTAAGTGACGATCAAGTTGGGTGATCGGTAAATCGCCATGGTTGAGCCAGTGTACGCAGTCCACTTGAAAGCATCTGTTAATTCCAACCGTATCACTTCGACAGATTTCCGTTTAGGACTCATGTATTGGATAGACCACCTTTTGTTTCGAACAGTCTCCT
>JANRMD010000640.1:0-29693 GCA_033761895.1 Pirellulaceae bacterium | reverse complement strand
AAGGTTTGGCAGACGGATTCACTCATTGCTTCTTCATCACTTTCAAGAGCGAGAAGGATCGCGAAGTCTATTTGCCTCATCCAGCTCACAGTGCGTTTGTCGAAATACTCAAGCCACATTTGGATAAAGCGTTAGTCGTCGACTATTGGGCGGGCAAGTAACTGGATGGGAATTGTCGCAGCTGTATTGGAACGCAGTTCATGCTGTCAACGGATCAGATTGTAGCGCTGCGGCCGGTCATCAACCGGCCCCAGCCCAGCACCGATCCAATTGATGTTCTGCACGAAGTCGAAGCCGCGGATTGCCATGGAAACTTAGCGAACGTTACAACAGTTCTGCTGCGTGGCAGTGAATGCAGCTTTAAATGCACGATGTGTGACCTCTGGAAATCAACACACATCGGTCCAACTCCGGTTGGCAACTTGCCAGCCCAGATTCAAAGAGCCATTGCAACCCAAAGCGTTAGTTTTGATGTTGCGAGTTTCGGGCCTTTCGAAACCGGAAGCGTTAGCGAGGGACCGCGTTCCGGCGTCGACTTGACGATGCAGAAAGGTCCCTCGCTAACACTTCGGGTTATGAAAAACCAAGCGAACCCGTCGCTCGACTCCCGGTCTCAATCACCGCAATGGATCAAGCTCTACAACGCAAGCAATTTCTTTGCGCCTTACAACGTGCCCTCTGAGGATCTTCCCAACATTGCGAGCCTCGTGAAGGACTACGATCGAGTGGTTGTCGAAAACCACCCCTTGCTAACGTCGGAAAGAATTCGAGAGTTTGCAGACCAACTAAATGGTCAGTTAGAAGTTGCGATGGGCCTCGAGACGGTCGAGCCGACAGCGCTCCGCAATCTCAACAAGCAGATTAGCGTGGAAGATGTGCGCAGAGCGACCGACCAGTTGGCCAGTTATGGAGTTTCGGTGCGTTTATTTGTGCTTTTGCGTCCGCCAGGCTTGAGTGAATCCGCAGGCATCGAATGGTGCTTGGCTTCGCTCGATGCCGCCCGTAACTGGGGTGTGCGTCACGTGAGTGTTATTCCTGTCCGGGGTGGGAATGGCGCGCTGGAGTTTCTCCAAAGTCAAGGCAATTTTGAATCGCCGTTGGCATCCTCGCTCGAGCAGGTTCTTGATGAGAGCCTTCGGAAATCATCGATGGTTGTAGCTGCTGATCTTTGGGATTGGCAGCGCCTGCGGGGATTGTGTGACGCCTGCACTCAAACACGCTATGAACGATTGCGGCAGATGAACTTAAGCCAAACTCCCACTCCGTTGATCGCATGCGACTGCCGCACGTAGGTGGTGGGTCGCTTCAGCCGGATGCGACCGTTTCTGGTGGGACCACTTGTCCCATCCGCCCAGTCTTAAGTGGAATCCAAAGTAGGCTCGGGACAAATGGTCCCCAGCTACGGCATCGTACCTACGTGGATCACCAATACACATATTGCAAAAACTTCTCTTGATCACTGGCCGACAGGTTGCGGATATCGTTCAACAAGTAACGATTTTCCTCGGTATCGATAATCAGCTTTCCGTTCTCACCGTAATCGATCGCTTGACTTTGCGTCCAGCGCATCGAGAACTTCGAGCGCCCGCTGGAGGTTTGAACATCAAAGTCCAAAAAGCCAAATTTTAGCGAAAGGCTGTTGATGGCCGTTATCTCGCGCATCAGATAACGTCGACTCAATGCTTCGCGTATTTCCACTTGTTGGTCGGTAGACCAATGGGTCAAGTCGCGGATCATGCCCAGCTCTATTTCGTCGCCATCCGCGTTCCAACCTCGGACGCTCAAGTACTCGCTTGGATGACTAGCAGGGAAAGTCCGCAGGATGAACACGCCACTCCCCAAACGCTCTTCAGTTTTCCAAAGTTCCAATTGCCCATGGCCGCCCCGTCGAAAACGATACTCGGCAGGCTGCAGCCAATTTAGCGTGGGTTTCGCGCGCGGCTTTTCTATGGGTGTGACCGGGTCGGCTTCAGCCAATGCAACCGCACTGACTGCAGCATCGCAGTCCTCAGTACCGGCTGCTTGCTCGATCGTCTTCTCATGCGGTTTGAATGCATGCAGTAATCGGTCAACATTCTGGTCTTTGGATACTTGGGTTTGGATTCGAACCAGTCGAGCGTAGGTGCCATCAGCCGCCAATAATTCGGCGTGTGAGCCTTGCTCAACAAGTTGCCCACGATCGAAAACGAGTATGCGATCTGCGTTGCGAAGAGTCGAAAGTCGGTGAGCGATCGCGACAGTGGTGCGGCCCTCAGTAAGAACTTCGAGCGCTTCCTGAATGCTGCGTTCCGATTCAGCGTCGATGTTACTGGTCGCTTCGTCCAGTATTAAAACCTGCGGATCATAGAGTAGGGTACGAGCGATCGACAGTCGTTGCTTCTCGCCACCCGATAGCCCCGCTCCATGTTCACCAAGCAGCGTTTCGTAGCCCAACTGTGTTCTACAAATGAAGTCGTGCGCGCCAGCGGCTCGAGCGGCTTGCAAGCCTTCTTCGATCGATGTCCCTGGCCGCCCGTAAGACAAGTTCTTCCAAACGGTCCCGCGGAATAGGAAAGAGTCCTGAAACACGATACCGATGTTCTGGCGCAATTGCTGCATCGATAGTTGACGAAGATCGATGCCATCGATTTCGATTGCACCCTCCTGAACGTCATAAAATCGGCTGAGCAAATTGACCATGGTTGTTTTGCCGGAACCACTGCGTCCCACGATGCCGATCATCTCGCCCGGTTTCACTTCAAACGAAACGTCCTTGAGAACCGGTTGGTTGCGATCGTAACCGAATGTCACCCGATCGAACCGAATGGCACCGCGTGGTTTGTCCCAAGCGACTGGATTGGCTGGGTCCGGAATCGTTAACGGAGTATCGAGCAATTCTAGAACTCGCTTGCTGCCCGAGAGAAAGCTGGTCAACCATGTGGTGAAGTTCGACAGCGCACTCAGCGGAGCATAGAACATGGCCAGATAAGCCAGGAAGGCGATCAGTTCACCAAGGGTCATCTCACGACCGATCACATCCCGACCGCCGACATACCACACGATTAGACCGCCGAGACTAAACACCAAGCCCATCGCGGCTGAATAGTAGGAGTTCGTATGGTCGACCCATAATCGCCAATGGCGTAAATGGTCGCTCGCAGTCTGGAACTTTTTGAACTCACGATCTTCCTGCGCAAATGCTTTGACAACGCGAATACCCGAAAGCATACCGTTAAGCACTGACATTTGCTTGGAAGATGCATCCCACAAGCGATAGTAGCGCGGATAGACTTTTTGCCAGAAAATCCACGAACCTAAAAACACCAACGGCACAGGTATTAACGTGAACAGAGCGAGCTTTGGATTAAGCCAAACCAGCATCGCTCCGACGCCGACTAACTGGACCGCTTGTAGCAAAAATCCACCTGTGATTTGATGCAGCATGCCGTGAAGGACTTCGCTATCGTGTGCCACACGACTGAGCGTGGATCCGACCTGATGGCGATCGTAATAGACGACTGCTAGTTGTTGCAGTTTTTGAACCATTTGCGATCGAAGGGTGCTCGTCAGCCCCGATCCAATTATGGTTGCTAAGCGGCCTTTCAGCACCCCGACGCCGGATAGCACGACCCGCGATGCAGCAAGAGCGAGAACCACCACCAGCAACGCTTGCGTAAAGTTCAGATTGGGATTGGCAACCGCATCACCGGAGAGAATGTTGTCCACCAGGTACTGCTGGAGTTTCGGCGGAATCAACTCCGCTGCCACACCGACGACAGTCAATCCAGTTAGCACCAGCGCGCTGCCCATGTGCGGACGCAATAACTCTGTGACTCGCCGCAGAATCTGACCTTTTTGCAGGCAACGCGGGCAAGCCTCATGCGCGTGCGCAAGACGCAACTGACAAGTTGAACAGCGTGGCGGGTCCAGCGATTCGCTACCATCGTTCATCAACGCGCTCTGCGCTAGCACTGTCGGCGACAGCTCCGACTCACGCAGCTGCTCTAAACGCCGTGAAACTTTGTGAAATCGGCCCGCGAGTCCGTTGGAGTAACGCAGGAGATCGACCCAACCTTCACCCTTCAGTTTCGCTTGCAGCAGACCGCTACCGGTGCCGGAGTTCGTGCGAATTTTCTCAACGTGGTGCCACTCGACGACGCGTTCGACTTGCGGCGAATCTGGCTCGCTAATCAGCGAGAGGTGATCTTTAGTGACAACCAACCACTGCGAGGTTGGATTTCCGTCAAGTCCGATGTCCGTATCGATGGAAAAGAGAATTGGTCGGTGATTGAGTCCCGCCACGTCCATACAACTACGTACCGAAGCTGGTACCAGGGTCGCACTGAACAATCTTCGAGTTCGCTTTGCCTAAATGAGGGTCACTGCATTTCAAAACAGATTTTCACGATACAGCTAAAGCGTCAAATCGCAAAGATACCCGCACTCGGAATTACTGAAATTGCGCACGCGAGACATCTTTTGACAGAATTTGATTTGAAGTTACTTGTTTCGCTGATTCACGGTTTAGATAGCGTAGTTAAGTTATTGTTGGCCTCAGTCGCACCGGGTGTTTTCGATGTTTGCGCTCGCGATTCCGCAAAGCCTAAAGGGCTGGGAGGTGATGTGGGCGATTTCAGTCCTGCTGTATGTCATCCTCAAGCTGCTCTCGTGGTGCTCAGTTCGGCGAGCAGACTCGCCGCTTTGGAAGCATTGGGCGTATCTTCTTGCATGGCCAGGGATGGATGCCGAAGCTTTTTTGTTCAAGTCGCTCGATGGTAAAGTCTCCAGTCCGAAGGTTAGTGAATGGTGCTTTGCGTTTGCCAAACTCGCCGGCGGCTTGATACTTGTCTTCGCAATTATTCCAGCTATAGGAATCGACTCGCCGTACTTTGTCGGCTGGCTTGGAATGGTCGCCATGATCCTGTGTCTTCACATGGGGTTGATTCACTTGCTTTCATGTTGGTGGCGAAGCTGCGGAGCATATGCAGCTCCAATCATGAACTGGCCGATTTTGGCGACTGGGCTCTCAGATTTCTGGGGGCAACGCTGGAACCTTGCATTCCGCGATTTGACCCATCGCTTTGTTTTCAGACCTCTTGCAAAGCGTCATGGTATGAAGACTGCCCTGGTGGTGGCCTTTGTGCTTAGTGGTTTGATTCATGACTTGGCCATTTCAGTCCCTGCGCAGGGTGGGTATGGTTTGCCGACGCTGTATTTCTGCTTGCAAGGACTCGGCGTGTTGCTTGAGAAGAGCCGCCTCGGAAAACATATCGGCTTGGGCAGCAGTCTGCTTGGCTGGTGCTTCGCGGCGCTATGTCTACTGGTTCCAATCCAGTTGCTGTTTCATCGAAGTTTTGTAGTCGGTGTTTTTTATCCGTTCTTACAGTTTCTGGGCGCGACATCATGAACGAACTGCTTGCCTGGTCCATCTTTCTGGTTGGTGTTGGCCAATTGTGCGTTTTAGTTGCTTCGGCGATGGTACCGCAAACATTGGATTGGTGGAGCGTTTTGGCTCCGCTTCCCAAGTTGGTGCGACAACTGTTTTGGATCTACGGATTCTATGTTGTACTTTCGATTGTCGCCTTGGGTCTGATTTGCATTTTCAATGCTCAAGAAATTGCATCGCGCAGCCCTTTAGCCAGAGCGTTTTGCTTGTATGTTGCATGCTTTTGGGGCATTCGGCTTGGATTGCAATTCTTTCTCGATGCCAAGCCTTACTTGTCCAGATGGTATCTCCACGTCGGCTACCATTTGCTGACCGTTTTGTTCGTTACCTTTACGGTTGTAATGGTTTGGTGCGCAGTGGGTTGAGCGTACAAGCTACCTTGTTTGCAGTCCTTCAATGGCTATTGGATGACTGGAACAACTCACGCTGCTTCACCGATCCAGGCTTTCAAGAGGTTAACAGCGATTTCCGGATTCTGTTTAACTAGAGTTGAAAGATCCTCTTTCATCTCGCCACCGGTAACCTGGAATTTCGGACCTTCGTCTTTCTCTTCGCCGGGTTTGGCTTCGCCTCCGGTCTCGCCTAGATCCAATTCGTCGCTGGCACTGGCCGGAACTTCGATTCCAAAACCTTGAGCGAATTCCTTGTCACGCGGCGAGGTAGACTGGGCTTTAACCCAACCCATCATCATGAAGAGGGCAGTCATGACCACGACCAGCAGCGCGAGCGTGCTCCATGAATCCGCCAACCACCCCATTGCGAGTGCAGCCATGGCGGGTTTAGGAATCTCGGGCAAGGGGAAGTCGGCGTAATTGTAGACGGTGACCAGCGGGAATCGATCGTCTCCTTCGCGGACCTGCTTCAAGACGCCGCTGATCGCTCCTTTGACCGAGGCTTCAGCTTCATCTTTGAGCTTCTTCAGTTCTTCGTCGGTGATCGCTGGAACATCGGCTTCCTTGGTTAACTTTGAATCCTTGGCCATCGCACGTAGCACCCACAGCTTGCGATAGTAGGATTCTGGTATACCTACCGTTACCGCAACCTTTGTAGGAACCAAGCCTGCCTGGATCATGGCTGTGGCTTCGTGACCAGCCACACCGTTGACGTTCTCGGCGATCTCTTTGGCTTTCGTTTGTTGTTGAGGCTGCGACGAAGCGACCGACTGGGGTGAATTCGAGATTGCGTTGGGGTCAGCGCCAGGCCGGCCGCCTGGTGGGAGCTTATTGTTCTCAGAGTCTTTCTTGCTAGTTTGTGATTGCAAGGTGGTGACTGTCGGGTCGTACTTCAGTTGTTCCGATTCTTTCTGCAAGGTCGGATCGATCTCAACGCCAACGGCCAGTCGCACATCGCCGTAGTTGTCGAGCAATGGATGGATCTGATTAAAGTACTTGAGTTCCCAATCAGATTGTGCTTGCAGAAGCGGGTTTTGATCGGGCGCATTGGGATTGTTACTCCCGCGAAAAATTTGTGTGCTGACCAAGTCCATGACGGTGACATTTTCGGGCTTCAAGCCAGCGAAATACGACGACGTCATTTGCGCGATATTCCGGAGCAAATTCTTGTCGATAGGCTTCAGGCCGTTCGACTGAACTTGAACGCTGGCCGTTTGCTCACGTTTGCGGGCGAAACCTTGTCGATGCTCGTCATATTCGACGGCAGCAAAGTGAATCGAAGGTATGCGTTCGATGATTCGGGCGAGTTCTTTTTCGCGGGCTGTTTGCTCGCGGCTTTTCACCAACTCCAAGGGCTCGAAAGGACCCTGCGACAGTTGTGCTTCTTCAAGTGCGTCATGCCAGCCCTGAGGCATTGCACCAGACGATGAGAGGGCCTTGTAGTAGACATCCTTTTTCTCCCTGGGGACCTTAATCCGCAGCCCCTCGCGAACATAGTCGGGAAGGGCATTGTCGCCGAAAGCGCGTTCAGCGCGGGTTAACTGCTCTTCGGTCATCGTGGCACCGCCCATCAGGTACTCATACGATGTGCTTTGCTGCACGGAGACTATCCAGCCGAGACTGACAACTATTGTTGCAAACAGTAGTCCAGCCATGATCCGCGCTTGCGGAGTCATTGACGCAATCAACTCAGAGACTTGCTTGGTAAACTGATTCAGTGGATTCATAGATATCCGTATGGCTTTGGTCAAAGAATTTTAGTTCGTCGCACAAGCTTGGTTACTACAGTCTTCGCCAGCGCAGCGATTGAGGATTCAAATTCGAATGGCGTTAATTTCTTCGTAGGCCTGCATGAGTTTGTTTCTTACTTGTACCAGCAACCGGAAGGCCATGTCTGCTTTCTGAACTGAAGTAAACACTTCGACCTGAGAGACTTCGCCACCAGTCATCATCTCATTCACTTGAGCCGTAGCATTGTTCTGGGCTGTGTTGACGTTGGCGACTCCCGATTGAATTAGCTCAATAAAACTCGACGGACCATCGGCAGCCTGATATTGATTGGCTTTCGTAAGCCGCTCGGACAACGGCATGTTTAGCCGCTGCGGGCCCACTCGACCAAACGCTTCCATGATGCAGTTCCCTTAACATGTCGCCTCGATCTCTCAGCCGCGACTCTAAGCCAAGATCGATAACGATTGACGCGAGATGTTTTTGGTGATCTCCATCGCACCGATGTTAGCTTCGTAGGAGCGAGTTGCTTCGAGAGCGTCCACAAATTGCTCGTTGAGATTGATGTTTGGGTAAGCGACATAGCCTTTCCACTTACCGTCTTTGGCAGCTAGCGGATGGTCTGGCTGATATCGGTAGAGTGGTTCTTTCTCGGACGTCTCGACGGACGAGACCTTCACTCCGGGAGCGTCATCCGAGGTCCTGAGTTCATCCGTTTGGAAGACAACATGCCGCGGTTGGTAAGGTTCCGCTTCCCCTTGCTCGTTCTTGAGCGACGACATGTTGGCGATATTACCGGAAATGGTGTTCAGTCGAATACGCTGGGCGACCAGCGCGCTTGTACTTACATCCAGTGCGCTAAACATGACTAACTCCTTGAGGAAAAAGGGAGAAATTTTCCGATTTGGACAATAGTATTTTTGTCCGCCAGCCGAAAGAGCGATTCCCCTGCTAGCAAACCTGCCTTCGATAACTCCAGTTTCTAAGCTCCTCCGGCAAGGCTGTGCCCATGGGGCGCTTCTGCCAAGTGCGACCTGCAATCCTCTGCAAAACCGTTGCGAACGGAACATCCTTCTCAAACTGGCGGGTTTACGTACGCGCAATAGGTTTTCAGGCGGGAATTCTGCGCTTAGGGGACTCAAAAAGGCGAAGCTTGAGATTGATAGCTATTGAAATCTGTGGGGCAATTTTTCATTAGAATCAGGTCCGATTATGCCGGAGCCAAGCAAGCCATTGCTGAGCAAATTAGCAGATGGGCTCAAGAATTGGTTTAGAAATCCCGCCGAGCCGCGGCCATACAAACTCGACGTTTCGATCCTCGAAGATCGCATTCTGTATAGCGCTACAGCCATGCCCATGCCCGATGCGGCACCGGTAGATGCGACCACGATCGATTTGGATGCCATTGAGTCCGCCTTAAACGCGGCACTTGCACAGTCACTTGATACCACGGCATTACGGTCCATCAGCGAGCCGCTGGATCAGAACGTCAATCCGTCTTTAGCTGCAGTGCCAGTGGAAGGCTCCGCAGAAAACGACATAGCTCAATTCAATCCATCGTCCAATGAAGTCAACGCAGGAAGTGCAACGCAGTTCGAGGTGGCGTTCGTCGACTCTAGTTTGGACAATCTTCAGGAACTGGTCGACCAGCTTCAAAGTAGCTTTGAGGACTCGGGCCGTTGGCTGGAAATCGTTTTTATCGATCAGTCCAGCAGCGGTGTCGATCAGATCAGTGAGTTTTTCTCGCAATCCGAGAGCAGTTATTCCGCGATTCACATCGTTACTCACGGTGGGAGTGGCCAGTTCCAACTGGGTACCGACTGGTTGAACATCTACTCGCTGGACAGCTATAGCGGTCAAGTAGGTGCTTGGAAAGACTCGCTAACAGCTGATGCGGATCTGTTGATTTACGGTTGTCAAGTTGGATCGACCGCTGACGGTCAGCAACTCGGTCAAGAACTCGCATTGCTCTTGGATGTCGATGTAGCGCTAAGCAGCGATGCTACGGGCGCGAGCAGTCTGAGCGGTGATTGGGACCTTGAGTTCCAAATTGGACTGATTGAAACGACGAATCAAATCAGCGTCCACAGCGAGAGCGAGTAGCAAGGTTTACTGGCGACTTACACTGTCACCAACACTAGCGATGCAGGTGCTGGGTCACTCCGTCAAGCGATCTTAGATGCCAATGCGAATGCTGGTGCGGATACGATCAATTTCAATATTGCGGGGACGGGCGTCCACACAATTACGCTTTCGACGGCGCTAGCAACGATCACGGGCCAAGTCACTATCAACGCAACGACGGAGTCTGACTTTGCAGGCACGCCGCTGATTGTACTGACTGATGGCGCTGGCACGGTGACCGATGGCTTCTTATTGGGCAGTGGTTCGGATGGCAGCACCATTCGAGGCTTTGTCATCCAAGGTTTCAACGCCGGGATATCGGCATCCGATTCTGGTTCTCATACCATAGCTGGGAACTACATCGGCACCAGCTCGACAGGAAATGCTGCGGCCACAAACACAGTTGGCATCGGCCTGAACTTCTGGAACTCGGCGAACAACACGATCGGTGGCACAACAGCCTTGGATCGAAATGTGATTTCCGGAACGTCCAACATTGGAATCAACCTGACGGGGGCCAGCACGGGCAATCAGATTCGTGGTAACTACATCGGCGTGGGTTCGGATGGGTCGACCGACGTCGGCAATCGCTGGTACGGCATCTACTCTTCGGCCTCGGGTAACACTATCGGCGGTAATGTCAGTGGAGCCGGTAACGTTATCAGCGGTAACGGAACCACGGGCGGTGGAGCGTTTGGCGTTTATCTCACATCAACCGCGTCTGGCACGACCATTCAAGGCAACATCATCGGTCTGAATGCTTCAGGAACTAGCGCTATCGCGAACGATGGGCACGGCATAGAGATCGCTTCGAACAACAATACGATTGGAGGTACATCGGCGCTTGAGCGGAACGTGATTTCCGGTAACAACCGAGTAGGGCTATGGATCACAGGGAACAATAACACGGTTCGAGGAAACTACTTCGGAGTTGGAAGCGATGGAACAACCAGCTTGGGTAACGGCTGGGACGCAATCACCATCAGTGGCAGCAACAATCTGATCGGCGGAACTGGGGCAAACGACGGCAACATCCTCGCCAACAGCGGCGACGATGGCATCGAGGTTTCCGGATCAGGTACTGGAAATGCCTTTCTGGGCAATAGCATCTACAGCAATGCGAGTATGGCGATAGATCTCGGCAGCAATAACTCGACGCCGACGCTTAACGATTTCAACGATGCTGATAGCGGCACAAATGGGTTGCAAAACTTCCCTGTACTCAAGACAGCCACCACGACCAACGGCAACACGACGATCACTGGGAAGCTCAATTCAACAGCCAACACCACGTACCGCATCGAGTTCTTCTCCAATCCGTACGGAACTGCGGAGTCCACCGGATATGGTGAAGCCCGTACGTACCTAGGCTTCACCACCGTAACCACGGATGGAAACGGAAACGCGACGTTCAGTTCAGTATTGAATGGTGTGTCATTGGGCGCGGGTAGCACGGTAACTGCCGCAGCAACAGTAGACCTTGGTAGCTCCTACGGATCGACCTCGGAGTTTGGAGGAAACATCGTCGCCAACGAGGCGAACCTACTGATATCGGGCAGCTATGTTGGCAACGGAATAGACGATCGCACAATCGCTGGACTTGGCTTCCGCGCGGAGGTCATCATCGTGATGAGCAGCAATGGCACGATCATCCGTACGTCGACGATGGCGGGCGACGTATCGAAAGTCGGTGGTTCGGCAACCGCTGTTATTTCCAATGCGATCCAATCCTTAACGAGTGACGGTTTTACCGTCGGTACGAACTCCGGCGTGAATACGAATGGAGTTACCTACCACTGGGTAGCCTTTGGCGCGGGCGACAATCTCGATGTAGGGCTCTACACGGGAAATGGAACTTCGCAAACCATCAGTAACGTCGGATTTCAAGCTGAATCAGCCTTCGTTTTTGGCGAATCCGGAAGTCAAACTGTTTTTCGCACCAATCAGAACGCAAATACGTTCGACCTTTCGAACAACGGTGCGTATGCCAGCAGCATCACGTCGTTCGGAACCGACAGTTTTGCTGTTGGTAATTCAGTTGCCACCAATCAAAACGCAATTAACTACCATTACTTTGCGTTCAATGACAACGCCAACTATTTCAGAACAGGCACCTACACAGGCAATGGTCTGGACGATCGCAACATAACAGGTGTTGGATTTGAATCTGAATTTATTATTATCAAAGCGACTTCAGCTAATAACTTCGCCATCGGCAAGACTGAGTCAACGGGCTACAACGTAAACGCCAACGTGGCGGGCTCAACGAATCAGACGCAAGCGCTGCAGTCGGATGGATTCCAAGTGGGTAGCGACGCAACCGTCAATCAAAACGGCACTTCTTATATGTATCTCGCCTGGCGGCAGCACGATGCAGCGATCATCGTCGATACGACCAGTGATAGCACCACCGGCAGTACAACTTCGTCGATCAATGCGCTTCGAGCCTCGCAAGGGGCCGATGGCCAGATCAGTCTACGCGAAGCGATCCTGGCCGCAAACGCCACGCGTAACGTCAATGGCGTGGAGGATGAGATTCAGTTTGCCATCAGCGGTTCTGGTACTCAAGTGATATCCGTTGCGTCCACCTTGTCCGTGACCGATGGTGTGTCGATTGACGGGACGACACAAAGTGGCTGGGTGCAGGACAGCTTCATGCCGATCGTTCTTGACGGCAATAATGGTGCATACAGCGGACTCACCCTCAGCTCAACCGCCGATGGCAGCTTGATTCGAGGACTGGTCATCCGCGACTTTGGCAGTGATGGGATCCGAATCGAATCCGGCTCAAGTGGCAGCACGATCGCTGGTAACTGGTTAGGAACTTTCGATAGCAGCGGGACGAACCTGGGCTCGGCCGAGGGCAACGCTGGAAACGGGATCTACATCCTCGGCGATTCCAATCGAGTTGGTGGGACCACTGCGGCGGATCGCAATGTGATTAGCGGGAATCTGTCGCACGGGATTCGAATTGGCGGCGCGACTGCTAGCGATAACATTGTCGAAGGAAACTACATCGGTGCAGCAATCGGTGGCAGCACCGCCATGGGCAACAACTTGGCTGGTATTCAAATCGACGGCGGAGCCACGAACAATACAGTCGGCGGGTCTACCACTGCGTCCAGAAATATCATCGTCTCCAACGGATTGGATGGAGTTCTGATCGCTGGCTCAACCAGCCACGATAACATCATTCAAAACAACTTTATCGGATTGGGAGCCGACGGGACAACGGTTCTGGGAAATACTGGCGATGGTATCAACATCAATGGCGGCTCGGACCGTACGATCATCGGTGGCGTTGGAGTGGGCAACGTCATCGTTGGCAATCGAGGTAACGCGATCGAGATTGATGGAACTTCGTCGGGAACAGTCATCCAAGGCAACTACATCGGGGTCAATCTTGCGGGCACTGTCGTCTATGGCAGCGGACTGAGCGGTATTCTGATTGAGAACGGCGCGTCCAATACAACCGTCGGCGGTACCACTGCTGGACAAGGCAACGTAATCACCAACAGCGGAACGTTAGGAACGACCAACAACGCAGGCGTTCAAGTTCTAGGAAGTACTACTGGCATTTCGATCATCGGTAACTCGATCTACGACAACAATGGCATCGGGATCGATCTTGGGACCAGCGGCATTACAGCCAACGATACCGGCGACGGCGATACCGGAGCGAACAACCTTCAGAACTTTCCCGTGATCACCGCTACCACGGTGAACGCGGCTGGTACTACAGTCACTGTTAGCGGCACCATCAACTCAACCGCTAGTGTCACAGGCATGTTGTTGCATTTCTATGCGACTCCCGGCACAGGCAATGTCAATTCGCGTCAAGGTCGTCGCTATCTTGGATCGACGACCGTCAATACCGATGGCAGTGGCAATGCGACATTCACGAACGTTAACTTAACTGGCTTCACTGGCACCGTAGCAGCTGGCGAACTGATCACCGCTACCGCAACTACACCGGGGGCCAACGGAAACACTTCCGAGTTCTCGCAAGGGAGCGTTGCGACTTCAACGGCAGGCAACGTCGCACCGACTGGTTCGCAACTGACAGCGACGAACGGCGGCGGTCTGCTGATCAACGGCGGTGCAGGCAACAGCACTTATCTGATTGCGGACGATGGTGGAACGTTGCTGGGCGGGCGAACCCAGATGACGGCTGAATTCCAGTTCTCACTGTCAACCGCTGGTGTGCAGCATACGTTTATGAACTATGCCGTTGAAGGCGTTGATAACGAAGTTTACTTGCGCACCGGTAGCGACGGTTCACTCAGTCTGTCGATCAAAGGAAGTTCCGTCACGTCGAGCGCTGTTAACTTCAATACGCTGGTAGGTACCGGTCCGCAAACACTGTCAGTCACCTGGAACAACGCCACGGGCACATGGCAGTTCTTCCTAAATGGAACTTCGTTTGCGAGTGGTTCGGGCTTGCAGACCGGTGCGACGTTGACATCGAGCGGTGTGTTGGTTCTCGGGCATGATCAAGATGTGATTGGAGGAGGTTTTCAGAGCCCTCAAGCATTCAAAGGAACCTTCCATGACGTGCGGCTCTTTAGCGACGTTCGAACAGCAACTGAGATTGCATCGAGTTTTCGCAGCGACCTGCCACGCAACGAAGGCAATTTGATTGCCAACTGGCGTTTCAATGATTTGTCGACAGCAGGCGTTACGACGGATGCGGTTAGCGGTAACAACCTCACGGTTCGACACGCCACCCTGCCTGGCTTTACCGTCGACACGCCTGTCCTCACGTTAGCCACAAACGAAAATGCTACCACAGGCACAGTCATCGGCAATGTAGATGGCACAGACATCGAACGCGAAGCTCGTATTACTGCCTTGCTCGCCGCAGATCCGAGCTTACGATACAACGCTGAGACGGGCAGTTTCTATAAGTATGTCAACTCGAGCATAAGTTGGACGGCGGCACTATCCGCTGCTAACAGTTCGACTTTGAGCGGTGTCGCCGGCGATCTCGTGCGCATCGATTCTGCGGCTGAGAATAGTTTTGTTTGGAGCTTAGCGGCCGCGCAGGGGAATGACATCTGGATCGGAGCCGCAGACACGTCTGTGGAAGGGGCTTGGCGATGGTACAAAAATGGGAATGCTGAGGATTCTTTCTGGTTGGGTAACTCGACGGGCACTGGGTTGAATAATCTCTACGTGAATTGGGCCAGTGGAGAACCAAGCGTCGGCGCCGCGGATGAAGACTTTGGACGACTGCGAGCGACCGATGGTCAGTGGCTGGATACTATCACCAGCATAAACAATCGTTATGTCATCGAGTGGAACGCTGACGATGTACTCGACGCCACCAATGCTCTGACCTACAGCATCGTTTCCCAATCGGTCAGCGGAGCCTTTGCCGTCAACAGCGATACGGGAGTCATCACGGTCGCCAACGGCACGCTGTTGAACTTCGAAGCTCAGACCAGCCACACGCTTACGGTGCGTGTCACTGATGGTAGCGGTGCCACGTTCGATAAAGCCTACACGATCGCGCTTAACAATCTCACCGAAGAGAACAACGCACCCACCGATCTTTCTGGAGGAATCAACCTCAACACTGACGGCGGCAACAATGCGTACCTGATGACATCTAGCGGAGGCAGCGTATTGGGCGGTCGGACATCGCTGACGATGGAAATCAGCGTGGCTATTACAACCAGCGTGAACGAAAACATGCTGGTGTCTTACGCGGTACCGGGCCAGGACAATGAAGTCCTATTTCGAGTCGGCTCCAGTGGAGCAATCCTGCTGACACTGGACCAAACTGGCGGCGATGTTAACACCGCTGCCATTCCTCAATTGCTTGATGGAAAGCAGCACGCGATTGCATTCTCATGGGACAACACCGCTGGTGACGTTCGAATTTACGTTGATGGCCAGCTGGTGCACACGGCCACTGGAATCAAGGTCGGTACCACATTGGATGCAGGCGGCACTCTTGTCTTTGGCCAAGAACAAGACTCCATTAACGGTAGCTTCACTACATCGCAGAGGCTCTCCGGCACACTATACGATATCCGTGTATGGGATCGAGCCATCAGCGACGAGCAAATTAGCCTGAACTATCATCAGGTCCCAGGTTCCACCGAGACTGGTTTGATCGCCAACTGGCGCATGAGCGGCTTGAGTGGCGGAAACACAGTGGTTGACTCCGTAGGCGGAGTCAACTTGACCGTCGCCAATGTAGCCGTGGGCGGCGGTTTCACGTCCAGCACTCCGACTACTGGCCTGTCAGTCACTGAGAACGCTTCCGTAGGAACGCGCGTGGGCCAACTATTGGTGACTGACGCGGATCTCTCGCGGGATATCGTCGCAGATGGTTTGTTTCGAGAAGCCGCTAATCCAGGAGTCTTTACGAATTATACGACTGGCCAATCGTTCGGTAACTGGACCGTGACAAGTGGTAATGTCGATCTCGTTGGTACGGGCAACCAAGCCTCACCACTGGGTGGACGGAGTGTTGATATCAATGGAAATGTCCCAGGAGCCATCGCACAGACGTTAAACACTGTGGCAGGCCGGCAATATCAAGTTCTTTTCAATACGTCTGGAAATTGGAGCGGTGGCGAAGCAACCAAAGACCTCCGAGTCAGTGCGGGGGGAACTAGCCAAGACTTTTCTTTGACTCAGCCCAATGGATGGTCAACATCCAACATGCTGTTCTCGGGTCGATCGATGACCTTTACTGCAGTCGGCTCTAGTTCGACATTGGCTTTTCAGTCGCTCGATACTGGCGGAGGCGGAGCCGTCATTGCCGACGTTCGCGTGATTGAAATCCCTGCTGCAGTCTCTGCGATCCTCAGCAATGATGCGACGCTAAGTTACGATGCAGGCACCGGCAAGTTCTATCGCGCAGTCAACAGCAACGTGAACTGGTCCAGCGCCCTCACGGCAGCGACTAGCGCATCGATCAATGGCGTTACAGGTGAGTTGGTGACGATCGGATCAAGTTATGAGAACGACTTGGTCTGGTCGTTGGCTCGCAGTATCAACAACAACGTTTGGTTGGGCGCGACCGACTCGGTGACCGAAGGGACTTGGCGATGGTACAACGGCACATCCCCTTCGACCACTTTTTGGGTCGGTGCAGCCGCTGGTACTCTGCAGAGCGGCCAGTACGCTAACTGGAGAGCAAGCGAGCCCAACGATACAGGCGGAGCTGAGGATTTTGGTCACATGTGGGTCGTCGACGGCACATGGAACGACTGGACAAGCGGTGTGACGATGGGCTATGTGGTCGAGTGGGACGCCAGCGAAGTCCTTTCTAACTACACCTACACCATCACCAGTAATCCAAGTGGCGCCTTTGCGATCAACAGCAATACTGGCGAAATCACCGTCAGCAATGCCGCTCCACTCAGTGAAATAGCCACCGACCCAACGATCACGGTTCAAGTGACCGATGCATCAGGCAACACCTATTCCGAAGTCATGACCATCGCAGTCGCACGCGTCAACGATAACACTCCGGTCATCACCAGCAACGGCGGTGGAGCGACGGCCAGCATCAATGTCGCTGAAAACTCGACCGTCGTAACCACGATCACCGCCACCGATGCGGATCTACCCGCGCCCACATTGACTTACTCAATTGTTGGCGGGGCTGATTCGGCGCTATTCTCGATTAGTTCATCGACCGGTGCGCTCAGCTTCATCTCAGGTCGCAATTTTGAAAATCCAACAGACGTTGGCGCGAACAATGTTTATGACGTCACGATCCGCGTCGATGACGGCACCTTCTGGGATGATCAGGCAATCGCGGTCACCGTAACTAATGTGAATGAAGCACCCACGGACCTATACAGCGTGCCCAACGTCACGAACGCGAACGTGCTAGGTTACTACAGCTTCACGTCAGCCAGCAATCTAGGTCGTGACGACGCAGGCGATAACCAGTCGATGACACTCTTCGGTTCTCCTACCCAGACAACCCGAACCGGTGGCTCGGGAGCGATTGACCTCTCTGGAGGCCAGTACGGCAACATCGCCCCGATGACAACCGGCGGGGCGATGACCATCGCGAGTTGGGTCAGATTCGATACGACTGGGACTTGGGAACGTGTCATTGACTTTGGGCAAACCAACGCAGGCGGGATCGGATCCATCGTTGTTTCGCGAGCAGCAGGCACAAACAATCTTTCATTTACAATTGAAAAGGCCGGCTTCTACACGCATCGAGCGACCGCATTCAACGCCATCACCAATGGTACATGGATGCATTTCGCTGCCACCGTTGATAGTTCGGGCAACATGGCGCTATATGTCAATGGCACGTTAGCAGGAACCATGGCCGGTACTGCTCCCGACATTGGAGTTCGTACAAATCATTTCGTTGGACGGTCCAACTTTGCTGCAGACAGTGCTTTCGATGGCGCCATTGACGACTTGATCATTACTAACGGTGCGATGTCAGCCGCGGATGTATCTGCACTGTACCAACAGACTACTGGATTCACGGTCGCTGAGAACGCAGCCAACACGACCTTCATAGGCACACTCCTTGCCACCGACCCAGATGCGGGTAACACCTACACTTACACCCTGACGAACAACGCCGGTGGGCGTTTTGCCATCAACTCAACCACTGGACAAATCACAGTCGCCAATAGCAGCTTGCTCGATTTCGAAGCCGCGTCCAGCCACACGGTCACCGCGCGAGTAACTGATCAAAACGGCTTAACTTATGATGAAGTCGTCACTATCAGTCTCACCAACGTGAACGAGGCCCCAGTGATGACGCCCTCCAGCCCTACCTTGCCGCTGTCGGAAAACGGTAGTGCATTCGCGGCCAGCGTTAGTTCACTGCTCGGGTCGAGCGTCACCGATCCAGATGCAGGCGCTGTTGAAGGCATCGCAGTAACGAATCTATCTCTAGGCGGCGGTACGCTCGAGTACAGTACGAACGGCACGACTTGGACTGCGGTCAGCGGCGTGTCGACGACGAACGCACTGTTGCTGCGCGCGACCGATCAAATGCGTTTCACCCCAAGCAGCACCAACGGCGGAACCACGCTGATCTCGTTCAACGCCTGGGATCAAACTTCCGGTACAGCCGGCGGCTTTGCGAACGCAACGATCACTGGCGGATCGACTGCTTTCAGTGTCGCAACCGATACGGTCACTGTGAATGTCACAAGCGTCAACGACGCGCCAGTGCTCGATAACTCGAGCGCCATGACACTGACCTCGATCACTGAAGATCAAACAACGAACTCCGGGCAAACCATCGCTTCGATCATTGCTTCCGCTGGTGGCGATCGCATCACCGATGTGGACTCTGGCGCTGTTGAGGGTATTGCCATTACTACGCTCAGCAGCGGCAATGGAACTTGGCAATATTCGTTAGATGGAACCAACTGGACTAACGTTGGCACGGTCTCAGATAGTTCGTCTTTGTTACTGCGCAGTACCGATTTCATTCGCTTTGTTCCCAACGCTCAAAACGCTACCACTGCATCGTTCGACTTCCGCGCTTGGGACCAATCCTCCGGTTCAGCGGGCAGCAAGGTAGCAACGACAACCAACGGCAATGCAACCGCGTTCAGCACCGCGACGGAGTCTGCTTCGATCACGGTAACGGCCGTTAACGACAACATCGGCTCACTCAGCGATTCCGATGCCGCTGCAAACGCAGTTGCCGAGAACGCGACTATCGGCGCGACCGTAGGTATCACCGCACTGGCCACCGACGTAGACAGTGCAGATACCGTCACCTATTCGCTCGACTTCAACGCCAACGGCCGATATGCGATCAACAGCAGCACGGGCGTCGTTACAGTCGCTAGCGCTCTGAACGCTGAAAGTCAATTCACTGAGACAATTCTGGTTCGGGCGACGAGCAGCGATGGCAGCGTGGTAACACGCGGGTACACCATCACAGTAACCAGTGTCAACGAAGCCCCAAATGACATTCGTATTCCAGTCAGTGTTGTTTCCGAGAACTTCGAAAGCGGTGCCACTGGCTGGAGTAACAATCAAACGGTGGCAGGTGGAGGCACGCTGACGAACTACTTAGGGGGCTGGGGCAATGAGATCGGCACCACGCAGGTCTTCAAGGATTTTACTTTGTCTGGAGATCAATCAAGTGTCACCATTACGTTTGATATGTACGAGATGGATTCATGGGATGGTGAAGCCTTCAAGGTCTGGGTCGACAACGTCGAATACAGCTCACACACGCTGTGGATGGACTGGTACTCAAACTTCTATTTAGGTCGCGAAGATGAGATCGCGATCACGCAGCAGATCACCGATGGATTGTCGAGCTTGGACGGAGATCTGTTTGATGACGAGATTCACCGCTACACATTCACGATCAATACAACATCAACCAACATCCGCTTGGGCTTCTCTAGCACGCTGGATAGCCCTGCATCCAACGAGAGTTGGGGCGTTGACAACCTGACCATCGTCGAGAATCGACCAGCCCTTACGGTCGCCGAAAACTCTGCGAATACGACGGTCCTCGGCACAGTTCAAGGCTACGACGTCGATGCGGCAACCACGCTTACTTACTCTTTAACAGACACTGCGGGCGGTCGTTTTGCGATCAATGCATCGACAGGCGCTATTACGGTCGCCAATAGTAGCTTGTTGAACTTCGAGGCTGCCGCGTCGCATAGTGTCACCGTCCAGATTAGCGATGGCAGCTTGACCTACAGCGAAGCGGTAACCATCAATCTGACCAATGTTAACGAAGGTCCCGCCGCCGTGCTTGATACTGCTACAGCAGTCGAAGCTGGTGGAACTGCCAACGGAATCGCTGGAACAAACCCAACCGGCAATGTGCTCACCAATGATACTGATGTCGATGCGGGTGATTCGAAGACAGTGGCAGGCGTAGCCGCAGGTGTCGTCGGTTCGGCTTCGACAAATGTTGGCTTGGCCGTGAACGGTTCTTATGGCTCGATCACCATCGCCGTCAATGGTGCATATACTTACACAGTCAATAACAGCAATGCAACCGTACAGGCATTGGCGGTTGGACAGAGCATCAACGATGTCTTCACCTACACGATGCAAGATGCAGGTGGCTTGACCAGCACGACCCAGATTACCGTTACGGTTCAAGGCGCCAACGATGCGCCCGTCCACGCCAGCATCGAAGGATCTGCGCTCAACTACAACGAAAATGCTGGTGCTGTTGCCATCTCGTCGACGATCGCCATCACGGATGTGGACAATGCCAACATTGAATCGGCTGCTGTAGCAATCACTGGCAATTATGTTAACGGCCAAGATGTTCTCGGCTTCACCAACCAGAACGGCATTACGGGCTCTTGGAACGCGACTACGGGCGAATTGACCCTGACCGGATCGGCCACGGTGGCTCAGTATCAAGCCGCCTTGCGATCGATCAGTTACACGAACTCCAGCGAAACTCCTTCGACACTAACTCGCACCGTTAGCTTCACCGTAAATGACGGTACAGCGAATTCGAACACGCAAACGCGTGACATCAACGTCGCCTCCATCAACGATGCACCAGTCCTGGACAATACTCGCACCCCTGTACTGCTGTCAGTGAGCGAACATGCAGGTGCACCTGTGGGATCCGTCGGAACGCTGATTTCAAGCTTGGTCGACTTCGCCACACCTAGTGGGCAAGTCGACAACGTGACCGATGTGGATGCAAGCCCCACCACGGGTATCGCCATCACGGCCACTAACGCCGTAAATGGCACGTGGTGGTACTCTACGAACAATGGTTCGACTTGGCAACGAATCGGAAACGTATCGGACGCATCGGCGCGCTTGCTCGCCGCCGATTCGAATACTCGCATCTACTTCGAGCCTACGCAGAGTACTGAGTTCAGCGGCACGATCTCCAACGCAGTAACGTTCCGAGCGTGGGACGGAACCTCGGGAAGCAACGGAGGAGCAGGAGACACCACAGTCAACGGAGGCACAACAGCTTTTTCAGCCAACACCGATACCGCGGCGATCACGGTCAACAATGTGAACGATGCGCCGCGGATTCTCGGCAACGAGCTGATTACCAACGGCGACTTTACCACGAATCTTTCAGGTTGGACCACATCAGGAAGTGTTGCAGTCGCAGGTGGAAGAGCCAACTTCGGTTTGAGTAATGCAGTTGGACCGCACTCCATTTCCCAAACGATTTCGACCATCGCGGGCCAAACCTATCAGTTGTCTTTTGATTACTTAGATGGAAGTTCGACGCTGAATCAGTCGCTGGTCGCAACCGTTAGCGGTATTGGAAACCTGCTTACCACCAATCAACTTGTGACCGATGTAGCGACCACCGCACCGGGCGCACGTTATACGTTTACGTTCGTCGCCGATTCCAGCTCGGCGACCATCACACTTACCGATACTTCAGACCAATCAGGACTCTCCAGCGGCACAGCAAACGTAGACGGCTTGGTCGACAACGTCTCGGTCAGCCAGCTAGCGGGCCAGATGGGAACCTTAAACTACACGGAGAATGCTGGCCCAGTTGCGATCCATTCGACGCTGAATCTATCGGATTTCGACAGTGCGAATCTGGTTGGTGCAACCGTTCAGTTCACTGCGGGGTTCAATGTCGCAGAAGATGTGCTGACCTTCGCAAACCAGCTTGGCATCACCGGAAGTTACAACCCGACCACGGGCGTTTTGACGCTCAGTGGTTCGGCAACGGTCGCCAACTACCAAACTGCACTTCGTTCGATCACTTATGAGAACACCAGCGAAGCGCCGACTGGTTCGCGCACGATCAGTTTCATCGTTGACGACGGCTCAGCGACGAGCGCTGTGGGGACTCGCAGTGTCTCCATCTCCAACGTAAACGATGCGCCGATCGCTGTTGCCGACACCGCTACGGCAACCGAAGCTGGCGGTGTGAGCAATGGCACCGCAGGTACCAACCCAACCGGCAATGTGCTCACCAATGATACTGATGTCGATGGAGGTGATACCAAGACAGTCACCGGCGTAGCGGCTGGCGTCCAGGGTTCCGCCGCCGGTTCCGTCGCATCTGCTGTCAGTGGTACTTACGGATCGATCAGCATTGCAGCCGATGGAACTTATACCTACTCAGTCGATAACAACAACGCGACCGTTCAAGCACTGCGTTCGACCAGCAACACGCTCACCGACGTTTTCACTTACACCATGCAAGACGCAGGTGGATTAACGTCGACCACACAGATCACCGTTACTATTCAAGGTGCCAACGATGCTCCTGTGATCGCAACGCTTGAAGCCGCTCCGCTCGCGTATACTGAGAATAGTGGCCCCGTCGCGGTGTCGGCCACTCTCTCTCTAGTTGATGTTGACGATGCCAATATTTCGTCAGCCGTGGTGCAAATCACAGGCAACTTCATCAACGGCCAGGACGCGCTAAGCTTTACAAACCAGAATGGGATCACCGGCACTTGGAACCCCACCACTGGTGTACTCGCGCTAAGCGGCAGTGCTTCGAAGGCTGACTACGAAGCGGCTCTGCGTTCGATCACATACACGAACAGTAGCGAAAATCCAAATACTGCGACACGCACGGTTAGCTTCACGATCAGCGATGGCGATGTAGGTAGCACGGTTGTAACGCGCGACATAGCGATTGCTTCAGTCAACGATGCACCTCTGCTAACGATCCCAGGTTCGCAAGCAATCCCAGTGAACGGATCGCTGACACTTTCTGGTGCGAACGCGATTCAAGTCGCCGACGTGGATGCTGCATCGGGAACTCTGCAGGTGACACTCACTGTCGCTCAGGGCACAGTATCGCTTGCAAGCACAGCGGGCTTAACGTTCAATACAGGCGACGGCACCTCGGATGCCTCGATGATCTTCACCGGAACACTCGCTGCCGTCAACGCAGCCCTCGATGGACTCAGCTACGCACCTACAGGCGGCTACAGCGGTACCGCTTCGATCGGAGTAGTGATCAACGATCTAGGAAACACCGGGACAGGCGGCAACTTGACCGATAGCGAAACGGTTTTCATTCAAGTCGGTGGAGCTCGCTTCCAAGAAGGCGTCGGCGGCTATATCGGAACGCAGGATACCTTCATCACCAGTGGTTCTGCTAATACGTCGTACGGCAACCTCAGCTACGTGATCTCGAATAATCCAAATAATGACGCCATCATTCGCTTCGACAATCTATTTGGCAGCGGCGCAGGACAAATCGCACTCGGTTCGACCATCCAAACCGCGTCGCTTTCGATTTATGTCACCGATCCCGATTCGAACGATACGATCAACGTCCATCGCATGTTGACCAACTGGTCGGAAGCATCGACCTGGAATACGCTTACCAATGGGATCTCGAACGACAACGTCGAAGCCAGTTCGGCCAGTCTGTTTGCGATCGATGCTGGACGTTCCGGATGGGTCACGATCACCGGAATTACCAGTGTCGTGCAGGATTGGGCCAACGGAGCCTCAAACTTCGGCTTCACTCTCCGTAGCGACAACGCAGACAACTGGGAATTTTATTCGTCGGAGTTCAGCAACGCGGCACTGCGTCCTTACCTGACGATCGGCTATGCAACGCCACAATTGGCCGCGATCGACTTGGATGCAAACAACAGTTCGGGCGCATCGGGCAGTGGCTTCGCGACCACTTGGACTGAGAACGGAGGACCGGTCTCGATCGCGGATCTTGATGCAACACTGACTGATGCCGACAGCACCCATTTGCAGTCGATGACAGTGACGATCACCAATCGCTTGAACGGTACACTCGAATCGCTTGCGGCCAATACCAGCGGCACGGCGATAACGGCCAGTTACAACAGCACAACCGGTGAGCTGACGCTGACTGGCGCGGATACCGTCGGCAACTACCAGCAAGTCTTGCGCAGCATTACGTACAACAACAGCAGTGAATCGCCGAACACAACCGCGCGACAGATTACAATCCAAGCCGCCGATGCGTTCGTTCAGGGCAACATTGCCACAGCGACGATCAACATCACGGCCGTCAACGATGCGCCCGTCCTGGATAACAGCGGCAACCTAACACTCGCGACGATCACCGAAGACTCGGTCAACAACACTGGGCACACAGTGGCCTCGATTCTCGCATCCGATGGTGGCACTCCGATCAGCGATGTGGATAGCGGCTCGCAACAAGGGATCGCCATCACCAGCTTAAACACCGGATTCGGCAAATGGCAGTATTCGCTCGATGGCGGTTCAAGCTGGTTGGATGTAGGTTCGGTTTCGAATGCTTCCGCATTGCTTCTGCGCAGCACGGACTCGATTCGTTTCTTGCCACAGTTCGAGAACGGATCGAACCCAGACTTCACCTTCCGCGCCTGGGATCAAACGAGTGGCTCAGCGGGTACCAAAGTTAGCACCGCCAGCAACGGCGGAATAACTGCGTTCAGTACAGCGACTGAAACGGCGTCTATTGTGGTCACGGCTGTTAACGATGCGCCCGTGCTCGATGCGGCACGCACACCAGTTCTGAATCCGATGAACGAGGATGCTGGCTTGCCAGTCGGCGCAGTTGGAACGTTGGTTTCGTCACTCGTCGATTTCCAACTTCCCGGTGGACAAGTCGACAACGTGGCCGATGATGATATTGGATCGCAACTGGGCATCGCTATCACCGGAGTGAACGCGGCGAACGGTACTTGGTACTACTCAACCAACAACGGTACTGACTGGCAGACGTTGGGCAGCGTCAGTGATAGCAACGCACGGCTCCTGGCGGCTGACTCAAGCACCCGGATCTACTTCGCACCAACGCTCGATTACAACGGTACGATCAATAACGCGATCACCTTCCGAGCGTGGGATCAGTCTAACGGCAGCAACGGCTCGCTGGCCGATACAACCACCAATGGCGGTACGACAGCCTTTTCGACTGTGACGGATACCGCAGCACTCACGATCAACGCAGTCAACGATAATCCAATTGCAGTGGCTGACAACGCAACCGCCACGGAAGCCGGTGGTGTGGCAAACGGATCAGCGGGCGCGAACCCAAGCGGAAATGTACTCACCAACGACACAGACGTTGACGCAGGCGACACGAAGTCGGTCATCGGCGTCAGCGCTGGTGTCGTAGGCTCTGCAGCGATGAATGTGGGCTCAGCTGTCACAGGTTCCTTTGGTTCGATAACCATCGCAGCCAATGGTTCATATACCTACACCGTAAATAACAGCAATGCCACAGTTCAAGCGCTCGCAAACAGTGCCGAGTCGATTCAAGACGTCTTTACTTACACGATTACCGATGCTGCTGGTACCAGCAGCACGACGCAGATTACGGTCACTATCCAAGGTGCGAACGATGCTCCGACAATCGCCAGCAACGGTGGCGGAGGAACCGCATCGATTACCATGGCCGAGAACATCACGGCAGTAACTACCGTGGTCGGTAGCGACGTAGATGCGGGTACAACCTTCACTTACTCGATTCTCGGTGGTGCTGATGCAGTTAGGTTTTCGATCACGGCTGGCGGGTCGTTGGCTTTCGTTGCTGCGCCTGACTTTGAAGCTCCTAGCGATGTCGGTGGCAACAACGTCTACGATGTGATTGTTGAAGTCAGCGACGGTGTGTTATCAACTACCCAGGCTCTTGCAGTTACGATTACTGACGTGTCGAACTTCTTAGTCGTGACCACAGCCACGGATAATAACGACAGTGGTATTGCGAATGGGGCTAGTTACGATATTGAATGGCTGAACGCGAATCGAGGTGCTGACGGCTCGGTCAGTCTACGCGAAGCGATCATTGCGTCTAATAATACGGTTGGTACCGATACGGTGAACTTCAGTATTACTGGCACCGGTGTTAAGACCATGAACGTGGCCAGCGCGCTGCCCGCGATCACGGATACGATTGTGATCAACGGCTATTCGCAGACCGGTTCGAGCGCTAACACGTTGGCGGTGGGCAATAACGCAGTACTGAATGTAGTCCTCGATGGCACCGGCGCGGGAGCAGGTGCGAGCGGCTTGACACTGTCTGCAGGTTCAGCCGGTAGCAGCATTCGCGGCTTGGTGATCGACAACTTTAGCCAGTATGGAATTAGTGTTAATAGCGCGAACAATACGCTGGCGGGTAACTTTATCGGGCTGAACCAAGCGGGCAATGCTGCAGCCGGGAACAACGTCGGTATCTATATCAATAACGTGGGTGGCAACACCATCGGCGGCTTAACGGCAGCGGATCGCAACATTATCTCGGGCAACATCAGTGATGGAGTGTATATCACAGGTGCTTCGGCAACGGGGAACTTGATCCAAGGCAACTACATCGGTACGAATGCGGCGGGAACTGCGTCGGTGGCCAATGGATCGATGGGTGTGCGCATTACGGGTAACGCGGCGGGCAATACGGTCGGTGGAGCAGCTGCCGGTGCAGGGAACTTGATCAGCGGAAATGCCAGTAGCGGAGTGTACATCGATGCGTCGAATACGACGGTGACTGGCAACCTAATCGGCACGAATGCCGCTGGTACGGGCGCTGTCCGTAATGGCTCGATCGGCTCAACTACGGGCGGTGTCTTCATTGCCTCGGGAACGGGCAGTGTGATCGGTGGTACAACAGCGGCCGAACGTAATGTGCTCTCGGGCAACGGTGGCGCAGGTATTTGGATTGAAGGAACAACCGGTTCGCATACGATTCAAGGCAACTATATCGGTGTGGACATCAACGGTGATACCGCTTTGGGCAACGGCCGTTGGGGTATTTCGCTCAACTCGGGCGCGATCACAAATATTCAGATCGGTGGCACGGCGGCAGGTGCCGGCAACGTGATCTCAGGCAGTGCAGCAGGCACCGGCGGCATCTTCGTCGGTTCTGCTTCGGGCACGGTGATCGAAGGCAACCGCATCGGCATCGGAGCGACCACCACCACCGCTTTGGCCGCCATTCAAGACGTGGGGATTCGCGTTAACGCAGGCGCCACCAACACACGCATCGGCGGAAGCTCGAGCGCGGCCGGCAATATCATCGCCAGAAACCATAACGGTATCGTGATCGTCGGAAACACCTCTGGCACAAACATTCAACGCAACGCTATCTACGGCAACTCCGCAATGGCCATCGATCTTGGTAACGATGGTGCGACTGCTAATGATGGGGCGTTAACAACCGGTCAGCCGAATCAAGGGATGGACAGGCCAGTACTGTCCAATGCGAACTTGGTGGGCAATAACCTATCTTTAGCGGGTTACGTTGGTTCAGCCGCCAATCAAGCGACCTTTGCGAACTCGCGGGTTGAGTTCTACAAGACGACTGCGTCGAGCAGCGTGTTCTTAGGGCAGTTAACAACGGATGCGAATGGCAACTTCAGTGGCACGTTGGATGTGACTGGACTGGGACTTACGCAATCCGATCCGATCATCGCCACCGCCACCGATCCGAATGGCAACACCTCGGAATACTCGATCAGCTTTGAAGCTAATGCAGCGCCCACGGCCAATGCGGACACCAATACAGCCGTGGAAGCCGGTGGAGGACTCAACGCGAGCGCAGGTACGAACCCGACGGGCAACGTGCTGACGAATGACACCGATCCGAATGCAGTTGACACGCAGACGGTCAGCGGCGTAGCAGCCGGTACTGTGGGAACAGCTGTGGGTTCGGTGGGATCTGCGGTGACAGGAGCCTATGGATCGATTCAGATTGCGGCCAATGGATCGTACACGTATACCGTGGATAACAACAACGCGGCTGTTCAATCGCTGCGAACCGCTGGCAATACTCTGACGGATGTCTTTACGTATACGATGCGGGACACGGGTGGGCTGACCAGTACGACTCAAGTAACGATCACGATTCAAGGGGCCAATGATGCTCCAGTCGGAGTCGTTGATAATGGTGCAGCTGTCGAAGCGGGTGGCGTCGCCAACGGCACAGCCGGTTCGAACGCAACCGGCAATGTGTTGGCCAACGACGCCGATGTGGACTCAGGCGATGCGAAGACCGTCAGCGGCGTGGCGGCGGGTGTGCAGGCGTCGACTAGCGGTTCGGTGAACACGAGTGTAGCGGGCAGTTATGGTGCGATCAGCATCGCGGCGGATGGGTCTTACACCTATTCAGTTGATAACTCGAACGCGGCTGTGCAAGCTCTGCGCACCAACGGTCAATCGCTGGCGGATGTTTTTTCCTATACGTTTGTCGATACAGCTGGCCTAGCCAGTACGACTCAAGTCACGATCACGGTCACGGGCGCCAATGACGCGCCGACTGCGGTGGCTGATACAACGATCGCAATTGAAGCTGGTGGTACGAGCAACGGTGCAGCAGGCACGAACCCGATCGGCAATGTGCTTAGCAACGATACCGATCCCGACACCGCACTCAACGGCGAGACGAAAACGGTCTCAGGCGTAGCGACAGGTGTGCAGGCTTCTGCCAGCGGTTCGGTGGCTGTTCCTGTTAACGGGACGTATGGTTCGATCACCATCTCGGCCGGTGGTGCGTACAGTTACGCAGTCGATAACTCGAACAGTGCCGTGCAAGCCCTACGCACCAGCAGCGACACCTTAACGGACGTGTTTACTTACACGATGGTCGATGCGGGTGGCTTAGCCAGTACGGCGCAGATCACGGTCACGATCCAAGGCGCCAACGATGCGCCGGTGGCCTTCAATGATGCTGGTACGGCCAATGAAGCGGGCGGCGTCGCCAACGGCACTGCAGGCTCGACTGCCACCGGCAATGTGTTGAGCAATGATACCGACGTTGATAGCGGCGATACTAGAGCCGTGCATGGTGTAGTGGCCGGTGTACAGGCTTCCGCGACGGGTTCAGTGGCCGCGAGCGTGACGGGGGCGTATGGTTCCGTGACGATTGCTGCCGATGGATCGTACACGTACGTTGTCGACGAAGCGAATGCGACTGTGCAAGCCCTGCGAACGAGCGGCCAGTCGATCACGGATGTCTTTACTTAGGCAAACGGACAATAAAAAAATACCAGCGAACCCACTAGTATTGATATCAATGGCTGTAGCAGCGGCGAAGTTGTCTTGCAACTGTCCAAGAGCTGACCGCCGCTGCTACAGCCGTTGATTTCAATACTTTGCACGGT
>JANRMD010000639.1:0-4844 GCA_033761895.1 Pirellulaceae bacterium | reverse complement strand
TTCGGGTGAATCAAGTCGCCGATGGGTGCATGAATTGCGAGGGCGTGTCGACGCAGTGGTCGTGGGCATTGGAACGGCATTGGCAGACGACCCGCTTTTGACCGCACGACCGCCGGGCCTGCGGCAAGCTCTGCGGGTGGTAGTCGATTCTCGGTTGCGTCTGCCAATCCAAAGCCAGTTGGTGCACACGGCTCGCAACGAACCGCTATTGATCTGTGCTGGACCTAAAGCCGATTTGACCAAAGCGAGCGAGTTGGAGTCCCTGGGCTGTAAGGTCTGGATAAGTCCCACAGACGATCGACAACGAAGGCTGAACGAAATGTTGGTTATGCTCGCTCAGCAGTTGAACGCGACCAACGTCCTGGTCGAGGGAGGCAGCGAGCTGTTGGGTGGTTTGATGGATCTGCGCCAAGTTGATCAATGCGAAGTCTTCATTGCACCCAAGTTAATTGGCGGAGCGTCAGCTCCATCTCCGTTAGCGGGACTCGGCATGGAAAAGGTCAGCGACGGTCCGGCGCTTGATCTCTTGCAATATCAAATGCGTGATCACGATATGCATTTAACGTATCGCTTGCGGTGGCGCTAACTAGTGTCGCACAATTGTCCCAATTGTAGCTTCTACCCTGTCCTTAACTGTAGCTCCTTACCTGTAGAGTTTCCGCGACACATTCGTAAATCCCGCAGATTTACTCTGCGGATCGTTCGGCTTCTCACTAACTCGAGACGCGGCGATGAATAGCGACGAGGGCTTAGGTTGTTAGCAGCAGACGCTTCGCCGAGTCGCAACATCCCTGACCGGCTGCCCAAGCTCAATTGGTATTCCTTCTCACACGATTGTGATTGAGCATAGGCTCACCACAGCGGTGGAAGCAAGAAATGGCGATACTCGGGCGCTGTTAGGGTATACATGAACGCAAAAGAGATGACCGAGAGGATCGCTATGATGGCATTTTGTGACATCCAAAAACGGAAGAGCCTGAGTCCAACAGGGCTCTTTGGAGCTGCAATGGCATTTTCTTTAGCTGTTCCACCGACGATAAAAGCAAATAAGGCCGAAGCAAAGAGGCCTGCGTTAAAGAACAAGTAGAGGTAGCGTCCAGAACTGACGTACCAGTTCACCGCCAGCTCCGTAATCACGTTCCTAGTACTTAAGAGGTCGACTATCGAGTGCCCGAGATAGGCAATAATCGCTAGGCATAAAATCTGCGATATAGCTATGAAGGCGGTTCGCATGGCTTCGTCACGTTTTTGTTAGATCAATAGAACCCCAACGGGGTTATTCACAGTCTCTAGGTGCGCCGAAGGCAAAGCAAGCGGGGGCTAGCCAGAATGGCAACGGTCGCCAATTACGAATACACTAGGATTCACATCCAAGCTCGCCTCACTTAAAAATCCCACCCGAGATAACATGAAAAAGCAACTTTGCCTGGCACTCGTGTCTCTATCCTTGGTCCAAACTGGCTTCAGCCAAGATGCCTCGCCGCGACCCAATGAACTGGACTATCAAGTTGGTCGTTGGCGCGATGACGTGATCGTGACACCCGTCAATCAACTGTTGACCCCCTTTGGCAAGCAGGTCGAATTGGCTGGAATGCGGCCACAGGCACTGGCACTTTCGCCTGACGGAAAATTGCTGCTGGTGGCTGGTAAGACCAACGAGTTGGTTGTGGTTGACCCTGAGAGTGGCGAAGTGAAGCAACGCGTCGCGTTGCCGGAGGAGAGCCGCAATACTCCGCCGACAGATGAAGCTTCGGCAAATATTCTAAAACCCGATAAAGCCGGCCAAGTCAGCTATACAGGTCTGATCTTCTCCGCTGACGGCAAGCAGATCTACATGAGCAACGTGGCCGGTTCGATCAAAGTCTTTTCAGTAAACCCGAATGGCGTCGTCGCACCCTCACACACGATACCCTTGCCACCAGCCGGTGCGCCTCGTCGCAAAGCGGAGATCCCAAGCGGATTAGCGCTCAGCCAGGATGGCTCGAGGCTGTTTGTTTGTGGCAACTTGTCAAACCTCCTGCTGGAACTGGATGTTAAAACGGGCGAGCTGAAGCGCAGCTTTGATGTCGGCGTAGCTCCCTACGATGTCGTGCTGGTGGGTGACAAAGCCCTGGTGAGCAACTGGGGTGGGAGACGCCCAGGTGCGGGCGACCTCGTCGGGCCAGCAGGTCGCGGTACGAATGTTCGCGTGGACGCGCTTCGTCATATCGCTAGTGAGGGCTCGGTCAGTATCATCGATTTGAAAACGGGCAAAGTTACCAAAGAACTGCTAACAGGCTTGCATGCCAGCGCTTTGGCGGTGTCACCCGATCAAGCGTTTGTCGTGTGCGCGAATGCGGGTAGCGACAACTTGAGTTTGATCAACGTCAAAAGCGAAAGTATCGTTGAAACAGTCTGGGCTAAATCCAGTCCAGCGGATTTGTTCGGCGCGAGCCCCAATGCGATCGCGTTTGATCCCAGCGGCAAGCGATTGTATGTTGCCAACGGAACCCAAAACGCAGTTGCAGTCATGGACTTTGATCCTGAAGATAAAGGCGAAACCAAGTTAATCGGACTCATTCCAGTCGGCTGGTTCCCAGGCGCAATTGTGTTCGACACTCATCGTGAACAACTGTGCGTGGCGAATATCAAAGGCTTACCGATCAAGCCCAAGAAACAAGGTGACGCCGAGGGATTCAACTCGCACCATTATCATGGCAGTATCTCGCTAGCAAAGCTCCCCAAGGATGCAGAGCAGTTGGCAATGCTTTCCGAACGAGCGGCCAAGAACATGCGACGCGGTGCGATCGCTCAAGCGGCTTTGCCACCGCGCAGAGACGTTGCCCCCAAAGCTATTCCTGAACGTATTGGTGAACCGAGTCTGATAAAGCATGTGGTCTACATCTTGAAAGAGAATCGCACTTACGATCAAGTCTTCGGCGCACTCGAACAGGGACGTGGCTACAAGGAACTGTGCATCTTCGGCAAAGACATTACTCCCAACCAACACAAAATGGTCAGCGAGTTTGTGTTGCTCGACAATACGTACTGCAATGGCATCTTGAGCGCCGATGGTCATCAGTGGAGTACCACCGCGTTTAGCACCGATTATATGGAAAAGAGCTTTGCAGGTTTTCCTCGCAGCTATCCGGATGGCATGGGTGAAGACGAAGTTGACGCGTTGGCTTATTCACCCGCTGGTTTTATTTGGGACAATGCGCTGGCGGGCAAGAAAACAATTCGCAACTATGGCGAGTTCATGAAGCCTAAAGTGCGTTATCGCGACCCCGCCAAGAAGGGCTCGCCCAATTTCTTGGCTTGTTATCGAACTTGGAAAGGCGAAAGCGACGAAGTGATTTTCGAGAGCGAGCCTGGTATCGAAACCATTCGACCATTTTCGCCGACCGACTACGTTGGCTGGGAGATGTCAGTGCCCGATCAATTCCGGGCTGACTTTATTATCAAAGAGTTGAAAGAGTTCGAAGCCAAGGGTGAGTACCCGAATCTGGTCATCATTTGTTTGCCCAATGATCACGGTAGCGGTACAGCTGTGAACTGTCCTACGCCGGCCAGCTGCGTTGCCGACAACGATCTCGCTTTTGGGCGTATCGTCGAGGCGCTGAGTCACTCGAAGTTCTGGCCCGAGATGGCCATCTTCGCGATTGAGGACGATCCGCAAGCTGGCTGGGACCATGTCAGCGGTTACCGCACAACTGCTTATTGCATCAGTCCCTATACCAAACGTGGCGTAACGGTTGGCACGCAATACAATACGTCGAGCATCCTGCGCACGATGGAGCAGATTCTCGGATTGCCACCCATGAACCAATTCGACGCCAGCGCCACGCCGATGTTTGATTGTTTTGTTGACCAGCCTAACGTCAAGCCTTTTGATGCGGTGCCGAATTTGGTGCCACTCGATCAAATGAACCCAAGCCCGGCGGCGATCTTGGACAAAGTCCTGCGTGAAGATGCATTGGTCTCGGCCACTCTGAACTTTCGCGAAGTCGACAAGGCCCCAGAGGATATCCTCAATCGCATCATCTGGCGTTCGGTTAAGGGCAGCAAAGTGCCCTATCCCGAGTGGGCCATCTCGGTCGTTGAAGATGAGGATGACGAGGAGTGAGCAGGCGAGCGGATTCCGCTCTTTTGGGTATCGAAAAACAACGGATTCAAAAAGTCAAGCTGGTTCCCGGGCTCTGCCTGGGAACCACTGCTTTGCAGGCTCCGCCTGCCGCTGTGCGACAAACAGCAATCTTTCAAAAATCTCTAGCGAGAGATTTGTTACAGCTTCGTTTCGCTTCAACGCAATCGACAAGTGAAAACGCTGTGGCTCCCCTCTCCCCGGAGTACCGGGGCGATGGGGAGTTCCTTCGTTCGTGACTGTGTTACCTGAAGAGGAACAAAAGTTACATAATCGGATTCTGTCTTATTGCTATTTGTCGCACAGCCCAGGCTCCGCCTGCCGGCACGCCTAGCAGATTTATAGACTTCTCGATTTCAGCGCGATCTGCTATACACTGATTGGCGGTTTGTCACTTCGCTTCAGTTCCTCGATGTACACGGAGAAAATCATGGGAAAAGGTAACAACAGTCAAAAGAATGATAAGAAGGCTATGAAGCCGAAAGCTGATAAGAAAAAAGGGGCAAAGGCCACCGAGTCCAAAAAGTAACCCGCCCGCTAGTGCCGTCAAGGCTTTCGACGGCTACCGCATTACTTTCGAATGCTTGAAGGGTTAGCGGCGGTTACCAGAGCAAAAACCGGGGCTAACGCCCCTTGCCATTGTACACATTTGGCTTGTCTAATTTCCCTCAGCTAGCTTCATTCCTTCGAGCGTCTGTCGCATCTGTTGGTAGCCTCGCCA
>JANRMD010000638.1:0-21812 GCA_033761895.1 Pirellulaceae bacterium | reverse complement strand
GCTTTAATATTAGGGTCGCACGCCCCTGAGGCTCTGCGAAGGGCGTGTCGAATTACGCTGGAACCACGCCCTTCGCAGAGCCTCAGGGGCGTGCCACCCAAACCCGATTACCCTAAGATTAAATCGTGACGTTCCACTAGTGCGCTGTCCACATTAGATTTTGGGGTTAGGCACATTAACCGATGTGCGTTAGCACCGGTTTCCGCAATGTGAAAACCGCGGCTAACGCCGTGCGGTTAATAGCACTCGAGTACGATCAACCCAAAAATCTAATCTGGACAGAGCGGTAGTGGATTGTCACAGCTTAAATTTAGGGTTTGTAATATCAGCCGGAACGCGCTAGCGTCCGGTTTTCGCCGCGGTAACCGGTGCTAGCGCACTGCGGCTAATCCTAATATTTAAGTTTGACGCTCCACTAGCCTGCTAGGTCGAGCGAGACTGATTAGTAACTATCCTTATTCCAAGTTGTTTCGTAACCCAAGAGCAGGAAGTCGTTATGCTTCGTTTTTTCTTCATGGTCGGTGCGCTGATTTGCTTTTCTTCCTATGCATCTGCGGATCAGTGGGGGCATTGGCGCGGGCCAATCGGTAACGGGACCACCGAAGGGGCTCCGCCAGTTCGCTGGAGTGCGAACCAAAATGTTAAATGGCAAGTCGAGATACCGGGTGCCGGTAGCGGTTCACCGGTGGTTTGGGGCGACCAAGTCTTTGTAGTGACCTCAGTACCGAGCGAAAAGAACCCTGGGGAGTTCCAATTTCAATTGCACTGCTATGATCGCAAGACTGGCAAAATGCAGTGGTCTCGAACTGCCACGCAAGCTGTCCCGCATCAAGAGACTCACAGCACGAACAATCATGCATCTGCTTCGCCTTGCACAGACGGCGAACACGTTTATGCTCACTTTGGTTCACGCGGCTTGTATTGTTACACGATGAGTGGCGAGTTGAAGTGGAAACGCGAGTTCGGCAAGATGGATACTCGCAACAGCTTTGGCGAGGGAAGCTCGCCGACGCTTGAAGGCAATATGCTGCTGGTGCCGTGGGATCATGAAGGCCCATCGGCTTTGTATGCGCTCAACAAATTGACCGGCGAAACGATCTGGGAAGCCAAACGCGATGAGCCGACTTGTTGGGCTACGCCGCTGGTGGTTAGCCATGCTGGTAAGAAGCAAGTGGTTATGAATGGCCAAAAGTTCGCTCGCAGCTACGATCTTGAGACCGGCAAAGAACTGTGGCGCTGCGGCGGCCAAACAGAAAGACCTTGTGCTTCGCCTGTGGCCATCGGTGATTTAGTTATCGTTGGCAGCGGGCATCGCGGATCGTTCATTGGTGCCTTCAAGTTGGATGGCAAAGGCGATATTGCGGGCACGAAGAGCGTTGCGTGGACGATCACCCGCGATACTCCCGATGTCGCTTCGCCGATCCTGTCCGGTGGACGTCTTTACTACTACAAAGGCAAGTCAGGACAATTAAGCTGTGTTGATGCTTTGACGGGCAAGCCGTATTACGAAGCGGTTCGAGTTCCAGGCGTGAACAACACCTATGCATCGCCAGTTGCCGCCGGCGGCAAGGTTTATTTAACTGACCGCAGCGGCACGATTGTGGTGATCGAAGACTCGGACAAGTTCAAAGTCATCGCCACCAATTCGATGGGCGAAGGAGTGGATGCAACTCCGGCCATCGTCGGCAAGGAAATGTTCATCCGCAGTGCCAAGCATCTGTTTTGTATCGCCGAGCAATGACATGTTACGAATGATACTTGCGGTATGGCTGGGGCTTACGTCATCGCTTCCTGCACAAACCAATGGCACGGTTGGGATTCTCGCAGAACGCCCAACCAGTGGTAGAGCGATTGAGACCAAGCAAGGCTGGATGGTTCCCTACACGCAGGTCATTCCTGGCTGCGATGCTGCGTTTGAAATGGTGCCCATTCCGGCTGGTGAAATCGAACTGAAAATTGTGGGCAGCAACAAACGTGTCACCGTTGCCGTGGAACCGCTTTGGGTTGGCAAGTATGAAGTCACCTGGGCTGAGTATCAGCAGTACATGGACGAGTGCAAGAACTTTAGAAAGATTGCTAAGCCGAATTTGCTGGCTGATGCAACTTTCGTGACTGCGCCGACCGCCCTGTATAGCCCGAATGAAGTTTACGAGTTTTCGCCCACGAAAGAGCATCCGGCCTGTGCGATGACTCAGTTTGCAGCGCGTCAGTATACAAAATGGCTGAGCCTGCAACTGAAAGAGCGATATCGATTGCCAACCGCAGCGGAGTGGATGTATGCATGCTCTGCTGGAGACCTACTTCAGACGATCAATGCAAAGGAACTCGCGAAGTTCGCTGTTTGCGAAAGCGATCAAGCTGGCGCGAATACCGTCGGGACTCGCAAAGCAAACGCGTGGGGCTTGCATGATATGCTTGGTAACATGTCTGAATGGGTCATCGATGGCCAAGGTGACGGAAGCAAAATTCGGAGCCCTGGAAAGCAATCGGTGTTCGATGCTATTGAGTGGACTTCAACGCGATATGGCCATCGGGCGTTGGGCGGCAATTGGCGCAGCCGATTCGATGAATGTTCGGTGCACGCCAAAGAAGTCTGCAGTATTGATTGGTGGGAACTGGATCCTATGTTGCCGATTAGCCCCTGGTGGATGGCAGGTGGGCCCTGGGTTACGATTGGCTTCCGCATTGTCAGACCGCTCAACCAAGGAACTGCGGAGGAATGGACGCGATACTGGGAACCCGACACCGGGGAGTTAGCCAGTGATGTCGACGAATCGATTCGAGGAGGCCGTGGAATTATTGGTCGCCCGCTCGTGAGCCCGCGCCTTAAAAAGCCCATCGAGATGAAAAACGATACCAAGCGGTGAGTTGTGTTAAACTAGTGACTCGACAGAATTTGATTTTGAGGATGTGAGTTTTGGTTTCGTGTGCCACTGGCTTGCATTGCCTAATGGTGATCAGCCATTAGGCAATGCAAGGCCAGTGTACAGAAGTGTTTGAGTTTAAAACAAATTTGTCAAGCAAATGCCTGCGAGCCATGAACAATGAAGATCGAAGTAGTCAGGTTGATTGACCGCAGTGCGTTGCGATGGAAATAGACTTGCTTCGATGGATGCATTGCAGAGTTTTTAGGCTTGTTACGAGTAGAACTTCGGTGAACTTCACGCTTGGCACGTTACCGTTAGGGAAAAATAAGGCAAGTGGAAATCTACTGCTCCGATTCACTGGCCTTTTCGCAATTGCATCCGGAAATCCGGATGCAATTGCGAAAGCCAGTGGCACACCCAAACCAAACCTCGCATCGATAGTACATTTAGCTGACCCCTAAAAATCAAATCTGGACAGAACAATTTGTGTTTGCAGTAGTGACTGATGGGTGATTTGAGTATTTAGAGACATGAAATGCAGTTAAACAAAGCGGGAGACATTTATTCTGCGCCAAACAAAACTGCGGCAGACGCAACCGTGGCCTGCGCTGCCAGCGTCGGTACTGCCAGCTTGCGCGCGGATGTCGGCAGAATTCGGCATGGGGTGATCCACACCTGGACTTTGTGGCTCGCATTGGCGGCTAGCTCAGTAGCTGGCGCTGAGCCGTCGGTCGATTATCTCACCCAAGTCAAGCCACTGCTAAAGGCGCGATGTTATTCATGTCATGGAGCGCTAAAACAAAAAGGTGGTCTGCGCCTAGATACAGTTGAGTTAATGCTCAAGGGTGGCGAATCGGGCGCGGTGATTGAACGCGATTCAGCGAAGCAGAGCGAATTGATCGCTAGGGTTTCGACCGCAGATTTATCCGTTCGCATGCCGCCCGAACATGAGGGTGAACCGCTATCAGTCGAGCAAGTTGAGTTGCTCAAGCGATGGATCGCTGAGGGCGTATCGGCCCCAGCCGATGAAGCACCCGAGACTGATCCCGATAAACACTGGTCGTTTCAACCCATTGTGAGACCAACTGTACCGCAGCTTGAATCCGCTTGGGTAAAGAATCCGGTGGATGCGTTTGTGGCAGCGGGGCATCGCGAGCATGACTTGACGCCCCAACCCGAAGCGCCGCAGATCATCTTGCTGCGAAGATTGTATTTTGACTTGGTAGGCGTTCCGCCAAGTGAAGCTGACATTGCCGCGTTTGAAAACGATCAAGATCCCCAGCGCTACGAACGTACTGTGGAACGATTGTTGGACGATCCTCGCCATGGCGAACGTTGGGCGCGGCACTGGATGGATATCTGGCGCTACAGCGATTGGTGGGGATTGGGAGATCAGTTGCGGAATAGTCAGAAGCATATCTGGCATTGGCGCGATTGGATCGTCGAGTCCCTGAATGATGATGTGCCTTACGATGAAATGGTGCGGTTGATGTTGGCCGCGGATGAGACTCATCCCAACGATCTGAGCAAGTTGCGAGCGACGGGCTATTTGGCGCGTAACTACTTTCTGTTCAACCGTCCGCAGTGGATGGAGGAAACAGTCGAACACGTTAGCAAGGGCTTTCTTGGGCTTACGATGAACTGTGCCAAGTGCCATGACCACAAGTTTGACCCAATCGAACAAGAGGACTTTTATCGCTTGCGAGCTTTCTTCGAACCGTATCATGTGCGGCTCGATATGGTCCCCGGCGAACCTGATTTGGCCGTCGATGGCATTCCGCGCGCCTACGATCGGCTATTGGATACGCCGACGTATCGCTACATACGCGGCGATGAGAAGAATCCTGATTCGTCGGTAGCCATTGCGCCGGCGATTCCGCGGATTGTTGCATTCGATGAACTTAAAGTTGTTCCGGTAACGCTACCTGTCGAAGCTTGGCAGCCTGAGCGTCGAACCTGGGTCGCAGAGAATTTGATCGCGGCGGCACAGAAACGCGTCGCGTCTGCAGAGCAAGAATTGGAAAAAGTCAAGCAAAAACCAGATGCAATTGAAGCAGATCTCAAGGTTGCTGAGGCCGCTCTTGAACTGGCCAGAGCCGAACGGGAGAGCCTTGAGCGACGCTCTGCGGCGATTCAAGCAGAGAACGCTACTGGAGAGGCTTGTGAGCCCGAAGCAGCCAAACATGTCGAGGCAGTGCGTGCAGAACGTTTGGCAACAGTCGCGAAGCAGCGGCATGCTGTAGCGGTGGCTGAACAGAAGTTGCAGAATGCAAAAAGCGATAAGAAGCCGGAGGCTGAAGCGGAGCTAAAGAAGGCGAAGGAAACGCTCGAGAAAGCTACCGCAGATTCGCTAGCGGAAATCACCGCTGCCGATAAATTCACCCGGCTGGTGGGGGCTCAATGGACCCCGACGCGATTTTTTGATTCGGGCAAGGATGATCCTGCGGTTGAATTCAGCGCGACAAGTACTGGGCGAAGAACGGCGCTGGCCAACTGGATCACCGATCGCCGCAATCCACTGACCGCTCGGGTAGCAGCCAATCATATTTGGGCGCGGCATATGGGGCAGCCACTGGTGCCGACTGTGTTTGATTTCGGTCGCAAGGGAATTCCACCAACGCATCCTGAGTTGCTCGATTGGCTGGCTTCGGAGTTAATGGATAATGGCTGGAGCATGAAGCATCTTCATCGGCTGATCGTGAACTCGGCCGCGTATCGCTTGAGTTCCACGATGGCCGGTGCCGAACAGAAAGCGTCGAAAGATCCTGAAAATCAGTTTCTTTGGCGACGAGTTCCAATTCGCATCGAATCGCAGGCCGTGCGTGATGCGCTGTTGGCGCATGCTGGCACGCTGGACGTGACCATGGGTGGACCGTCGGTGCCTGCGGCGGCGCAAGCGACTTCAACGCGGCGCAGTTTGTATTTCTTCCATTCGAATAATGACCGCAGTTTATTTTTGACGACCTTCGACGAGGCCCTTGTGAAGGATTGTTACCGTCGCGAGCAGAGCATCGTTCCGCAGCAAGCGTTGGCGCTGTCGAACAGCGGTTTGGTGCTGGAAGCGTCAGGACAGATCGCTAAGCGGTTGTCGGTTGATAGCGAGCCGGAGTTTATTCGCAAGTCGTTTCGCGTTTTGCTGGGAATTGAAGCGGGCGAAAATGAAGTGAAGGAAAGCGAACTTGCGATTGGTGCGTGGCGCGCACTGCCGAATGCAACTGCGGATAGTGCGCGGGCGAATTTCATTTGGACCTTGATCAATCACAATGACTTTGTAACGCTTCGGTAAATGGCGAGAATCGATGACTATGCAAGATCGAAGTGAAGGCAAACTGAATATGGCTCCGCGTCGGACGTTTTTAGCTGACATGGGGCTTGGATTTACTGGGCTTGCCTTGGGTGCCATGCTGCATCGCGATGGCATTGCAAGTGACAAAGAATGGTCGCCACCATCGGGTAAACCGCACTTTGCGCCGAAAGCCAAGAGCGTGATTTGGTTGTTCATGAACGGCGGGGTCAGCCAGATGGAGAGCTTTGATCCCAAGCCGATGTTAACCAAGTACGGCGGGAAGACGATCGCTGAAACACCTTTCGCCGATACTCAAGATCCGAAAAAGTTAGCCATTGAGAGGTTGGTGGTTCCAGATGGCAACGGCAATCAACGCAATCAACTTTACCCGTTGCAAGTCGGCTTTCAGAAGCACGGCCAAAGCGGCATTGAGATCAGCGATTGGTTTCCGCACATCGCCAGTCAAGTTGATAAGCTAGCGATCGTACGTTCGATGTGGACGACGGATAGTAATCATGGTGCTCAGACGCAGTTTCATTCGGGTCGACATCAGAATGATGGCGACTTTCCCAACCTCGGAGCTTGGGTGCACTATGGACTCGGATCGCTGAACGATAACTTGCCGCAGTATGTCTCGATTGGCAATCGCGAGTATTGGAACAAACGCGATGGTCACTATCTGGGGCCAGCTCATGATGCGGTACCGATGCGGATCGATCCGAAAAATCCGCTTGACTACAGCCGACCTGAACGTGAGTTTTCGGGTGAGGCTCAGTCGATTGGCAAGGATCTAATCGGTCGGCTGAATGCGCTGCGCGGCGTGGAGTATCCGAACGATCCCGCTATGGCGGCTCGGGTGGCGTCTTATGAACTTGCTTTTCGAATGCAGCAGTCGGTTCCCGATGTAGTCGATTTCTCGCGCGAGACGGCTGAGACTCAATCGCTTTACGGCATCGACAAACCGCATTGTCGAGACTTTGGTATGCAATTGTTAGCGGCACGTCGAATGGTGGAACGCGGAGTTCGCTTTATTCAGATTCAGCATGGTGCCGGTGGCGCGGGTGCCTGGGATGCTCACGGGGCTTTGAAAGCCAATCACTGGGGGAACTCTCAGGCTGTGGACCAACCGGTAGGCGGATTGTTAGTTGATCTTGAGCGTCGCGGATTGTTGGATGAGACGTTGGTGGTGTTCGCTAGTGAGTTTGGAAGAACGCCAGGCTCACAGGGCTCGGACGGCCGCGATCATCACATCTTTGGCTTTACGGTGTGGATGGCTGGTGGAGGATTGAAGCGTGGAGTTGTGCATGGTGCGACGGACGAGATTGGCTTTCATGCGGTCGAGGATCGCCACTATGTGACTGATATTCACGCCACAATTCTAAAACAACTGGGGCTCGACTCTCGCAAGTTGGAGATACCAGGGCGCAAGCGGCTGGACATTGATCACGGCACGCCCATCGATGCGATTATTGCGTAAAGCGATTCGTTATTGGTATCGGAATGCGTCAAGCATTTCGAGGGTATTGCGGTGGCGTCCGAAAGCCTTGACGGCTTCCGCTACAAAAAAATTGACTGGGTGCAACAAATCTCAGCCGGTGGCAACCTTAGTACGCGTGGCATTGTGCGTTTGAGATTGCAGTTCTTTGGAGTTCACTATGATTTTCGCTTCCATACGACTGTTTGTGTGTCCTGTTTTACTGACAGTTGCTTCGAGTATCGCAGTCAGTAACTCTGCTGCACTTGCCACCGACTGGAATCAATTTCGTGGGCCGAGCGGGACGGGAGTGTCTGACAAGTTGAACCTCGCGGACGATTTTTCACTCGACCATGTCAGTTGGAAGTCGGCACTTGGCGGCGGGACTTCTTCGGTGATCTTCAGCGAAGGAAAGCTGTTCGCCACTTCACTCAACGAACAGAAACGCACGTTGCATTGTTTGGATGCGACCACTGGCCGTGAGGTTTGGACGAAGACGGTTGAGAGCTTGCGTAAGGAAACCGCCACGCCGCCCAACGGTCCTGCCACCTGTTCACCGGTAAGCGATGGGAAATACGTGAGTGTGTTGTTTCCCGACTCGGGACTGTTTGTTTACACTCTCGACGGACAGCTCGTTTGGCAAAAAGACCTCGGGCCGTTTTATAGCATGCACGGCATCAGTGCGTCGCCGATTCTGGTGGATGGTCGCTTGATTGTCACAATTGATCAACTGCAGAGTCCCTACATTGCGGCATTTGATGTCACCAACGGCACTCAACTTTGGAAAGTGGAGCGCTTGCAGGGAATTACTGGCGGATATTCATCGCCGACTTTCGCTGAGATTGGAAATCGCAAGTTGATCATCAGTGCTGCACCCGGTGAGATGGTCGCCTACGATTTAGAGACTGGCGAGAAGCGATTGTCGATGATCGGCTTGACGAATGCACCTGTGGCGGTGCCCGTCGTCTACAAAGACCATGTTTACTTTACCGAACCACCTGGCGAGCCGACTCCGATGGAAGCTCTGGGTGATGCGGACGCGAACAAGGATGGTGTGATCGAGTTGGCAGAGGTGAAGAACTCTCTTGGTACCTATCGATTGATCGAACGCTTGGATAAGGGCTTTGGAAACGATGATGGAAAGGTCGACAAGGGCGAATGGGATAAAGGTTTTGGATCCTTCCTAAACAAGGGTGGGCTATCGTGCATTCATTTGGAAACACGAGATGGTGCCCTCGAAGGAACGCTCAAGTGGAAATACACAAAATCCACTCCCTACATTCCTTCGGCGTTGGTCATCGATGACTTGGTCTACATTATCAATGACGGCGGTATACTGATCTGCTTCGACGCGAAAACAGGTGACATCATCAAGCGTGAGCGGTTGGGTGAAGCGACTGGGCAGTACTATGCATCGCCGGTGAGTGCTGGCGATCGCATGGTACTGGCGAACTTGCAGGGCAAAGTGAGCTTGCTAAAGACGGGCAAGGATTTCAAGCTGATCAAGACCATCGATTTGGAGGAGCCAATTGTCGCTACGCCATCGATCTATCACGGTCGCTTGTACATTCGAACGAACAGGCAAATCTATTGTTTTGAGGGTAAGGTGTAGATGAATCGCGTCTAAGATTCGAAATCAAAAAGCGTCCCCAGATTGAGCAGTGCGTTGGGTGCGCAAAGCGGGCTGATCGACGTTGGTTTTCGGAAGATGTCAATTGATCCGTAGCGACCGGATAGGGGATTACGGTGCACGTAGACCTGTTCACTATTAATGTCGATCACCCAGTACTCGACGATGCCATGCTCAGCGTAGAGTTCAGCTTTCTCGCCAAGATCTTGTTGTAAGCTTGAATCGGAGACCTCAATCAACAACAGGACGTCGCTTTCAGCGGGGCGAGTTTTTCTTGAGGAGAGCTTGCGTGTCCAAACGAGATCGGGCTCGGGTCGATGATCGCCACAATGGATGCCCGACTGTACGCGAATGGAGATTGAACCACGGTCCGTGTTTTCGTACGACCAGTTAGTCAAGAATTCGATTTCGCCATCATGTAATGGCCCCGCTGGATTCATGAATCTCAAATCTCCATGAATGAGTTCGATCTTCATTGGCTCGAGTGTTTCGAACGCACCTCGATCAACCATGTAATCGAAATCCGATCCTCGAAGTTTGGCAACTGTGCTCATACGATAGTTCCGACGGTAATGTCCGTTGTCCACGCTGCTGATTCTAGCGTATTATAAACGCAGCGCGGTCATCTTGCGGCCTGCCTGGAAGCAATCAAGAGGTGTAAGGCCGAGTGCCTAAACAGTCACAGTATCCCAGTATGAGCAATCCCTACGATCCGCCAAAGACGTGTACTTATGCACCTAGTTTTTATGCTGGTGGGTATGTTGGGATAGCAACGGCAAGCATTGTTATTGTGTGCCTTGTGGTATACTGGAAGATTGCTTTTTCTAATCAAAGTCACACTGTTGCAAAGTGTAGCTTAGCCTTTCTAGGGTTTGCTGTTCTATGTCTGAGACAACTGAAAAATCGATGTGGGTCGTCAATACGACCGATGAAGATTTCGAAGCGATCGTGTTTGAGGGTTCGAAAGAACGGTTGGTGGTGGTCGACTTTTGGGCTGAGTGGTGTGCGCCGTGTCGAGCCCTTGGACCGGTGCTCGAAAAACTGGCTGACGAATTCGCGGGGCGATTTCTTTTGGCTAAGGCCAACACTGACCAAGCGCAGCGAGCGGCCGCTGAGTTTCAAGTGACAGGAATTCCGGCTGTATTTGCCATGCTCGACGGCAACATCGTGGATTCGTTTCAAGGCGCGATGCCCGAAGCGGCCATTCGTGACTGGATCAACAAGCAATTGGCGGGCACGCTTTTGTTGGATGCCAAACGCTTGGCCGCTACGGATCCGGCGGCAGCAGAAGCCAAGTTGCGGGAGATCCTGGAGCAGGCACCCAATGATGCGAATGCATTAATTCAGTTGGCAGAGTTGTTGCTTGCTCAGCATCGCCACGATGATTGCCAAACGATTATTGACCAACTTGAAAAGCGTGGTTTCTTGGAGTCAGCGGCTGAGAAAATTAAAGCGGCTTTGGAGTTGAGTTCCAAAGCTGGAATTAGCATCGAAGTGGCTCGGGCGGAGGCGGAAGCGAATCCTAAGAATTATGAACTGCAACTGAAACTGGCCGAAGTTTTGGCGGGACATCAGCAGTATGAGCCAGCGTTTGAGATCTGCTTGTCGTTGGTCGCCCTGGATCGCAAACAGACTGGCGAGAAAGCTCGAGCGCTGATGGTCGATGTGTTTCGCGTGTTGCCTGACGATTCCGAGCTGACGCGAGACTATCGACGGAAGTTGTCGATGGCGCTTTATTGAGATACAGCATCGACGGGTTCTACGGCGGGGTTTGACCGCGGATTTCTCGGCGTACACGGATAAAAGTGTAGTTAGGATTTTGCCACTTGCCGATGTTGGCAGCATTGTCTCTGGCAGCATCGTCCACGGTTGCGTGTTATGATAGTGGCTTCGCACAGCGTCGGCGGCAGAAAAGTTGTCGATAGTAAGTCTGTGAATTCGCGATTGCACAGAAGCACAACATGGCAAAAACTTCAACAGAATCAGAATTGCTACCGCCGCAGTTGTTGGCTCGTTTGGAGCGGCTGGAATTGGTCAGTCGCAAGATCTTTCGCGGTAGGTTAAAGGGGGAACGCCGAAGCCGTCGCAAAGGTCAAAGCGTAGAGTTTGCCGACTTTCGCAACTATGTTCCCGGCGATGACTTGCGGTTCGTTGATTGGAACCTGTATGCGCGGTTGGACAAACTGTTCTTGAAGCTGTTCTTGGAAGAAGAAGACCTGCATGTTTTCTTCTTAGTCGATGCCAGCCCGTCGATGAACTTTGGCGATCCGACGAAATTCTTTGCGGCCAAGCAAGTGGCGGCTGCGCTTGCGTTTGTTGGCATGTGTCGCGGTGATCGAGTGCGCATTGAATTCCTTGGGACTGAGAATCAATCGAGCCCCGTGCTGCGAGGGCGATCGCAACTTTGGCGGATGTCCGATTTTGTGCAATCGATTGAGCCGGAACAAGTTTGCAATTTAACCGACGCGGTGAAACGATTCTGCTTGAGGAATACAGGTCGCGGAATTGTCGTATTGCTTTCTGACTTGATGGACAAAAGTGGCTACGAACCGGCGCTGCGGCTGTTGGTAGGTCAGCAGATGGATGTATTTGTGCTGCACATGCTTAGCCCTGAAGAGATGGATCCTGATTTGAAGGGTGACCTGAAACTGGTCGACTGCGAAGACGAAGATGAAGCTGAGATCTCGGTTAGTTCGGCGTTGCTTAAAAAATACAAAGCCACGCTGGCGGCTTATGTCGACCAGGCTCGGCGGTTTTGTTCGCAGCGCGGGATGACTTATCTGCTAGCGCGCAGTGACCAAGGCGCGGATGTTTTGGTTGGACAGTATCTGCTGGAGAGAGGGTTGGTGCGATGAGTTGGATCAACATGTTGTCATGGTGGCAGTGGTTGATCATGGCTGCTGTTCCGCCGCTGATCGTGATGCTGTACTTCTTGAAGCTGCGTCGCATGCCAGTGACGGTACCTAGTACTTATCTGTGGCAGCGGACGATCGAAGATTTGCATGTGAACAGCATTTGGCAGAGGCTGCGCAAGAATCTATTGTTGCTACTGCAATTGTTGGTGGTTCTGGCATTGATTTTGGCTTGTCTCCGACCTGGTTTTCGCGGCGAAGAAAAACTCGGTAATCGGGCGATCTTTATGATCGACAATTCATGCAGCATGCAAGCCACCGACGTTGAACCGACGCGATTGGCAGCTGCCAAAAAGAAAGCCCTTGAGATGCTCGATAGCATGTCGGGCAGCGACGTAGCGATGGTGATTGCTTTCAGCGATCGCGCCGATGTGAAGCAGGGATTTACGGGCGACCGCCGACAGTTGCGAGCGGCGATTGAGTCGATTCAAGCTACGAACCACACGACGGATTTGAACGAAGCCCTACGAGCCGCATCTGGGTTGGCCAATCCTGGGCGAACCAGTCAGATCGACAATATGGCGGACGTGCAAGTGGCTGAAGCGGTCCCAGCCACACTGTACATCATTAGCGATGGCGGATTTGCGGCGCCGCAAATGGATCTTGGCAACTTAACCGCCGAATATTTTTCGATCGGAACGGAAGCACCTTCTAATGTGGCTGTGCTTGGGTTTACCGTAGATCGCAACGTCGAAAAAACAGGTAAGGTTGAGGCGTTTGCGCGGCTGTATAACTTTGGTACGGAGAGCATAACGGTCTCGGCAAGTCTTTCGATGAATGGCGAGTTGATTGATTCGAGTGAGTTAACGCTTGAGCCCGAGTCGGGTGATGGCGTTACGTTCCCTATCGAGAACGCAACTGAAGGTCAATTGAAGTTGGAGTTGGAAGCCGACGATGATTTCAAGACGGACAACGTGGCTTATGCTGGACTCGATCCGCCGCGACAACTGGAGGTTGTATTAGTCACTGAAGGCAATACGGCGCTTGAGACCGCTTTGAAGACTGGCCAAGCCAAGGCGATAGCCACGGTTCGGACCATAGATCCAGCGAGTCTCGCGACCCCAGAGACATTGCAGCTAGCGGAGTCTGGTGACGTAGATTTGTTCATCTACGATCAATGTGCGCCGCCGAAAATGCCCGAGTCGAACACGTTGTTTATTGGTTCAACACCTCCCGATGAGCGTTGGAAAACATCGGAGCCGCAGGGGCCGTTGTTTGTCATCACCACCAACCGGTCGCATCCGATGTTGCAGTATGTCGACATGGGGACGGTACGGATTGTCGAGGGCACATCCATTACCTTGCCCGAAGGTGGAACGGAGTTAGTTCGTACAGATGCGGGCATTTTGGTGGGCGTTGCTCCGCGTGAAGGCTATCAAGATGCGATGCTGGGGATGGCTCTGTCGAAACGTGGCGAAAACGGCTCAACGCCGAACACGGACTGGCCAATCAAGCGGAGCTTTCCGGTGTTCTTTCTCAATGCGCTCGAGTATTTAGGGGGAGCGGTCTCTTCGGCTGGTTCGAAGACGATCAAGCCAGGGCAACCTGCAGTCTTAAATTTAGCGACTCGGTTTGATGAAGTGGAAATCTCGCCGCCAACTGGAAAGAAAGTTGAGATTGATCGGTCAGGCGAACCGCAGTTGATTTTCACACAGACGGATGAGCTGGGATTCTATGAGGCTCGGCCGGCCAAATCGGACCGCTTGTTGCAGTTGTTCACTGTGAACTTGTTCAGCGAGCAGGAGAGCAACATCAAATCGGCTCCCGAGGTGCAGATCGGCTCGCAAGCAGTAGCGGCTCAAGCACCTCAGTCAGAAATTGTACGGGTTGAGTATTGGCGTTGGTTGCTTGGTTTAGCGCTCGTCATCTTGTCGGTTGAGTGGTATTTGTACAATCGTCGCGTGGCCATTTAGGCGCTCACTATTGTGAGCGTTATTGCGAGCGTAGCATCATTTCTGACCAGTTGATGACTTGGTCAATCATCATTGACAGCGAACTGGCGTGGGACTTGAGTTGCTCAAGTTGGCCATCGCGAGCGAGACGTTCGAGACGCTCAGCTACGGCTGCCATGCGTGTGAGGCCGACGTACCTTACGTTGCTTTTGAGTGTGTGAACCGCGCGGCGGGCTTCGAGGCAGTTGCCGTTTTCGAGACTCATTTCAAAAAGTTTACGAAGTCGCGGCGCTTCGCGCGTGAGCAAACTCAGCACTTCAGCCGAAAGACTTGCGTTTCCATTAAACATGGCGAGCAGTTCTGGCCACTGGGGCGCATCGACCAGGATGTTGGCCGGATCCAACTCCAAGGTTAATTCATCGTTCTGCTTCGAATCCTGCTCTACATCCGTGGGCTGGGGCGAAAATGGTACCTGAGGAAATGGTAGAGCGGGTTTGGGGGCATGTTTCGCATCTTCTTTGGCCTGCATCACTCCATCGACGGCCTGCTTGAGCGCGTTGAACGCGATGGGTTTGACGAGGAAGTCGTCCATACCAACTTCTTGGCAGCGGACGCGATCGCTAGGCATGGCGTGCGCGGTGAGTGCAATAATTGTCTGTCGAGTGTTTTTGGATTCTTCAGCGGCGCGTATTTGCAACGTGGCTTCCAATCCATCGGTTTCGGGCATTTGGATATCCATCAATACCAAGTCGTAGAGATTCTGCGAGCACCTGGCGACGGCTTCCTTCCCAGTTCCGACCGCTTCGACGGTATGTCCCAGTTTGCGGAGCATGTCGCTAAGAACGGTTTGGCTGATGGGGCTATCTTCAACGAGTAAGATATTCGCCGAGCGTTTGGCGACGGTTAGTCGTTGAGCAAGCGAGGCGGCTAATTGCAGTGTTGGGCTTTCCGGTGACTTGCTTTGTAAGCAGTCCTGCAAGTCGGCGCGTCGTTGCGGCATCGCTAACCAATCGACATCCGCGTACGCGAGCCAACTGGGCAGTACACGTGGTCGCGAATAGGAAAGCGGGATAAGAAACACCCACTTAACGACAACGGGTGGATGTTTGATTTCACGATTGGTCAGTTCGCGGTAGTCGGTCACGATGATTGTATGATTGCCTGCATCGAACAGGCGAGCTGGCTCGCGCGCAACCAGTTCTTCGATAGACATTTCGTGTACGAGAAAACCGGCGTGCGTGATTTCGCGTCGCAAGATTGTTCGCTGCAAGCCTTCCGGAGCGGCGAGAACGACAGTGATATCGCGATCGATCTCGGGTACTTTAGTCGGTACTTGCGTCGGGTTATCGATTGGAAGCGGAACATCAAAGTAAAAGCAGCTACCCTCGCCGGGAGTGCTGCTGACTCCGATGGTGCCATGCATGCGACTGATAACTTCGCGACATATGGCTAAGCCCAATCCAGTGCCACCGTAACGGCGCGTCGTACTATTGTCGGCTTGGCGGAACGGATCAAAGATAATCTCGCGTTGGTCGGGGGCTATGCCGATGCCGCTGTCATGGATTTCAATGCGTAACCATTGAAGATGTTGCGATTGGTTCTGGTGGTTGGATGCAGTAGGCAGGTTAGCGACGAAATCTCTGGGGCTGAGACCGGCGCGTACGCGAATGCCGCCGCGTTCAGTAAATTTGATTGCGTTACCGATGAGATTTAGCATTACCTGGCCAAGTCGCTGGCTATCGCCGATGACCCACTCGGGTAGATCTGGATCGAGATCGATCAACAAATCGAGACCACGCAATTGTGCACGAGCGGCGACGGACACGACTGATTTTTCGATGCACTCGATCAATGAGAAACGAGCGTTCTCGAGTTCGAGCTGATGCGACTCGATCTTTGAAAAATCGAGCAGGTCATCGATCAGTGTTAGGAGATTACCGGCGGATAATCGCGCGAGTTCGATGTATTCGCGTTGTTGGTCGTCCATCTCGGTGTTTTGCAGCAATTCATGCAGGCCAATAATACCGGTCAGCGGCGTGCGCAGTTCGTGGCTGACGTTGGCCACAAATTCGCTTTTGGCGATGCTGGCCAGTTCAGCATTTTCTTTGGCGGTGCGCAATTCTCGTTCCGTGTTTTTACGGCGGGTGATATCTCGGATGAAGATTGCCCAGCCGTTTGAATTCTCGATGGTTAATGGATGGGCAGAGATTTCTGCTTCAAACCAGGTGTCATTACTGCGTCGCAAGCGGACTTCGATTCGGCGGCCAGTTGCGTCTTTGAGCAATCGATTGAGTGGCCCACGTTCGGCGAATCCGGAACCCATAGTGAGCGTAGCGTCTAAATTGTCCAGCGACTCTTTGGCGTCTGAAGTCGCGGGTTGCATGATTGAGCCGAGCGGTGGGTGGGATTCGAGTTGATCGGCGGTGTAGCCCAGGATGCGTTCGCAAGCTGGATTGGCTTCCATCACATGACCAGCGGTATCGACAATCAAGACCGCATCCAGGGCTGCGTTGATAAGTGCATGTGCGAGCGATTCGATGCGTTGTAGTTCAAGTCGACTGGTGAACTCGTCCGTCACGTCCCAGAAGATGACTTGAACGCCACAGATCTCTGAGGCAGCGTTGCGGAGCGGCGCTTTGCGAACTTGCATGTAGCTGCGCCGACCATCGGGGAGCTGATTTTTTTCGATATCGTTGAAGACCGCGCCGGCTTTCATTACGGCTAAATCATCGCGGCGGAATTTTTCGGCGGTTTCGGGCGGAAATAGATCTTGGTCGGTCTTGCCAATAATGTCTGCCAGGTCCCGGCCGAGCAGCTTGCAAAACGATTGGGTGGCGAATGTGAAGCGACCGTCCATGTCTTTTTGTAGAACATAGACAGGCAGGTGTTCGAGCAAGGTTTGGCGTTCTGCTTCGGATTGCAGGTAGGCTTGCTGAGTGTCGTTTTGAGTCTTGATGGCAGCCAGCAATTGCGTGTCGCTGGTTCGCAGTTTCTCCGACTGGCGTTTCAAGCGACTGGTTAGTCGCATCCAGCTTCGCGCTTGCTTTTGTTCGCGTGACTGTCGAAATCCGTAGGCCCATCCCAAGGCGGCGACGGCTAGCACGTTGCAAAGCATGTCGAAGCTCGACTCCTGCCAGTTCCCGTTGATTCCTCGAGTGGTAGCAGAGATGGCGAAGGTCGTGATGCTGGTCGCGATCAGCCATCCGGCTTGGCGTTGCGGAACAAGCACCAAGCAAACGGCGATCACGGGGAGTGAAAGGTAGACAAAATGCCCTGACAGTTGCCACCTAAGGGCATAAGGTAAATGACTGAGGATGATAGCCACAACAGCCACTGCCAAAATTGTTGAACTCGACTTGCGATGCATTTTGTAGGTCTGTTGTTAGGAGATTGTTGAAGGCCAGTTCAAATTGCGCATGCCCAATCGAACATGTCAATTTAGCGATTGGTGGTTGGTCGAGGATACCGGAAGGGTATCAACGCTGAAAATTAGAATCGCTTTTGTTGCTTGTAACGATTGTGCAGTCTCCAGATTTTCGCCAAACCTCAAAAACGGGCAAATAGTAACAAATATCAAAAGTCAAAGTTTGACGAGGGCGTAATCTGTCCTATGTTTCATTTGCCAGCCGAAGACTTCGCCTTCACTAGCGACGCAGGTCGCAAAGTTGAGGAACGTAGCTTGGCTAAAAGTTGTCGTGACCATCCAGTTCAAGAGGCTGTGGCGAGCCGTTGAAAATGGGGTTCACGGTTGTTCCTCGTTGTTTCCCCAGCCCCGCTGGGCGACTTACCTTTGGAGAGATGCCATGAAGAATTTCGCACAGAAGATCAATCGTTTCTTGAAGTCTGAAGACGGCCCAACTGCAGTTGAATATGCAGTTATGCTCGCTCTGATCGTTGTTGTTTGCTTGGGTGCCATCCAGACTGTTGGTACTAACGCCAAGACAACCTTCACGAACGTATCCGCCCAGCTGTAATTTGCTGACGCTGAATCTGCCCACGGCCTGGCGCCACGCGACCGACGAAATGGTAAGCGTGGCGTGACAGCCACTTGGAAGCACAGGGTTTGATGGCGGCAGCAGTCGCGCATGCCACGGCCCGATGCACGGTGTTTCAGCGGTCGCCAGCCTTCGGGTTAGCGATCGCTGAAACACTTGTTTTTATACTACTACGAATTCGACGAAAGGTTCAAGGAAAAGATCATGGTCCCATGCCTCATGCCAGCCGAATCCATCGCAGGACTTTGGGAACTGGTATGCTTTGCCGGCACCGTGATTTCGGCTTTGCTCGTTTGGGTCTGCAGTCTTCGTTAGAAGCGACCGGTCAGACCGCATTGCCACGAACTCTTTGATCATTGAATGGATTCAAGACCACTCAGCCTCAATTGGTCACAGGAATTAATGCACATGACGACCGACTTCATTCTTTCGCATCTGATGGATAACTGGGCCATGTGGGTCGTTTCCATTGTGCTTGTCATCGCCGCAGTTATCGACGGCATGTACCTTAAAGTTCCCAACAACATCACCTATCCACTGGTGGTCGCAGGCTGGCTTTACAGCGCAGCGGTTGGCGGTTGGGCTGGATTGGGCTGGAGTTTGGCAGCGACCGTATTCGGTTTCTCGCTGCTGTTCTTCCTACACTTAATCGGAGGTATGGGAGCGGGTGACGTTAAGTTGCTGGCTGGTATCGCTGCCTTCGTACACATTGAACACACTTGGTGGATTTTTGTGGCCACCACCATCGTTGGCGGCATCATGGCACTCGGGCAGATTGCTTTCAGTGGTGACTGGATCAAACACTTCACCCAAGCTCAATCGATTCTGCAAGAGATCGCGACAGTCAAGAACGCAGACAAGTTGTACGACATTGCGCAAGAGCGCAAGCCTCGCATGCGGTTGCTGCCTTACGGAATTCCAATGACGATTGCGGCCATCGGATACTTCGCTTGCGTTGGACTGATTTAAGTTCGAAATACGAAGTTTCAAACGATTAGATAGAACAGTTGCAGGCCGAGCGAAAGCTCGGCCTGTTTTCGTTTTGAGAAAGCGGTGCTCAAGCAGGAATGACTTGAGACAGGGACGCTCGGGACGATGGTCCCAAGCTACGGGATAGAAAAAAGGCTCAGCGAACGCTGAGCCTTTATGAAATCGAGGGGTAGTACTACCTCACCGGGTAACAGGACGTTACTATGCCTTGCCGATGCCAAGACGTTCGATGATGACCGAGGCGCCTGGGGTAAGCTTGCGGAGTTTGTCAGCCACGATAGTCTTATCGGCTTTGCTGCCCTTTTCGGCTCGTTTGGCGAGCTTGATGACGGCTTTCTTGCGATGACGACGACGGCGAAGTTCGCGAGTGCGTTCGGTTCCCATGTTATTCGTGTCCCCTGGATTACTGTGCGAGGTTAGTTGTGCTAGCTGATTGGTACAATTGGCCTGCAAAATTTGAATTTAAGAAGTCTAAGGGTAGTGCCTGTACGAGCTTTGGTCAATGTCGTTGTGCTCTGGCGCCGACAAATCATAATCTTCGGCCGGAGCGGAGTCTGCGGGATGTTGGCGAGATGCAGAGCGGATCTGGCAAGATGTAGAGTGGCTCTGGCAAGATGTAGAGTGGCTCTGGCAAGACTGGGGTGCCTCTGGCAAGATATGCCGTGAAATATCGTTTTTTAGGTTCGTTGTTGGTTGGGTTTGGAAAACTGGTTTAGTTGGGAGTCACTTATGGCAGGTCCATTAGCTGTGGTACTGGCGGCGGGGCGTGGAACGCGCATGAAGAGCGACTTGCCGAAGGTTCTCTTCCCCGTGCTTGGCAGGCCCATGATTCACTGGGTTTTGGACGCTTTGCAGTCCGCTGGCGTTCAGCGAACGATTGTTGTCGTTGGCTATCGTGCGGACGACGTCAAGCAAGAACTGTCGGGGCGAACTGGGGTCAGTTTTGCCTTGCAAGCCGAGCAGTTGGGGACGGGGCACGCGGTGCAAATGTGCCGTGATCAGCTGGAAAAGCACTCCGGTACGGTGATGGTGGTAGCTGGCGATTCGCCGCTGATCCAGTCGAGTTCAGCGCAGAAGCTGCTGACCGAATTCTCCAAGGGGCAGTGGTCGTGCCTGCTCGGGACGCTGGAAAAGGACAATCCCGCTGGGCTGGGACGCATTGTCCGGGATAAATCCGGAAAGTTTGAGCGAATTGTCGAACAAAAAGACGCGACAGCTGAGCAGTTGCAAATCCGCGAAGTTAATATGAGCACTTACTTGTTTGAGAATCAGGCATTGTTGTGGGCCTTAGGGAAGTTGAGCAATTCCAACGCTCAAGGCGAGTTTTACCTGACCGATTGTCCTGAGATTCTGCTTCGGGAAGGACACCACGTGGACGCGTTGCCTGTGCTTCAGCCGTGCGAAGCGTTGAGCATCAACACCATTGACGAGTTGGCTCAGGTTGAGTCGAAGATGCAAGAGCTGGGGTACGGCAAGTCGGTTGGCTCCTAAATACATGTACAGTTCGAATCACGTTTTGCTGGACGAAAAATCTCCTATGTGCGAATTGAAGATCTTCAGCGGAAGAGCCAATCCCAAACTAGCGGGCGACATTTGCGAGTCCCTGCACCTCGAGTTGGGTTCAATCACGCTGGGAAAACATCCAGACGGTGAGAATTTTTGCAAAATCGATGACGATGTCCGCGGGCGTGACGTTTTCTTGATCCAGCCGACTTGTCCGCCGGTCAACGACAATTTGATGGAGCTGTTGATCATGATCGACAGTTGCAAACGGGCCAGCGCGTCGCGAATCACGGCGGTGGTGCCCTACTACGGCTATGCTCGGCAAGATCGTAAAGACGAAGGTCGAGTACCGATCACTGCCAAGCTGGTCGCGAACATGATCACTCGAGCGGGAGCCGATCGTGTGTTGACGATGGACTTGCATGCGCCCCAAATTCAAGGTTTTTTTGATGTTCCCGTGGATCACTTGTATGCCGCTCCGGTGCTGAATTCTCACTTTATCGACAAGGGTTATGACCCCGAAGATATTGTGGTGGTTAGCCCCGATGAAGGAAGCATCAAGCGCGCCATCGGCCACTCCAAGCGACTTGGTGGACGATTGGCGATCGTCGACAAACGCCGTGATAATTCGTTGGTGACCGTACAAAAGAATATCATCGGTGGTCCGGTTGAAGGCAAAATCTGCTTCATGTTTGATGACATGATCAGCACTGCAGGTTCAATTCTGGGGGCTGCGGATCTTGTGCGACGAGCGGGTGCAAAAGAGATTCACCTAGGTGCCACACACGGTGTGCTTTGCGGTAACGCGATCGAGAACATTCGCAAGGCTGACATCGACAGTATCTGCATTACCAACACGATTCCGCTGTCCCCTGAAAAGCAGCTGGATCGTATCGAAGTTTTGTCGGTGGCTTCGTTGTTGGCTGAAGCCATTCGACGAATCCATCATCACCAATCGCTCAGCGAGATGTTTCGTCCGCCCGATGTGGCGTCAGAGAAGTAGTTGGTTAACTGCTTAACTGGTTCCCAGGCTCTGCCTGGGAACCCACTGCCTTGCAGGCTCTGCCTGTTGAAGACGTAGAGGCGGTCTATGGCAGAGGCGGAGGCACTCGCAGAGGCGTAGCCTCTGAGCAGTGCGTTCCCAGGCAGAGCCTGGGCTGTGCGACAAATAGCAATAAGACAGAATCCGATTATGTAACTTTTGTTCCTCTTCAGGCAACACAGTCACGAACGAAGGAACTCCCCATCGCCCCGGTACTCCGG
>JANRMD010000637.1:0-11623 GCA_033761895.1 Pirellulaceae bacterium | reverse complement strand
CGAATGGCGACGAGGGCTAAGGTTGTTAGCAGCCTACGCTTCGCCGAGTCGCAACATCCCGGCTGGCTGGTCCTCGAAATCCTTGACGCATTCCGCTACGAGGTGATCCGAAATGCTTGACGCATTCCGCTATGAGATGATCGGAAATGCTTGAGGGCTTGTCGATTATTGGGTAGCGGAAGCCGTCAAGGCTTTCGAGGGCCACCGCATTACTTCCGAATGCTTGAAGGGTTAGCGGCGGTTACCAGAGCAAAAACCGGGGCTAACGCCCATCGGTTAATCCCGCAGATTTACTCTGCGGAGCGTTCGGTTTCTCACTAACTTGAGACGCGGTGACGAATAGCGACGAGGGCTGAGGTTGTTAGCAGCCTACGCTTCGCCGAGTCGCAACATCCCGGCCGGCTGGTCCTCGAAAGCCTTCAAGCATTTCGAGAGTCCTGTGGCGGGCCTTCGAAAGCCTTGACGGCTTCCGCTACCTAAAACAACTTGGTTGCTAGCAAATCAAGCGGTGTGGATGGAGGGCAAGTTGATGGTAGACTGGGGCCTGATAGCTAGGGCCGTCGGTGTACAAGTTACCCACTTCCTTGAGCCTTAAGCCTGTCTACATACTGCTTCCGACTCGCCAAAATTCACTCCAACGAAAAAAGATCTGACTGTGACCACTGAAAAGCTACCCTTGGCTGGCCAAAACGTGCTGGTATTTACTGGCGACATCTACGAAGATCTGGAATTGTGGTATCCCAAGTTGCGACTGATTGAGGCGGGCGCCAAGGTTGTTGTGGCCGGCGACGATGCTGGCCGGATTTATGCGGGCAAAAACGGATACCCGTGTGTGTCGGACGCAAAGATCGCGGACATGCATGCGGCGGATTTTGACGCGCTGGTCGTGCCGGGTGGTTTCATGCCTGACAAGTTGCGGCGAGATCCGAAGGTGTTGCAGTTGGTCCGTGAGTTCTTCGAAGCGGGCAAGCCAGTCGCGGCGATCTGTCACGGAGGATGGATTCCCATTTCGGCGGGCATTTACCGTGGTGTGCGAGTGACGGGTTCACCTGGCATTAAAGATGACTTGATCAATGCGGGGGCGATCTTTGAAAACGCAGCTGTCGTAGTGGATCGCAATTCGGTCAGCAGTCGCAAACCGGACGACCTACCTGACTTTTGTCGCGAACTGATTCGGTTGATGGTGGAGCGTAAAGCGAGTTCGCCGGCATGATTCTGCTAGTCGATAACTACGACAGCTTTGTTTACAACCTCAAGCGTTATCTTGTTCGCTTGGGGCAGGAAGTGGTTGTCGTCCGCAACGATCAGGTGGACTTGGAAGAGGATCTGGTTGCCAAGTACCAAGCCATCGTCATTTCGCCTGGACCGCAAAGTCCCGATCAAGCCGGCGTGTGCCTTGAGCTGATTCGGCGATTTCATGAGCGAGTCCCGATGTTGGGCATTTGCCTTGGACATCAAGCGATCTGGCAAGCTCTCGGTGGTCGTATCATCCGAGCCAAAACGCCAATACACGGTCGGTCGTCGTCCATTCAGTTCAAACCCTCATCGATGTTCGCCTCATCGATGTTCGCTGGGATCGACAATCCCTTTGTTGCAGCTCGATACCATTCTTTGGTGGCTGATCCCACCACGCAGCCGCTGGGACTGAAGGTTTCAGCTTGGTCGGAAGATCACGAGATCATGGCCATTGAACACGAGCGCTTTCCACTGTTCGGTTTGCAATTCCATCCCGAATCCATTTTGACAGAGTCTGGATATCAGCTGCTGCGAAATTTTTTGGTATTGGCCGGAGTCGACACAGCGAGTGGCGTCCTGCCGCCAAGCGACTACTCCGGCGTTTGGCCGACATCAGCTAAGCCTGCCGGAAAAGCAGAGGCTGAGGAAGCTAAGCCGTTTGCAGTCTTCCCTGGTAGCAAGTGGCATTAGTGTCACTTCGGCCGGTTCTGGAAGGTCACAATCTGCCGGATGTGATCGGGTTCCTGGTGGGTCCCATCTGCCGGATGTGACCAGGTTCCGGGTGGGTCATATCTGCCAGATGTGACCATTGCACGTATGGCCGCAAAGCAAGTCAGGATGCTCGTCGCAGTAGCGACCCATCCGAGGTGGCATCCAAAACTAGGTCGCATCCGGCGGAGCCACCCAAAACCAGGTCGCATCCGGCGGAGTGCGACCCACCAAAAACAGGTCACGTCCGGTAGAGTGCGCCCCACCCAAAACCAGGTCGCGTCCGGAGGAGTGCGATCCACCTTTAGCCCACCAAAAACTGGGTGGTTTTCGTGCGTTTACGCTCAAAAGCGAGCACGTGCACACTTACTTTGGCCGGTTACTGCGGCAGGATTTTTGCTGGGTCAGCATGTTGCGCGTTCGGGCTGCTATGCACCTGTGCGGTTATGTGCCGCACATAGGCCCTGATTGTTGCTCAGTCGCCAAATATCGGGATTCGGAGAGCGTTTTGGCACTCTGTTTGATATAAGAATGACATTACAATCTGCCCAAGGACTGGCGATTGCCCTTCGAACCTTCTAACTAACGATACAAGTGATGACGACCGCTGAGCTCGATCCGGCCAAAAATTATGGCACCCATGACCAAACTAATTCTGAACCCGTTGTAATTGAGAATTTCTCTTACGACGATCGTATCGTCAGGATGTTTTGTACGGCGACGATAATTTGGGGGCTGGTCGGTACACTCGCCGGCTTGCTGGTTGCAGTATTGCTGGTGATGCCCAGCCTCACGGCAGGGCTTCCGTGGCTTTCATTTGCGAGACTCAGGCCGTTACACACCAATGCTGCGATCTTTGCGTTCGCCGGTAACGCGGTTTTCGCCGCCGTTTACTACAGTACACAGCGACTGTGTAAAGCGAGAATGTGGAGCGACACCCTGAGCCACCTGCATTTCTGGGGATGGCAAGCGATTATCGTGGCTGCCGCCCTGACTTTGCCGCTCGGAATTACGCAGAGCAAGGAATATGCAGAGCTGGCATGGCCGATCGACATCGCGATTGCCGTTGTATGGTTGGTGATCTTTGGTGGCAACTTCCTTATGACGCTCGTCAATCGACGTGAGCGGCACATGTATGTTGCGTTGTGGTTCTACATCGCCACCATTGTTACCGTCGCTCTGCTGCACGTATTCAACAACCTAGTGGTGCCCACATCGTTGTTCCACAGTTACTCGATCTATGCGGGTGTGCAAGATGCGTTTATGCAGTGGTGGTATGGTCACAACGCGGTGGCCTTCTTCTTGACGACACCGTTTCTAGGTTTGATGTATTACTTCCTGCCTAAGGCTGCTGAGCGACCGGTTTTCAGTTACAAGCTCAGTATCATTCACTTTTGGTCTCTCGTATTTATCTACATTTGGGCTGGTCCTCACCATTTGCATTACACGTCTCTGCCTGAATGGGCTAGCACCCTGGGCATGCTCTTCAGTCTGATGCTGTGGATGCCGAGTTGGGGTGGGATGATCAACGGCTTGCTGACGCTCCGTGGAGCCTGGCACAAAGTGGCCGCCGATCCAATTCTAAAGTTCTACGTTGTCGGTGTGACCTTCTACGGCATGAGTACGTTTGAAGGACCGATGTTGTCCATCAAGAGTATCAACGCGCTTAGCCACTACACCGACTGGACGATTGCTCACGTGCACGCGGGTGCTTTGGGTTGGAACGGCTTTATGACCGTCGGCATGCTGTATTGGCTGCTACCCCGGATCTTCCAAACCAAGATGTGGAGTCAACAACTTGTCAGTTTGCACTTCTGGGTCGGTACTATTGGAATCCTGCTGTACATCATTCCGATTTATGCCGCTGGTCTGATGCAAGGATTGATGTGGCGTGCCATCGATGACACTGGACATCTGATGTATCCAGACTTTGTTGAAACGACACAATCGATTGTTCCGCTGTGGTGGTTGCGTGTGCTCGGTGGCGTACTGTATGTCTCGGGTGTTGTGATGCTGTGCTACAACGCGTTCATGACCTGGACCACTCGTCCCGCCAAGTATGAAGTGCCAGTGTTGTCTGCACCGCGCCTGGCGAAGGTCTACAACCCAACGGTTGTGCAACCAGTTAATGAATTGGCGGGTGCACCGGTTCTAGAGTTCGGTAAGAAGCTCAACATGTGGTCCAAGATGACTTGGCACCGACGCTGGGAACGCTTGCCAGTGAAGTTTACGGTGCTGGTAACCGTGGCTGTGGTGGTGGCAACATTGTTTGAGGTGATTCCAACGTTCTTGATCCGCAGCAACATTCCAACGATCGCAACGGTTAAGCCGTACACGCCGTTGGAACTGGCGGGCCGTGAGATTTATGTATCGGAAGGTTGTTACAACTGCCACTCCCAACAGATTCGTCCGATGGTTGCCGAAACCAAACGCTACGGTGAATACAGCAAGCCTGGTGAGTTCATCTATGACCGTCCTTTCCAATGGGGCAGTCGTCGTATCGGACCTGACTTGGCTCGCGAGGGTGGACGTCAAAGCAGCTTCTGGCACTGGACTCACTTTGAGAATCCTGCCTTGATCTCACCGGGATCGGTGATGCCAGAGTACGGTCACTTATTGACAGCTGACTTGAAGTTCAGCGCGATTCAACCACTGGTGAACGCATCGAGTTTCTTGGGTGCGAAGTATGGCGAAGAAGAAATGACGGATGCTGAGGCGCATGCTCGCAGACAAGCGGAAGCGGTTGCTGCGGACGTCGTCAAGCAAGGTGGACCAGCCGGTGTGCAAGAAAAGCAAGCCATTGCTTTGATCGCTTACCTGCAAAGAATCGGAACGGACTTGTTCCGTACAGAAGAACCAAAGAAGAAAGATGAACCAACTGCGCCGGCAGATGCTGCACCTGCCGAAGCACCGGCTGCAGCAGCGGCCACCGCGCCGGTTGCTCCATCACCTGCCACCTCAGCTCAAAAATAGAATCACTTTCAAGATAAACTTGGGACAAATGGAATGATTAAAGACTTGGTCAGTGCGCTTGACTATTCGGATTGCGCCGAAGCAGCGCTCCTATTATTCGTGTTATCGTTCGGCATCATGCTGTATGGATGCCTGCGTTTGAGTTCGCAAGCCAGTGAACGCTTCGCTTCAATTCCACTCAGTGACGAAGTGGAGGATCCGCGTCATGGAAAGTAATCAACTAACCGATCACGCCTACGATGGCATTCAAGAGTTCGATAATCCATTGCCCGGCTGGTGGAAGTGGATGTTCGTGGGGTCGATTGTGTTTAGCGTGTTCTATGCAATGTATTTTCATATCGGTGCTCCGGGCCGCTCAATTGCTGAGGGATACGATGCCGATCTATCCGCTAACATGCGTTTGCAATTCTCTGAAATTGGTGACTTGAAACCTGACGCCAATACGATTTTGGCTTACACGGCTAAACCGAGTTGGTTAAAGGTTGGACAGACTGTTTACAAGACGAATTGTATCTCTTGTCATGGTCGCGATGGCGAAGGCAAAGTGGGCCCGAACCTAACGGACGAATTTTATAAGAACGTTACCAAGATCGAAGACATTGCACGGGTTATCAACAAGGGTGCAGGCAATGGTGCCATGCCAGCCTGGGCGAATCGTATTCATCCCAATGAAGTTGTCCTTGTTTCAGCCTACGTAGCCACGCTACGTGGAACGAAACCTAGTGGCGAAGCTAAGGGGCCAGATGGAAACCAAATTGCCCCATGGCCCGAACCACCTGTTGAAGCAGCTGCTGACAAGAAGGCGCCTGCGAAAGAATAGTTGAAATCATGTACCAAACGAACCTACCTGTTTATGGTGGATGCACTGGTGGCGGTTGCTCAAATTGTGGTGGGCCTCAGCCAGTCGCTTTAAATGCAAGCCGTCCCAAAACAGGTCGTGAACTCCCCGGCAGCGACGCGTTGCTGGAGTCACCCGAACATGTGTTGAGCACTTTGGAACGCGATGGCAGTCGCCGCTGGATGCGCCCCAAGCTCTCTAAGGGCTCATGGTGGAACCGACGGCGAGTTGTCGCGTACATCCTGATGATCGTCTTCATGGTGATCCCTCACCTGAAGATTGGTGGTGCACCGCTCATTAGGCTCGACATCGCAGCTCGACAGTTCACCACTTTCGGCCATACATTTTTGCCGACGGATACGCTGTTGTTGGCCCTGACGATGCTGACCGCATTCATCTCGATTGTGTTCATCACGGCCGTGACGGGACGCGCATGGTGTGGATGGGCTTGTCCACAGACTGTGTACTTGGAATTTCTATTTCGCCCGATTGATCGCTTGTTTGAAGGGACATCGGGTAAAGGTGGTCAAGCCAAACGCAGCCTGTCGTTCCCGATGCAACTGGCGCGATTGGCCGTCTATCTGGTTTTGGTCATGTGGCTCGCACATACGTTTTTGGCTTACTTTGTTGGCCCAGAGCGTTTGAGAGAATGGATGCAGAGCACCCCATTTGAACATCCAACCGCTTTTTTGGTGATGGCTGTGACGACGGGGCTGTTGATGTATGACTTTATGATTTTCCGCGAGCAAACTTGCTTGATCGCTTGTCCCTATGGACGCTTTCAGTCGGTGATGCTGGATCAACAGTCATTGATTGTGGCCTACGACTACAATCGTGGCGAGCCTCGTAAGAAAGGCAAGCATGAAGCGGCCGATAAAGCGGGGCACTGCGTCGATTGCAACCAGTGCGTGGTAGTCTGCCCAACGGGCATCGACATTCGCAATGGTTTGCAGATGGAGTGTATCAACTGCACTCAGTGCATCGATGCCTGCAACGCTGTCATGGACAAAGTTGGCTACCCTCAAGGCCTCATTCGGTACACTTCGCAAGACGCATTAGCCAAGAAACCCAAACGTATGTTGCGAGCCCGAACGATCCTCTATCCATTGATACTGATCGTATTGACCAGCGGTTTAGGTTACGCCGTCTCCACCAAGTACGGTTTTGACGCCCGGCTTATTCGCGGTAAGGGACAGCCGTTTACCAACGTGGATCGAACTACGATTTCCAATACATTCAACATGCGTTTGGTCAACCGAAGCGCCCACGAGCAACACTATCAACTCAAGATTCAAAGCCCTGAGAATGTTCGCTTGGAAGTGTTGGATGAATCGACGATCAAGTTAGCACCTGGCGAGACTTCGATGGTTCCAATCAACGTGCGCTTCGAACCAAGCTTGACCCGTGGTGACGGGAACGCAGAATCAATTATTGAAGTTGCCGATGAAAGCAATCATCGCCACGAGATCAAATTCAACCTTCTGGGACCAAGATAATGTCGCAATCCGTTGCCATGAATTCTGCTGATATGCAGCAGCTCGAACGACGCGCGCGACGATTTTGGGTCAGCGTAATCGTGGGCTTCCTAGGCTTGCAGGTGCTGATCGGTGTAGCCTCGGTCGTGCTGGCGTTGAGTGATCCCTCCGTAGCCGTAATTCCCAACTACCATCAATCAGCTCTCGATTGGGATGTAACCCACCGAGCCCGGCAACTGGCTGATCAACTCGGTTGGAAAATCGATTATAACGTCGTTCCTGCCGAGCAAGCCGGACAGCGCTCGCTGTTCGTCACAATCTTGGATCGCGACGGCAAACCTGTGCGTGACCTGAATGTAAATGCCAAACTCTATCGTCATGCGCGCGGTGGAAATGTCGACAAGATAAAACTCAGAGCAGTGAGTGATGGGAACTATCAGGGCGATACAAAGTTGACTGAAAAAGGCTTATGGCAGGTCGAGTTGGTGATCGAGGGTGAACACGGCATCGCCAGCTTGTCACGCGAATTTGAAGTCAAGTAACGGAAACGAGTGACCACGATGTGGATTCTAATCGGAGCTGTAGTGACCGCGAGCGTGCTTGGGAGCATGCATTGTGTCGGCATGTGCGGTCCGCTAGCACTGTGGGCCAGCGGCGCCGGCGATGGCAATTCGCGATTGGCCTTGAATACGTCACTGTATCATTTTGGTCGCATGTTAACCTACGCGCTGGTGGGGCTGCTGGCTGGTCTCGTAGGGCAGCTCACTGATTTCGGCGGCGAAGTGCTCGGCGTCCAATTAGCGGCGGCTAGGATTGTGGGCGTGATCATGGTCGTGATGGGCGTGATTCAAGTCCTCAAGTGGTGGTCGCTGCGTCAAGATTCGAGTAGCTGGTTCACATCGAAGCCCAGCCTTATGAAGCCCAGCCTTATGAAGCCCAGCGTCACCCCTAAGCAATCTTTGGTCTCAAAGTGGTTGGTCAGCTTGCGACCAAGAGTTTTCGCGTTGAATCCACCGAGTCGGGCATTGGCAACGGGATTGCTTACGGCGTTGTTGCCCTGTGGCTGGCTGTATTTGTTTGCGCTGTTTGCAGCAGGCACGGGGAGTTGGTTAAGCGGATCTGTTGTGATGGTCGCGTTCTGGCTGGGCAGTGTGCCGGCGCTGGTAGCGGTGGTCATGAGCACGAAGTTATTGACCGGTCGCCTGCGCCAGTTCGTACCAGTTGTAGTTGCCCTGATGATGATTATCGCGGGAGGCTTTACGATGGCTGGTCGCGGCTTTGCGAATTTGCATTCACTGGCAGAAATTCCAGTTCCGAAACAACAGGGCACCGAAGATACGTTTACGACATCCTTGGATGAGTTAGTGAAGACTCCGCTACCGTGCTGCCAAACGAAAGACAAGTGAGCCGACGGCGCTAGCCGCGGGTGAACGAAGAAGCAATCTTTCATTAACTTTAAATTTGCCAATACAGAGAAATCACCAGTTCAACTTGCATTGGAACGAGCCCAATCCATGCACGATCCAAACTTCGAGAACCGCGGCTAGCGCCGTCGGCTCACGAACAAACCCGCGGCTAGCGCCGTCGGCTCACAAAATCGGCGGCCAGTGCGGTCGCGTTACAACACAATCGGCGGCTAGCGCTGGATTAATTATTAAAACCTCATAAGACACATGGCACTACTTGAACAAACATTTGATGCAGACCGAGCAGCAACTGCGGCAGCGGTGTGCCCTGTTGCTCGCGAGCAAGTGGTAGCGCACCCCTGCATTCACTGTGGGCAAGCCACGGATGTGTTGGCGAGCACGGATCCACAGCAAGTATTTTGTTGCTCAGGTTGCCGCAGTGCTTATGAGTTGATTCATGGGTGGGGCTTAGACGAATTCTACGCGCTGCGTGAGCAGTTGCGACCAGCATCGGCTTCGGCAGTTGTGACTGGGCCAGATCGCTATGTGCAGTTTGACGAGCCCGAGTTTCTTGGCCGATCCGCTCCGCGACTGCAAGCGGATGGGACTTACATGGCTGAGCTGGCTGTGGCGGGTTTGCACTGCGCCGCGTGTGCTTGGCTGATCGAAAATGTCGCGACGGCGACGCCAGGGTGGTTGTCCGCTCGGGTCCGCATGAGCGACCATTCGATTCGTCTGGTGTTCGATCCCAAGCGAACAAAGTTGAGCTCCATCGCTCAGCTGATGGGTCGCATGGGCTATCAACTTTCGCCTCTCGATCGTTCGCGCGACGAGCACATTCAGCAGGAGAGCAAACGCTTGCTGGTGCAGATTGCGATCGCCGGTTTTTTAGCGGCCAATTCGATGTGGATTGCAGTGGCGCTGTATGCCGGTGAGTTCACAGGAGTCGTCTTCGAGTATCAGTATTTTCTGGGCTTGATGGGCACTGCTTTGGGCACGCTGGCTGTTGTTGGTCCAGGTCGTACCTTCTTCGTAAGCGCGTTTGCGGCGATTAAGTCTCGAACACCGCATATGGACCTGCCGATTGCCTTAGGGTTGTCAGTGGGGACAGTAGTTGGCATCATCAATGCGATTCGAGGGTCGGGATATATCTTTTTTGATTCTTTGGCAGCGCTTGTGTTCTTGTTGCTGATCGGGCGTTGGATTCAGTTTCGTCAGCAACAGCGAGCGGCGCGGGCCGTAGATTTGATGTTGCGAATTACACCTCGGCATGCCACGCGAATCACTGAAGATGGACGCACGGAATTGGTGCTAGCTGAGAATCTGCAACATGGGCAACGCATTCGAATTGCGCCTGGTGAGTGCGTGGCCGTGGATGGAGTGATTGTCGCGGGTGCGACAACTATCGACCGATCGTTGCTGACGGGCGAGAGCATTCCGGTTTCGGGCAAGTGTGGTGATGCGGTTTCCGCAGGAACGATCAATATTACGGCACCGATCGATGTGGCCGTCGAAGCGGTTGGTCGTGAAAGTCGGATCGGACGCGTGATGCAATCGGTTGAAGCTGCAGCGGCTGACAAGACTCCGATTGTGCAATTGGCAGATCGAATCGGCGGCAAGTTTGTCGTGCGGGTGATGATCCTGGCGGCGTTGACCTTCGTGTTATGGTTACCGTGGGGGCTTGGTGAAGCGACTTCGCATGCCACTTCTCTGCTGATCGTAGCTTGTCCCTGTGCTTTAGCCTTGGCGACTCCTCTCGCCATCGCTGTGGGGCTTGGTCGCGCGGCGAAATGCAATGTGCTCATTCGCGATGGGCAGTCGCTGCAAAAACTCGCCTCGGGCGGGCGAATGTGGCTGGATAAAACAGGCACACTCACTGAAGGTCGCCAACGTGTGAGTTCTTTAATCGGTACGAACTATGGCCTGCAGTTAGCTGCTTCGATCGAAAGCAAGTGTGTTCATCCTGTGGCCAGCGCCATTGTCCGCGAAGCGGAACTATTGAAGCTCACACTGTTCAGTTCTGCAGTGTTGGATCAAGCGATTCCCGGTGGAGTGCTGGGCACTGTCGATGGGCAGCGGGTGGCCGTGGGGAATATCGATTTCATCGAAGCTCAGCATATCGCGATCAATCCTGATTGGATGGAGCAGATTGAATCGTTGCTCGGTCGCGGCGAGGCTCCACTGCTGATTGCCATCGATGGTGTGATTTGTACTCTACTCGGCTTGTCCGATCCTCTGCGCAAAGGTGCTCGCGAGACGATTGCGAAACTGCAACGGGATGGCTGGTCGTTGGGGATACTGTCCGGGGACCATCCCGAGATTGTTTCGCGAGTGGGGCAGCAATTGGGCCTCAAGGTTGAAGATTGCTGCGGTGGATTGTCGCCGGAAGAAAAGCTGGAATGGGTCCGATCGTCCCGGCGAAAAGACTTGACCGTGGTGATGGTTGGTGATGGCGCGAACGATGCAGCCGCTTTGGCCGCAGCAGATGTGGGCATTGCCGTGCGAGGTGGCGCCGAGGTGAGCTTACAGGCGGCGCCGGTATTCGTTTCTTCGGGCCAGTTGACGACAATCCATAATTTAATCGTGGGGGCAAGACGCACCAACCGGGTCATTTACACGCTATTTGCGGTATCGCTTGGTTACAACATCTTCGCGGTAATACTGGCCATGTGTGGCTGGATCAGTCCGCTGGCTGCTGCTCTGCTCATGCCGATCAGTTCGGTGAGCGTACTGGCCATTGTGTTGGCGAGTCGAACCTTTGAGGAGTCGAATTGATGAGTGTTGTGTATGTAGCTTTGCCGGTCGCACTTTTGTTGGGAGCTGCGGGTATGTACGCCTGTGTTCGCTGCATTTGGGATGGGCAGTATGAAGATCTTGAATCGCCGCCAATTCGGATTTTGATTGACGATCAGAAGACAGTATCGCAGCCACAAAAGTGATTGCCGATGTAGAATAGTGATAATCGAGAAAGCAGTCGAAGCTGCCGA
>JANRMD010000636.1:0-25153 GCA_033761895.1 Pirellulaceae bacterium | reverse complement strand
GCCGAGCATCGCAGCCAGCGTCAGCAGCACTCCGCCTATGATTGTTCCCGTACGATTCACTATCGATGGGCGATCGTTGCCGCTACTTGGAAAGAACGCGCCTGGTTTGGCACCATCAGCTTGCAGCGCCCGGATGACCGCATTGGGAATAACGAGCTTTGCAGACTTGGCTTTTTCATCGACTTCAATACTGAATCTCTGAAGGTCTGCGAGTTGCTTGATCGGATCCGCTTGCTGCTTTTTCGTGTCGTCGGGTGCAGCATCCTTCACTGGGGCAGTGGGTTTAGGTTTAGGCTTCGGCTGCGGAGGCGGAATATCATAGGCAGCGGCAGCGGACTGGAGGCCAGCCAATAACAAAACAAGCAGTGACCAGTACTTCATGATTTCACCTCGTGACTTTGCGTTTTCGAACAAACCACAACCCACCAACCACCAAGGCAGCTGCTAACGTGACCCCACCAATCAAGGCCCCAAGCAGCGACACAGCCGACGGGTTAGTGGCTGAATCAAGGGCGTTGGGTATTGCGGAAGGAACAGGGATGTCGAAAGCAACGCCAATCGACTCCAGTCCCGTTACCAGCACCAGCGTTAAAACAATGAATCTCATGTCCCTCTCCTTTTAGGCTTCCACGTTAGTGCTCTGTCCAATTTACATTTTGGGTTTGGTCGTAGCCTCCGCTGCCAAGCGGTGGTTAGGCAAACGCATGGTGTCCACCGTTTGGCAACGGTGGCTACGTGTCCACCGTTTGGCGACGGTGGCTACACTGGACACGCCAACCATAGTGAACCCAAAAATCCAACGTGGACAGAGCACTCGTTTGGCTAACGAGTAAATTCCCAAGTGAACAAGACAGCCGACTTATGTGTCTAGTTCCCGATTTTATAACGAAATTGTGATCCTCTTGTTAAGATTTTCGGAGTTTTACCGTCACTGCCCATTTGTAGTGGGTGTAAATGCCTCTAGTTCGCTGACCAGATTAGATTTATGGGTTGATCGCACTCGAGTGCTATTAACCGCACGGCGTTAGCCGCGGTTTTCACATTGCGGAAACCGGTGCTATCGCACATCGGTTAATGTGCCTAACCGTGGGAGCAGGGACCTTCGCCACGCCCTTCGCGGCCACAAAGCTTCAGAGCCTCAGAGCGTGCCACCCAAAATTAATGTTGGATGACGCACCAGTTCGCCAATTTTGCAAACGCTGCAACTGCTAAGTACGGATTAAAACTTTGAAAGTCCAGGAATTGAGTCCCTTCTGGGTTAGCCGAAAATAGTACCGCGAACTACCATTTAGGGACGGCAATTGGGGATTTTCCCTGCAAATCCGGACAACTCGTCAACTCACTCGTTCTTTGAGATACCGAATCCATGAATCGCTTGGCTGTTTGGATAGGATCATTCCTGGTTATCGCAATTGTCCTGGCAATCGGCGGAACGCTGGGTTGGCTCAAATACACTGAAATCAAGGCAGCCATGGCCGCCCCACCCCCACCCGAGAATCCCATCGCGGTGACGCTTGCCGAAGCGACTAGCATCGACTATCGCTACAACACTACTGTTATTGGGACGGTACTTGCACCACAGTCGATCATGCTGAGCAACGAGATTCCAGGTACAGTTTCGAAATTAGGCTTCAAATCGGGTGATGAAGTTGCAGAGAATCAGAAGCTCGTCGAGCTGGATGCGAGTGTCGAACTTGCTCGGCTGAAGTCAGCCACAGCAAGACTTAAGATCGCCGAGTCTACGTTGTCGCGAACACGCCAAGCCGCCAAGAATCTCGCGGTCAGTGAATTGGAAGTAGAAGAGGCCGAGTCAGCCTACCTGCAAGCCTCAGCTGAAATCGTTGAGCTCGAGGCGACCATCGCCAAGAAAACATTGGTCGCACCCTTTCCCTCGCGCATCGGACTGTGCAACACGCATGTCGGTCAATTCCTAGCCAGCGGATCGCAAATTGTCACGCTGCAAAGCCTTGAAGGATTCATCAACGTGGACTTCATGGTCCCGCAAAGCGCCGCAGACTTTATCGAAGTTGGCAACAATGTCAAACTGGTCGACGAACAAGAGACCTATGTAGCAACGGTCGCTGCCATCGATGCCCAAGCCGATCGCTCTACCCGGAACTTGATGGTCCGCGCGAGACTTAGTCCAGTTCCCAAACACCTACTGCCAGGCGATTCGGTTCGGGTCGTGATCGACTATGGACCAGAAATGAAGACGGCAGCTATTCCAGTTGAGGCCCTCCGCCGCGCACCGATGAAAACTTATGTGTTCGTCGCAGAAACGGACGAAAAAGGCATGCTTCGCGCTTATGAACGCCAAATCAAAGTTGGGCAGATGATCGGCGATCGATTCAGTGTCTTGAGCGGATTAGAAGTCGGCGTCACCGTGGTTGCCGACGGTTCCTTCAAGTTGCGTGAGGGTGCCTTGATTGCCCCAATCACGAAGACCGCGCCTGCCGCAAATGCGGTCGGCCAAGAAACGGCAGGGAAATAAGCTCGTGCGTTCCATCACTGACGTCTTCATCCGACATCCTGTCTTGGCCATCGTAGTCAACTTTGCCATCGTGCTCGTTGGCCTCAGAGCCATGGTGCTGCTACCGATTCAGCAGTACCCAAAACTGGAAAGCACCTCCGTTGTCATTACAACTTATTACATCGGAGCCAGCGCCGAAACGATCCGTGGTTTTTTGACTACACCGATCGAGCAAGCAGTGTCATCCATCGCCGGTGTCGACTACATCGAATCAAGCTCGACGGCCGGAGCGAGCGTTATTACGGTCCGCTTGAAGCTGAATCACGATAGCACTCAAGCTTTGGCTGAGGTCAATGCACGACTACAACAGGTTCGTCGCCAATTGCCTGCGGAAGCCGAACCGCCGGCGATCGAATTGCAGCGAGCAGATCGCCCCTACGCCTCTTTTTACATCAGCTTTACGTCCGATGAGTTGAACATTTCCGCACTCACCGACTGGATCAATCGCACGATCCAGCCGCAGTTGTCGATTCTCTCGGGTGTCCAACGGGTAGGCGTTGAGGCGGGGCAGATGCCTGCCATGCGAGTCTGGATTTCACCGAACCAGTTGGGCGAAATGAACCTGACTCCCGGTGATGTCTTCAATGCGCTGCGTCGAAACAACTACATCGCCGCCATCGGCCGCGTTCGCAACGATGCGATCCAAGTCGACTTGTTAACCAATACTGACTTGCGCTCCGTGGACGAGTTTGAGGATTTGATCGTATCCGAGCGTGATGGTTCGATCACACGTTTGCGGGATGTTGCTAAAGTCGAATTAGGGTCGGAAGAACCAATGGCGACCGCCATGTACGAAGGCAAAGAAGCGGTCTACGTCTCCGTTTGGCCACTGCCAGGCAGCAACGAGATCGAGGTCGCTCACAATCTCCGTGCTGAACTCGAAAAGATGCGACCTAACTTGCCCAAACACATCGATATGCAGCTAGCCTTCGATGCGACCAAGTTTATGGAAGAAGCTTTACAAGAAATCTCGCGCACACTCGGCGAGACGATTCTGATCGTGGGCTTGGTGGTGTTCCTCTTCATGGGGTCGGTTCGCACCGCTCTTGTTCCACTGATCGCGATGCCAGTGTCGTTGGTTGGCGCGATGATCTTGATGCTACTGCTCGGATTCTCGCTCAACTTGCTGACCATTCTAGCGATCGTACTTGCAGTGGGCTTGGTCGTTGACGATGCGATTGTGGTGGTTGAGAACATTCAGCGTCACGTGCAAGAAGGAAAGTCCAGGACCAAAGCGGCGCTGATTGGAGCACGTGAATTGGTTGGACCAATCATTGCCATGACCATTACGTTGGCGGTTGTTTACGCACCCATCGGATTTCAGGGCGGTTTGACAGGGATGCTGTTTCGCGAATTCGCATTCACACTAGCCGCAGCAGTGGTCGTTTCGGGCGTGGTTGCAGTAACTCTCTCGCCTGTGATGAGCGCCATCATGGTGCATCCTTCGGGCAAAGAGGGGTTCCTGACGAGGTTCGTGAATCGTCGCTTTGAAAGCGTGCGATTGATTTATGGCTGGATGCTCGGCGGCGCACTGAAGTTACGTTGGTCGATTGTTGCCTCCACGATACTAGTGGCTATCGGGGCCGCACCGCTGTACATGTTCAGTGGCAAAGAACTGGCTCCCGTCGAGGATCAAAGTGCCATCGCGGTATTCATGTCTGGTGCGCCCGATTCGACACTTAAATCGACCACGCGCTGGGCGAAAGAACTCTCCGCCACTTTGCAACAACTCCCTGAATCCGAATACATGTGGGCACTGGTAACCCCAGGTTCGGGTTTTGGTGGCATCATCACCAAGGACTTCCGCGATCGTACGCGCAGCACCACAGAAATGTATCCTGAAGTCTTCGGAATGGTCTCGCAATTACCCGGGATCGAACCGTTCCCAATCCTTCTGCCGCCACTGCCTGGGGCAGGTCAGTATGACGTGGAATTGATCGTGAAGAGCGATACGCCCCCAGAGCAATTGGCCGAGTTGGCAGCTGAGATCGCCAGCGAAGCTGCAAAACTGGGTAAGTTCATGTTCGTTGACACCGACTTGAAACTGGATATGCCTCAAGCTCGCGTTTCCGTGGACCGCGAGAAGGTCGCGGACCTTGGTATGGACCTTGCCTCAGTCGCACAAGAATTGGGTGTGCTGCTGGGTGGCGGCTATGTGAACCGCTTCAATTATTTCAATCGATCCTACCAAGTCATTCCGCAGTTGGCCGAAGTCGATCGACAGTCTGCTTCGTCGCTGATGGAGTTGAAGATCCGTAGCCCGCAAGGCCAACTGATTCCGGTTTCAAACTTCGCAAGTATTGAACCAGTGACTGCTCCGCGCACACTGACGAAGTTTCAACAGCAAAGTTCGCTGCGTCTGTTTGCAGGTGTCGTACCAGGTGTAACCAAAGAAGATGGTTTGAACTCGATGGAAACCGTCGCGCGTCGTGTGCTTGGGCCTGATGTAGGGCTTGATTACGCGGGCGAGTCGCGACAGATCCGACAAGAAGGCTCCGCGCTTACGGTGACGCTTGGATTTGCACTGGTGATGATCTACCTGGTGCTTGCGGCCCAATTCCGTTCTTTTCGAGACCCTTTGATTGTCTTGCTCGGCTCAGTGCCGCTGGCGATCTCGGGGGCTCTGGTGCTGACCTTCATGGGCTTAACAACGATCAATATCTATTCTCAAGTGGGCCTGATTACCCTGGTCGGTTTGGTGGCCAAGAATGGCATTTTGATTGTTGAGTTCGCGAATGCTCTGCAAGAAAAAGGGCTCAGCAAGTTTGCGGCCATCTTTGAAGCTTCGCAAACGCGTCTGCGTCCTGTGTTGATGACCTCTGCCGCAACCGTGTGCGGTCACTATCCATTGGTGTTGGTAACCGGCCCCGGCGCTGAGGCTCGCAACAGCATCGGAATTGTCCTGGTGGCTGGAATGGCGATTGGCACTATCTTTACCTTATTCGTTGTGCCCGCTTTGTATTTGATATTGGCCGCACAGCATCGGCACGAGGAACCTGACGAGGATTTGGATGTTTAGTGCTCTGTACACATTAGATTTTTGGGTTGAGTGAGGCTGGTGTGCCACTGGCGTGCCAGTGCAAACGGAGGAGCTATTGTTCACCAAAAGTAGACTCCCTAGTGCGAACAGCGTAACGCGAGAGCCGCCGAAGTTGTACGGTTAAAGTGACGATCAAGTTGGATGATCGGTAAATCGCCATGGTTGAGTCGCAGTCCACTTGAAAGCATCTGGTAATTCGAACCGTATCACTTCGACAGATTTCCATTTAGGACTCATGTATTGGATCGACCGCCTTTGTTTCGAATTGTCTCCTTCGTTTGCACTGGCACAGCCAGTGGCACACGAAAACCCAAACACCCAAACCCAAAATCTTATGCGGATAGAGCGCTAGTGCTTCGTCACAAGTTAACTTTGGAGTGACGGCTTTATTGTCGCACGATTGTCCCAATCGTAGCTGCAACAATTGAGACAATTGTGCGACACTCAACCCAAAATCCAATCGTGTCGAAGCACTAGGTTCTTAGAGTGCACTTACTGGACTGCCGCTTAGTTGCTGAACTACAATGGTGGCCTACTAATCTTCGAGTCCCGACACTGGTCGGGGCTCACTCGTTCACCCACCAAGGACCTACCCAATGAAGAATCTCATCTGGTTGATCGCGATTGTCGCAACCATCAATGTAGCTGCTGCGCAAGATAGCGTTGATCCGTGGATCAAAAAGAAAGCGGACACTTTCAAGCCGCTTTCGGCCGAGCAGAAATCCGCGATCGAAAACGCCTTACCGAAGGAAGCCGAAGCCAAACCCAAGAAGGCTCGACGCGTATTGGTCTTCTATCGCTGCGAAGGCTTCGTCCACACCTCGATTCCGCACGCCAACTATGCCCTTGAAATGATGGGCAAAAAATCGGGTGCCTTCACAGTCGATTTGGCGGATACATACGACGTCTTCAATACCGAAAACTTGAAACAGTACGATTGCATTCTGCTCAACAGCACCACCGGCATGCAGTTCCCCAAGCCCGAACAACAAAACGCTTTTCTTGATTTCATCAGCAGCGGAAAGGGGCTAGTGGGTATCCATGCCGCTAGCGACAATTTCGGTCGCCACCCAGAATGCCGCGCTATTGTCGGCGGCGAGTTCGGTGGGCATCCCTGGAACGCTGGTGGAACATGGGCCTTTAAGCTCGACGATCCCGAGCACGTACTCAATAAGGCGTTTGGCGGCAAGGGCTTTTGGCACACCGACGAGATCTATCAGTACAAACCTGAAACCTATGTAGGCACAAAAGTGCTTCGCGTGCTTGTAAGCCTGGATATGAAGCAGCCCGAAGTTTCCAAGCTGATCAACGATGGTCCACGGGAAGTACCGGTATCTTGGTTGCGTAAAGCTGGTGATGGTCGAGTCTTCTACACCAACTTTGGGCATCGCGAGGACACGTTCACCAAGCCAGCGATTCTCAAGCATATCCTCGACGGTATGCAGTACGCACTCGGTGACCTCGAAGCGGATGCAACACCAACGGCCGACGCGGGGACGAAGCAACCCGCCTTGTCACCTGCGAAGTAGTTTTGGCGGCGTGCTTCCAAGGACTAGCGATCCGGACGACGCTTTGCTTGGTTTTTTATAACCCGAAACTCGCAACTTCAAGAAGTGACGCTTCGGGTAAGTGTTCTTCGGCACTTTGTTGCAAATCAACTTTTCAACAGCCTGCTAGAACATTCCGCGACGTGGCTAAACGACTACGAACCTGACGCATAATCGCTACATCCGTTTCGATCGTTGCGTCAGGTTCAGTTTGTTTTCTTGCAGCCCGACGCGTGGACGTAAAGTGAAGTCTAAATTTGATCATCTGCAAATCTCTTCCACTTTACGAGTTCATGCTCATGCTCGCTCCACAAAAAGATTCTGCTGCGGATTGCCCGTTTTCTTCATCGGCGACTCCTAAAAAGTGCTCTCCTTGGTTTCTGCTGTTGATGCCCATTGGAGTCGGCTTGGTACTCGGTTTGGTCATCACCATCTTCCGAACTTTGCAAGAAGTCGATACGCGTTCGATTTACTTGGGACTGGACGGGATGCGCTTTCCGCTGGCGATGCTCGGTATCACTTGTGTTGTGGCCATCGCTTTGGCGGTCTGGATTCGCCCGAAAGTGAAAACGGTAGCTGTTCTAACGGCAGCCTTTTTACTCGTCGGATTCGCGTTTTATCGAACAGTGCGGATTGAGAGTTTTTATGGCAACATGATACCTCGACTTGCATGGCGTTGGTCTCCTTCAGCAGAGCAACAAATAGCCACGTACCTGACATCTGCATCAAGTTCATCGAAGAAGCTCAACGAATCAAATTCGATGTTTAATGAAACGGCACGCGACTTCCCCGGCTTTCTCGGACCGAACCGAGATGCGAAAGTCTCGGGCGTAGAACTTGCAACGAATTGGGACCAGCAACCGCCGAAATTGCTTTGGCGACATCCGGTCGGATTGGGCTGGTCAAGCTTCGCTGTGGTCGGCGACGCGGCTGTCAATCTTGAGCAGCGAGGTGAATCCGAATGCGTCGTGTGTTACGCACTGAAAACAGGTGATGAACTTTGGTCTCATGCCGAACCCTGCCGCTTCGAGGATGAACATGGCGATGGCCCACGTTCAACGCCCACGATCCATGCGGGCAAAGTGATCTCGATGGGCGCCAATGGTATGTTGACTTGTTTGGAACTGGCCACTGGCAAACTCATTTGGAAGCGGGAGACGCTATCCAACCCCGAGCAACAGAATCTGTTATGGGGCATGTCGGGTTCGCCGCTGGTCGTGGATGGCAAAGTCTTCGTTACGCCGGGAGCCGGTGAAGGTTCATCGGCCATATCCTATTCCCTGGAAACAGGCGACGAAGTGTGGCGCAGCGGTGATGACCGGGCGGCGTACTCATCGCCGATTCAATCTCAAATCTGCGATCAACGTCAATTGCTCAGCTTCAACGGAGCTGGTTTGCGGGCGTATGCCATGGACGGAACGCAGCTTTGGTTGCAACCATGGCTTACTCAGGGTGAATCGCAACGAGTGAATGTTGCCCAACCCGTTGTCTTAGCCTCCGATGCCGATGCTGCGGCTAACGCAACCCGTGTGTTGATTTCCTCCGGCTACGACAATGGTACCGCCTTGCTTGAGATTAAACGCGATGGCGAGCAGTTTAGTGTGACTGAAGTGTGGCTATCGAAGCACCTTAAGTCCAAGATGTCAAACTTTGTTGTCCATGATCATCACATTTACGGACTCGATAACGGCATTTTGACTTGTCTCGATCTCAACGATGGCCAGCGACGCTGGAAACGAGGCCGCTACGGGCATGGTCAAATGCTGCTGGTGGGTGACAAGTTGCTGATCCAAGCCGAAACGGGTGAGGTTGTGCTGGTCGCCGCTAAACCCGATGGGCACGAGGAATTGGGCAAGTTCAATGCCTTGTTCAGCAAGACTTGGAATAACCTTGCGCTGGCGGGCAACATCTTGGTAGTTCGCAATGACCGAGAAGCCGCCGCTTTTGAGCTGCCGACCAACGAGTAAGCTGCAAACCGTAGGCGGCACAGATTCACCAACTGCTTAGATCAGAACATTTGCCTGACGATTGTTCGGTATTTTCTGATGTCGCGGGTAGTGTAGAGTCTGAAACTCGCGTTTACGACCGATTCTACGCATGGCGCGTGTTATGCGCAAATCGCGTTTTGTCGGATGCTAGCTATGCTGCGTTTGCTTCTATTGTTGACCGTTCTGCTCGGAGTGGGCTGTCGTACACGCCCGTTCTTGATGCGCGGCGGGATGAACGTCGACGGCGATATGCGGATGAATGGCAAGATGGATGTGGCTGGTGACATGAAGATGTCCGGCAACATGAACACAAGCATGAAGACCGACAACACAGCCTCACGCTTGGCCAGTGTCGTGATTCATTCTGGAAAGAGTGCCCCGAACCCTTCGCTGGGCAAAGTAGCCATCATTGATGTCGATGGAATCTTGATTAACAAGAACATTAGCGGCTTGGGGTCAATGGGTGAAAACCCAGTAGCACTTTTTCGCGAGAAACTAGATGCGCTGCGTGCGGATTCGTCTGTGAAAGCTGTCGTGCTGCGGATTAACAGTCCAGGTGGTGGAGTGACAGCCACGGATATCATGAGTCGCGACTTGGTGCGCTTCCGCGAAGAGACTCAACTGCCCGTAGTTGCCTGCTTGATGGACGTCGGAGCTGGCGGGGCCTATTTCTTGGCCGCGCACGCGGACACGGTGCTCGCACATCCTACATCAATAGTAGGTGGCATCGGAGTCATTCTGAATGTCTACAATCTCGAGGATACATTAGGCCAATTCAACATCGCGTCCGCGCCCATCAAAGCAGGTGAGCAGATCGATATCGCGTCGACCGAACGAGCGATGGAGAAAGAGGAACGCGCGAGTTTACAGAGTATCGCAGACGCGTTTCACTCGCGATTTATCGAGCACATCAAATCAGCTCGGCCCTCGTCAGCGAACCACCAAGAGAACTTTGAAGGTGGAATCTTTACGGGCACAGCTGCTCGCGAAAAAGGGCTTATCGATGACGTGGGCTATTTGGATGATGCGATCGCAATTGCGAGAACAAGAAGTAATCTCAGCGAGAGCTCGCAAGTAGTCATGTTACGTCGCGACAACGATCGCGCTTACTCGCAATTTGATGTGACCCCGAACAGCCCCTACTCGCTGCTGCCAATCAAGATGCCGGGACTTGATCGCAGCACGTTGCCAACTTTCCTTTACCTGTGGCAAGCGGATCCCAGTTACCTGACTGCTGCCGGTGGTTAATTTTTCAAAGTTCGGTAACATTGGAAATTGATGTTACGATTGTTGTGAGTGGGCTTCATAGGTGTCTAGTAGGTCGCAGTCTGCCGGATGCGACCTGACAAGGATGATTGCTAGGGCTCAGCGATTGATAAGCCCAAGCTTCATTTTTAATGAGGACTCACTTTTCAAAGTAAGAAGATGGTCGCTCCCGGCGGGAGCGACCCACTAGATACAGTCGCACCTGGCGGTGCTACCTACTTGCGGAGCTGAAAGCGCATGGCGTCCACGCCATTGTCACAACCAAAAATTGAACGTGTGCTGATCGTTGGTGCAGGTTGGGTGGGGCGTCAAATCGCCGCACGCATGGCTCAGCATGGCGTCGATGTGTGGTTGTTCGATCGCAAACGCGAGGTCTGTGAGCAGTCACTTGATTGGATGCGTTCCATTGCTAATGCCCCCGTTGAAACCAGCTCCTCGGCGGTTATCCCAGACTGGCTCTCGAAGGTTAACATTGCCGAGCAGCTGTTTGTTTCAAGCGTGCAGTTGGTGATCGAGTCAGTGCCAGAGCAAGTTTCCCTAAAGAAACGTGTGCTCAGCGAAATCAGCCAGCGTTATGCGCCGCCGACCATCGTCGCATCAAACAGTTCGTACTTTACGCCCACAATGCTTAGCCGATTTGTTGTTGCCCCTGAACGCTTTGCACACTTCCACTTTCACGTTCCGGTGCAACATGAATCGGTGGCAGACATTGTTGGCTGCGAGACGACTGAACCCGGTGTTATCGATCAACTTAGTGAACTCTCGGCGCGCATTGGGCAATCGCCTCTGCGGCTCAGGCATGAGCAACCCGGCTATGTCTTCAATTGGTTGCTGCAGTCGTTGCTGCGAGCTTCGCTGGAGTTGGTTGCCAAAGATGTCACCGACCCAGCTGAGATTGACCGTTCATGGAAAGCGGTTACCAACATGCCCCTTGGTCCGTTCGGCATGATGGACCGCATCGGATTGGATGTCATCGAGCAGGTGCTCAGCAATGCGCGATGGGCCAATGACGACTCGGTTAGCTTGGACCGATTGATCGAAGTCTTGCAAGGTCCGCTGCGCGAGGGGAATCTCGGCGTCAAAACCGGTAAGGGCTTTTACGACTATCGCGAAGAATCGTAGCTTACGGCCGTAGGAACCGTGACTGCTTGGCTGGCTTACGTGTCGTCGGTGGATCGCGTGCTTTTCTTTTTTCGGGATCAGCGGTCAAAGATTGCGAAAGTATCTTGCGCGACCTTCAAGCCTAACAACAAAACGGGTTGTGTTTGCATAAGCGATGGGTTCAGCGGACGAGGACGTCCGCGCTCCAGAATACCGGTCCAGCGCTACAGTGACGTCGATAGACACTGCCTGGAAACCGGTTGCTTTGAAAATGAGTGCCATTGGGACGCCCGCAGAACCTACTCGCCATTGACCCGCAAAGCAAAAGAACCTACGCAATTCTCATGGAGCGCTGCGTCGATTCACTACCTTGAAAATCAATTCTTCCGAGTGGCTACTTCGTGGTAGTGGACGATCGCTTCACGCAACACCGGCTCGAACACGTCGGCTTGACGCATGAATCCAAGATCATTGGCATGCGATGCATCGGTAGCGCCTTCGGTGTCTTCGCCGTAGAGTTTATCGCCGGGGATATAGTAGAGTTGCTGCACGCCGTCTTTAACCAATTGGTCATAAGCGGCTTTGAGGGCGGCGTGGTTCTCGCTGTGAAACTTCTGTTTGTCAGGCGTAATCCAGTCGTTGGTAAATCTCCGATCTTCAACCAGAATGATTGGCACCAGTGGCTTGGCGGCGCGTAATTGTTTCACCAGCGGTACGCACTTGGTGCTCACCTCGGCAGGCCCCATGTTGGGTAAGCAATCGATGACATACGCCGAAGCATCGATCTGCAGCAAGTAATCACCAACTTCCTTATCCATTTTTCCGTTGCCCGAAAATCCAAGGTTGGCCACGGGCATATCAAAGCGTCGCCCCAGGATCGCTGTGTGAACCATTCCAGGGCGACTAGCGCAAGCACCATGTGTGATGCTTGTTCCGTAGAACACGATTGGTGCATTGCGCGGCGCGAGGCCTTCGAACTTGCTGCCCTTGGGGACACCGATGCTCATGAATTCTACGCCGTTATAGAGCGGCAAGTAGGCGGCGTATTCGCGATAGCCTGGGGCAAGTCCTTTGATGATTTCAGCTTGGACCTCTTGCGTGGCGGGCTTGGTGACTTGCACCCACTTCCATTTGTTCTCGCTATCGCGTGCATAAAGATCGACTCCGCTGACGCCTGTCGCCGGCATGTGAGGCATACCCAAGGACGACTTTTTCAGTTTGTAGTGAACCGAGATGGCAGTCGCATCAGTTTTAAATCGGACCATCATGCCAGCGCTATCGCGACTCAGGTTCCAGACGTTGGATGTCACTTTACCTTCGGCTGAACTTGGCAGGCGATCGAACCATTGCTTGCGTTCTTGGTCGGGCAAGATGCGGCCTTCAACACCCCAGGTGGTAACGTCATGCCAGTCAAGATTGGCCATCGCCGCTTTGTTGACATCCATCGCTGGATCGAGCTTGGCGACCGATGGCTCTTTGCCAGGTTTGCTGTTTTGTTGGTCGCTTTCAGCCTCCGGTTTGGCAGGTGCTTTTGCTGGCGTTTTGTCTGGGGTTTTGTCTTGGGCACACGCAAAAGACAACTGGAAAACGAGCAGCAAAACGGTGATCCGAATGGCAACTGGTTTCATGGCATTCACTTCCTTGGCTGAGGAGGATTGTCAGTTGTGGGACGACTGACAGAGGTGGGACGAACTAGGCATTTTGGTTAGCTTCCAGCGGCTTGGCGATGATTTTCGCGAAGAGCTGAAAACCGCTGGAGGAAGGGCTGTTGGCACTACTTTACAGCACGCGACAGTTGGTTGGGGGTGCGGAACTGGAAAATATGGTTAAATGGGCTTTCAAATGGCCGGAAGCCTGCCAAAGTCGCTTGACAACAAGCTAGCACTTTCATAGATTCGCGCACGACTGTTTAACATCATGACCCCAATTCCGCCCTTTTTCATTTGTAGCCCGCAGGGCTAGGGGCATCGATTGCTACTTGCGAAACCCTTTTTTGTCACCTTTCCGTTGAAGCTTACGAATGCGGCCTGTTCGGCGCGCGGTGAGCGATTGGTGATTGGGGCAACGCATGACCACAAGAACACTGACGTATGATTGACCTCCGCAGTATTGCTCGCCACTTACGCCTTCCGGTAGAGCAGATTCGATTGGCCGCCGATTTGATTCAGCAGGGTTACCAACCCGCCTTCATCGAGCGATTTCGCGCTGACGAAACTGGAAACCTCCCCCACTCGTTACTCTGGTCGCTGAAGTTGGCGATCGAGCGGCAACAGCGGCTCGAAGATTCCCGCAACAAATCGATCGCCCAATTGCCAGAAGGGGTTGAGCTGGATTCGGAAGCCAAAGAACGTTTGGCGTTGGCCGATACCGAAGTTGAGATCGATAGTACCATGCGAGCCTTCCGAGCTCGGCGGACGATGCAACAGAATGCCGAGCGCGAAGGCGTGGCTGGGCAGTTGCTGGAGAAACTGATGGCTTACAGTGGCCAGCCCATCGAAGACATGGTGGCTTGGACACAAACGGAATTGGCTTGCGAAAAGGAAGCCGCCGAACATGCCTTGCAAGGCTGCAAACGACTGATCAGCAGTCTATTGGCGGGCGACTCAGCCATCGCCCAGCGTCTGCGTCAAATTGTTCAACGACGATCCAATGTAAAGATCGTTTTAACCGTTGACCAAAATAAACCTGAATCAACCACCGCCACTGCCGAATCCAAAGCTGTCGCGGCAGCCCTCGGTCCGGCCGTCCAACCGCTTGTGACCGATGCCACAGACGATACCGCCGAAGGCGCTCAGGACGGTAGCGACGATCCGTTTACCGATGACGTCGCTGAAGCCCATGATGCTGAGGTTCATGACCTTGAGGGCGCGGAAACGGTAGACGAAGAGCTTGTCGCTGCGGATGAAAGTGACACGAGTGAAGAAGCGACCACTGAAGAAGTGTCTGCGGACGCAGTAACCGAAACAATCGCTGAAGCCACCGGCAGCTCTGACGCAGCCGTTGAAGTTGCATCGGCCGCTCCGGCAACTGGACCGGTCACCAAAGGTTCAATTGCGAAGAAGGGCAAGCGCAAGAAGAGCAAAGACCCCAAGGCTGCTGCCAAGAACGCAGCCAAGATCAGCCCTCGGCAACGTCGCCGTCGTTGGTTGATCAGTATGCTGCAACCCTTCAATGGCATGGATAAACCTCTGCCAAAGTTGAGCGCCTATCAGCAATTGATGATCGGTCGCGGTCGCCGCAGTCAACTCGTAAACCTGCACCTGACATACGATACTCGCGTTCTTATCAACATCGTTCGCGATGCATTTGTAAGTGACCGACATCCACTGCTCGGTTGGTTCACCGCGGCCATCGAAGACTCCATGTCCCGCTCGATGCTGAATCGGCTCGAACAAGATGCCATCGCCGAACTCGAAGAACTGGCGCAGCAACACTTGTTCGAAGTTGCCACTGAGCCACTGCGCGAGCAATTGCAACAGCGTCCTGTCCGTGGGCATCGCATTCTCGTGATCGACGCCGTTGGTCCTAAGACTTCCTCGGTAGCGATCGTCGACAGCCAGGGTCGAGTCTTGCAGACAGATGAAATCACCTGTTCGGCGCAGCCCCAAGTCGTTACTCAGAATGTGGTTCGACTGGGCGAGCTAGTGCACCGTTTCAAAGTAACTTTGGTAGCGCTCACGAACGGACCCGCTCGCCGATTCTTGGTCCACACTCTACGTGAGCTAGTGAATCAAAGCGCCGACAGCGGTTTGCGCTGGACGATGGTCGACCGTGGTGGCGCGGAAGCTTACGCGGCAAGCCGCATTGCGCTGCAAGAACTTCCAGAACATAATCGCCGGGACCGAGCCACCATTTGGATCGCCCGCAGATTGCAAAACCCACTGTGCGAAATGGTTAAGTTAGATGCCAGTCGCTTGCGCTTGGGCAGCTACCAACGTGAACTGCCAGCCGAACCTTTGAAGAAGCTGGTGAACGAAACGATTTCCGATTGCGTTTGCTCGCGCGGCATTGATGTGTTGTCCGCTAGCGTTCAAGAACTGATGTCCGTCCCAGGAGTTGGTCGTGCCCAAGCGGATCAGATCGTTCGCGCGATTGGTCAAGGCAAAATCCACAGTCGCGAGGATCTTCTTGCCGCGGTGACCGATTGGCCAGAGACGAACAGTCGGCAGGCAATCGCGTTCCTGCGAGTCTTCGGCAGCCCCAACACGCTAGATGCAACTGCGATCCATCCAGATGACTATAAGCTGGCAGAGCGATTGATTCAGAACACAGAACTAGTGCAGCCGCCCGCGGCCCCCGTAGGTTGGACGCGTCCGCTTCCGCCAGCTCCGGTTCCGGCAACTCCTGAACCGCCCGTTCGAGCACCCGCCGCTCCTTTTGCTCAAGGCTTAATCGACAGTCCAAGCGACGCTCCTTCTGCGGAAACCTCTTCACCTGCTGAAGCAGTTGCCGAAACCTCAGCCGAGGTAACGACCGCTGAGGTACAGGCAACTGAACCCACTCCAGCTGAGTCCGCACAGGTAGATGCTGCCAGTGATTCGGTAGTCGCAAACGCTACCGAAGCCACAGCAGTTGAACCAGAGGCTCAACCAGTTGCCGAAGCGGAGGCAAGTGCGCCTTCAGCGACTGTACCCGAGCCAGTGAGTATTCCGCCGGAGTATCCCGAAGATGTGTTGGCGACTCCCGCTGCTGCGTTAGCGATCGACGTGGAGAAACTCGCACGAGGCTGGCAAGTTGGTCGCGAAAAACTTCGCTGGATCGCCAACTGCTTGCAGGATCCGTTTGCTGACGGCCGCTTGAGTCGAACCCCGGTTCCGATGCAGAAAGCTATGCCAACGCTCGAGAGTCTCGAGCCGGGCATGTGCTTGTGGGTTGTCGTCGTAGGTGTTGCCGATTTCGGTGCTTTTGTCGAACTTGGGCCAGAATGCAGCGGCTTGATCCATATCAGTCGCTTGTCACCCAACTTCGTTGAGGATCCACATCAATGCGTACAAGTCGGTGACTTGGTCCAAGCTTGGGTGGTTGCGGTGGATTCGAAGAAACGCCGTGTCGCGATGACTGCGATTTCGCCAGCCCAACGTGAAGCCATTGAGAAAGCCGAAGCACAACGCGCGGCTCAGCGGGCCGCCGAACGTGCCGAATCGCATTCACGTGGTGGTCGTCCAGAGCGTGGACAAGGTAGCCCACAGGGCCAAGGTCGCGGCCAATCTCAGGGGCAGCCGCAGGGCCACTCACAAGGACACTCACAGGGCCAAGGCCAAGGACACCGCGGAGGTGGTCAAGGACAGCGCACCGGGCAACCTGCAGGCCAAGGCAATCAACCGGGCAACTTTGCAGGTGCAGGCTCAGGCGGAGGTCGCGGGCGTTCTGGAGGCGGACAGGGTGGCCAAGGTGGTGGACATGGTGGCGGAGGACGCGGGCAACAGCGCGGTGGTCCTCGCGGTGGACGTGATCGCGACGGTGGTCGTGACCGAGCCAGTCAGCCGATCATCGTGACCAGCAAAAAGCCCAAAGCGCCCATTTCAAAAGACATGGTTGAGGGCACTGCTCCGCTACGATCATTCTCCGACTTGCTGCAGTTCTACGAGCACAAGAGAACCGATCCACCGGCGAGCGAAGTTCCAACTCCTGTGACACCAGACCCTCAAGAACAAGTGCAACAACCCGGCGCTTCTGAGTAGTTCTTAAGCTTACCTCCAAAGTCAGCGAGTGGCTTGCGAAATCCACTCGCTGATGTGCTTTGAACTACTGTGACTGACTTGCGATTACGTTGACGAAGCCAGGAAGCGACGTTTCGATAGCGGTTCAATACCTGTGTAACTGGCTGGGTCGGTATCGGTTGGATCAACCAGCGCCGTGATTTCAGTTCCAGCAGCGTCCACTGGGTTACCGGTGACAGTGGCGATGTTGGTGTAGAGGCCTCGTGTCACGGCCCGGGTCGCTTGATAAGTCCAAGTTTCAGTTGGGTCTAGGCGGCCATCGCCGTCGGCATCACCACTGACAAATGTCGCGTTGAAATCGTCCGCAGTGTTGCCAACTGTACCGTTGTCATCGCGCACACTGACCGTAGCCAACTGAGTGTTGCCAGTGTTGGTGACCACGTAAGTGAACGTGGCTGTTGAACCAACCAGCAAGTTCGGGCCAGTACCGGTGTTAGCGTCTTGGCCATTGGTCGACTTAACGACGTTGATGCCCGTGGTGGCACCGAACGAATTGCTTGGGTCGGTATCCGTTACGTCAGCCAAGCCTGGGATATCAGCTCCGGTTGTATCTACGGGATTAGCGGTTACCGAGCCAAGATTCGAATACGCGCCTGCAGTCACCACCCGCGTGGCTTGGTAGGTCCAAGTTTCGGTGAGATCCAGGCGACCGTTGCTGTTCGCGTCCCCGCTCTGCAGCGTTGGGTTGAGATCGTCAGCAGTATTGCCAGTTGTGCCGTTGTCATCGCGGACGACTACCGAGCCCAATGGCACAGAGCCCGTGTTGGTTAGGACATAAGTGAATGTTGCTGTGGAACCCACTGTGAGCGCTGGTCCTGGCGCCGTATTGGCGTCCTGGCCATTGGTGGACTTGACCATGTTAATGCCGGTGGTAACACCAAAGTAGTTGGCGGGGTCAGTGTCAGTGACGTCCGCCAAGCCCGCGATGTCAGCTCCGGCAGCATCTACAGGATTCGCAGTCACCGTACCAATGTTTGAGTACTGCCCGGTTACAACGGTACGCGTCGCTTGATAGGTCCAGGTCTCAGTGGTTTCCATGCGGCCGTTGGAGTTTGCATCTCCACTTTGCAAGGTCGCATTAAAGTCGTCGGCCGTGTTGCCTGGAGTGCCGTTGTCGTCACGAACGAGGACCGTTGCCACGGCTGTTCCGCCAGTGTTCGTTACGATGTAAGTGAATGTGGCTGTTGAACCGACGAGTAAATTAGGCCCGGTGGTTGTATTGGCGTCTTGGCCGTTAACTTGTTTGACTAAGTTAATGCTACTTGCCACACCGAAGTAATTCGCTGGATCGGTGTCGGTAGGGGCCGTCAGCGCCCCGATGACTGCACCAGTTGCATCCAGGGGAGTACCCGTCGCTGTAGCGATGTTGGAATACTGAGCCGCAATTACGGTGCGAGTGGCGTTGTAGGTCCAAGTTTCGGTTGTATCCAGGCGACCGTTACCGTTAGTGTCACCGGTTTGGAATGTTGCGTTGAAGTCGTCGGCGAGGTTGCCAGCCGTTCCATTGTCATCGCGTACCGTCACGGTTCCGAGAGCAACGTTACCTGTATTGGTTACGACATAGGTGAAAGTTGCTGTTGTTCCAACACCGAGCGTGGGACCAGGTGTTGTATTGGCGTCTTGGCCGTTTACAGATTTGACAACGTTGATTCCAGCTGCCGCACCAAAGTGATTGCTAGGGTCGGTATCTGTGACGTCTGCGATTCCGGCAATATCAACACCTTGAATATCAACTGGGTTACCAGTCACTGTACCGATGTTGGTGTACTGACCGGCAGTCGCAACGCGGGTGGCTTGGAAGTTCCAAGTTTCGCCAACATCGAGTCGGTTGTTGGTGTTCGTATCGCCGGTAAGAAAGGTTGCGTTGAAGTCGTCGGCCGTCGTTGCAGTGCCGTTATCGTCACGGACCACGACGGTTGCCAGCGGGACGTTACCTGGGTTCGTTACCGCGAAAGTGAACGTGACTGTACTACCCACGGCCACGATAGGTCCAGTGGTTGTGTTGGCATCTTGGCCGTTGGTCGACTTAACGACGTTGATGGCTGCGTTTACGCCAAAGTGGCTGCTGGGGTCGGTGTCAGTCACATCGATCCCCCCTAGGTCCTCCGCTGCCACGGTGGCGATGTTGGTGTACTGCCCAGCGGTTACCACGCGTGTGGCAGAATAGGTCCACGTCTCGCCAACTTCGAGAATGTTATTGCTGTTGGTGTCACCACCAGTTCGAGTGACAGTGAAGTCATCAGCGTTGTTTGCTGGAGTTCCGTTGTCGTCACTTAGCACGACGTTTTGCAGAGAAGTACCACCCGTGCTGGTCACTTGATAAGTGAAAGTGGCTGTGGATCCGACGGCAAGCAACGGGCCAGTGGCCGTGTTCGCGTCTTGGCCATTGGTCAACTTGATAACTTGAATCGAGGGGCTGTCGTTCACTAAATTCGCTTCGACCTCGCTTGGCCGAAGGCTGCGGACTACCGAGATAACCGCATCCAATTCAATGACACCATTGATCAAAACTTCAATGGCTCCGACTGAGGTAAAGCTGGCTGCAGCAGTGGCTCCAACACCAGTCGTAAAGGCCGAGAACGGAACGAAGATTTCCTCAATGGCTAATTGGTCTGGTATGTTGACGGTCGCAACAGAGAAATCTGTAGCATTGCTGTAGATCCGAATTTCCGCAGTTGATCCAGGTGAGTCGCCACGAGTTGAAACTAGCAAACCGGCTAATGTATCACCGGCCGATACGTTCACTGAACCAAGGCCTGTTGGAACTAAGGTCGCGCTAGCGTCCACTCCGTCATACTGAATCAAGGCGGTGCCAATTACTCCCGTACCAGAAGCAAAAGTTAATAGATTCGAGTCCCCCAAATCAACGTCAACGTTCAAATTGCCGGTACCAGCGGTGTGATTGATGGATATATCGCGTTGGCCACCGATGGCTTCAGTTGCCGCCACACCATTAAAGGCTGTGGGCACTGCAGACGTTGCTTGTACGGCTTGTGCTGTGGTACTGAAAGTATCCACAGTTTGTACGGTTGTCCCGGCAACGTTTGCCGCCGTTATCGTGACCAACTGCGCAGCTGGGGGTGAAAATGCCCCGAATGCAAGTTGTCGCACAAAATAGTCGTCAGCCGTTAGTGTTCCCGCTGCCAGAGTGCCACCGGCATTGGTACTGGCAAAGCGGTAAACGCCCTGAGCGTTCGTTGTAGCAGTGCCAAGCAATGTGTCGGTACCGGCATTGAACAAGTTGTCACCGTTGTCCCGATACAGCTGGACTGTGGCTCCAGCGATCAACGTATCGTCACCCGTAAGTCCGTTGTTGGTCAAGTCGTCGAATGCGGTACCCGAGATGACAGCGAGATCCACGGCCATCAGGGCGCGGTTCTCCAGCGATTCCATCTTCAGTCGGCGGCGGCTGTGGGAGCGACGATTTTCTTGAGTCCGTTTGTTCCAAGAAAATGAATTTACAACTCGTTGCCAAAGACTGGGCATAGTCAACTCCTCGAACAGTTCGCAGACGCGATACAGACGCACATCGGGTTGATCGGTAATCTGGGTAGGAGAACTTCTAACAATCCCAACAACAAGCGGTTGCTACTGAAATACTAGCAGCGGAGAATGCCGCCATTTGGGCAACTGAGCTTGAAAACTCTTGGCGGCGCCATCATTCCAGGCATTTTCTTGCGATGAACCACAAATAGGTCGCTCCTGCGACTGCATATCTCAGAAAGAAAGCAGTCGCCAGTTGTAGCTTCCCAATGCCGATGCATGCGTTGGCTGCCTGCCTGCCGCCCGCCAGATCGCCGGATGGTGCCACCCACCTACGCCCTTACCGAAAGATAGATAGCATTCCAGATGGTGCCACCCACCTATTGCGGCACATCAGTCACGGGCGGGGCGGGGGGATCCCGATAAATGGTGCCACCCACCTACCGGAACGTTTTGATTGCATTCCACCCATGCGCAGCTTTCAGTTGGTGCCACCCACCTTTCGCGGCTTCCGCAGTAGCATGGGTTTCGGATGGTGCCAGCCACCAATTGGCAATTTTTGATAGCAACTTCGGATAGGCTTATCAGCGACGACTTCAGCGGACGAGGACGTCCGCGCTCGAGAAAACCGGACCAGCAGACTGGGATGTCGAGAGGGATGAATGATCCGGATGGATGATCCGGATGGATGGTGCTAACCACTGGAATGCCTTGATAGCATTCCACCCATGCGCAGCGTTCAGATGGTGTTGTTGATGGCAGAGCCGGTCAAAAGGTGGCTGGCACGGGCAGTGTGCGGGAACCAGTTGCTTTGAAAGTGAGTGACATCGAGGCGGGAAAGCCCGCGGTCCGCAAAACCGCTCGGCGTCGCAAACGAAAACGTCCCGCCGGTAGCCAATTACAAGTTTACCTTATTTTTGAGCAGGATGTGGCTAGAAAGGCCAAGAAAGACGCCTTAATCCGACTTAGCGATGCCTTGCCGTGCATTAAAAGCGAATTAGCTGAAACTATGCAATCCCATGCCATTTAAGAACTTACGCTGCTCGACTTTATCGGTCGGCGGAAATTTAAGGGGAACTTGCCCACACTTACGATGCGTGTTAGCTTATTCGTCGACATCTCTAAGTGAAATGGGTTTTCCAGGCGCTTTGGGCGCATCAGAGTCCAGCTGGTTTATGGGTAGGGGCTGGCAGTGACTCGGAAAACCAATGGCAACTTGGAAAGCGATTCCGAGAAAATCGCTTGGCGGTAACTCCTGATATTCTCTGTTGCTTCGAGTTGTAGGGACCCGTTGCGGATTGAGCATATCAAGGTGCAGGCGGAGTGTCTTTTTTGTTCATGTTTCTTTTAAGAGAATGTGTCCATGTCATCAGACAAAAAATTCAAACTTGAGTACGTTTGGCTTGACGGTTACCTACCTGAGCCAAATCTCCGCAGCAAGACAAAGATTGTCGACAAGGAACCCAAGTCGGTCGCTGACCTTGATTTATGGGGTTTCGACGGTAGCTCGACGCAACAGGCTGAAGGCAAGAGCTCTGACTGCGTGCTAAAGCCAGTTGCACTCTACCCAGACTCGACTCGCAAGAATGGCTACTTGGTCATGTGCGAAGTTATGCTTCCGAACGGCGAACCGCACCCATCGAACTTCCGCAATACCGTCGACAATAGTGACGATTTGTGGATCGGACTTGAACAAGAGTACTTCTTTTACGAAAACGGCCGGCCTCTGGGCTTCCCAGCTGATGGTTACCCAGCACCACAAGGTCCTTACTACACCGCTATCGGTTACAAGAATGTTGGCGATGTGGCTCGCCAAATCGTTGAAGAGCACATCGATATCACCTTGGACGCAGGCATTAACCTGGAAGGTATCAACGCTGAAGTTGCCAAGGGCCAATGGGAATTCCAGATTTTCGCCAAGGGATCGAAGAAGATCGGCGACGACATGTGGATGGCTCGCTATCTGATGATTCGTCTGTGTGAGAAGTACGGCATCGACGTTGAATTCCACTGCAAGCCGATTCGCGGTGACTGGAACGGTTCGGGCATGCACTGCAACTTCTCAACCAAGTACATGCGCGAAGTTGGTGGCGAAGAGTACTTCAAGAAGCTCATGGGTGCTTTCGAGAAGTACTGCATGGAACACATCGCGGCCTACGGTCCAGACAATCACTTGCGCTTGACAGGTCTGCACGAGACTCAGTCGATCGACAAGTTCAACTATGGAGTTGCGAACCGCGGTGCTTCGATCCGTATTCCTCACTCGTTCGTGAACAACGGACACAAAGGTTACCTCGAAGACCGTCGTCCAAACTCCGCTGCCGATCCATACAAGATCGTGTCGCGTGTTCTCAAAACGATCAACTCGATCAGCTAATTTGCGGTTGATGAATTGAGCCAAAAGTAAACGCCGCTCCCAACTGGGAGTGGCGTTTTGCTTTTGTATTGATCATCGATGCGTCAGCTTTAAAAAACCGTTATCTGAATAGCGAGTCAAGGAATCGCTCGTACTCCACAAAATCGTGCTCCACAAAATGGTGCATGCTCGAATTCGATTACGAAAACCTGAAAACCTTGTCTGATTGTGGTTTTCAAAGTCAACCACTCAGGTTGGTTTGTAGTAAACTGCAAGCTCGATGGCGAACCTCCTCCTCTTCACTTATCTTCCCGAGGTCACACGATGCTTCACTCTCCTCTCAAGACATCGACATGGGCTGTTGCTGAGTTGTCACTGCGGTGCGTTCTCCGCTGGCTAAGCCTGCTGTGGTTGGTACTGCTCGTTGACCCAGCAGCCGTTTTCGCTCAAGAGCCTGTGAAGAAAGCCCCAGTCGTCTTTACGACGCAACAAGACCACCAGGACATGCTCACGCAGTTGGGCATTACCAAGTTACGCCCAGGGCGCAGTAGTGATGCAAAGTCACCTAACGTCGCCAACTACGACGAAGACAATGCGAATCCCTACCCGAACTTACCAGAGCTGCTAAGGACCAATAATGGTGATCCAGTTGAATCTCAAGAACAATGGTTGAAGACAAGACGCCCTGAAATTGTGGAACTGCTCGAACGCGAAGTTTATGGCCGTATTCCGGAACATGTACCAAGAGTCACATGGGAAGTTCGCGAGACGCGTGAAGTTCAAGTGGGCGGTACAACTGCGATTCAGAAACACATCGTTGGCGTCGTCGACAATTCGGCTTGCCCGGAGATTTCAGTCAATATATCGATTTCGCTTACAATGCCCAAAGAGGTTAGCGGCCAAGTGCCAGTGCTCATGAGCTTTGGTTGGACACCGTTCGAGCCCAATCCATTTGCCGGTCGCGGACCGGGCCGCAATGCCGCAGGTGGTCCGCGTCCACCATCACGCGAAGACAAACTGATCAAAGCGGGGTGGGGTTGTGCGACGATTAATCCGAATACCGTGCAAGCCGATGCCGGTGGGTTCCAGCGCAATCCGTTTGGAGGGAACACTAACGCAAATGCTGAGCCGACGGGGGCGGGGCTGACGCGCGGGATCATAGGCCTTACCAATCTCGGCCAGCCGCGCAAGCCTGATGACTGGGGAGCGCTACGAGCATGGGGCTGGGGAGCTTCGCGAGCTCTCGACTACTTGCACACCGAACCCAACGTTGATGCCAAGAAGGTCGCAATCGCGGGCGTATCACGCTACGGTAAAGCAGCCTTGGTTGCGATGGCGTTTGATGAACGCTTCGGCATGGGACTGCTGGCTTCTTCGGGCGCAGGCGGCACCAAGCTCTTTCGCCGTAACTTCGGCGAGAGTTTGGAGAATCTTGCAGGCTCAGGAGCGTACCATTGGATGGCTGGAAACTACATCAAGTATGCGTCCGAAGAGTCGAGCTTCGGGCGTCGAACGGCAGACGATCTACCTGTCGACTCGCACATGACCTTGGCACTGTGTGCCCCGCGGCTGACCTTCATCAGTCACGGTATCCCTGAGCGTGGAGATGCGCATTGGTTAGATCACCAAGGGAGTTTCATGGCCGCCATTGCAGCCCAACCCGTGTTCCGCTTGCTGGGCGCGAAAGACTTGGGACGCAGCGATGATTACAAATCTGAGAAGATGCCAGCCGTCAACGTGGATATGCTAGACGGCGAACTGGCTTGGCGTCAACATGATGGCGGGCACACCGACGAGCCCAACGTTGAACATTTCATCCAATGGGCCAATCGACAATACGGTCGCCCGGCGGTTGATTTGACCTTTGTCCCGTGAGCAAATCGACCAGTGCTCATGATTCCACCGAACAGACTCGGTACGTTCACACGGTATGTTCAGCGAGAAGTGGCCAAAATCCAAACCTATTGCAAGTGAGTTGTTGTAATATGAGCAACTACATGAAGAAGGAGCCGGAAGACTGGGACGAGGATCGAAATCCGGCAGCACAACCCAAACGAATTGCGATCGCCAAACTGATTGCAGCCTGTTATCTAGATCAAGAAGCAGCGTTACTTACCGCATC
>JANRMD010000635.1:0-16570 GCA_033761895.1 Pirellulaceae bacterium | reverse complement strand
GAGGACGCGATCGCTACTTAAGCCGCAGGTGACCGAAGGAGTTCTACAAGCGGGATGAAAGGATGGGTTCGTGTCGTTAACTCATCCATCCACTCGCTTTCTGCGACGGTCCTATCCAAATGGCTGACGTTGATTGCTGCGCAGCGACCGACTTGCAAAGTACCGAAGTCGGAAGCAACGCCCAAGGCTGCGGCCGCTCGTTCAGTCACCGCAGCATAGGCCCACTGCGGATCGACCCAAGGATGGCTTTGACGAATCGCAATCACTTCATTCCACAAATCGAGATCTGGGGTGCTCGCCCGCGAGTCCGTACCTAGGACTACGTTGATGCCCGAGTTGATGAAGCGGCGAAGTGGGTACTCAGCATGCCCAAAATGTCGATGTGTGCGCGGGCAGTAAACGATCGTGATGCCGCCACGCGCGACTAAGTCAGTTTCAGCTTCGTTTAAGTAGTTGCCGTGAATTAGCAGAGCCCGCTGAAAACTTGCTAGCCAGCGAACAATTTCGCTGATGCTCGCCCGAGGTGCATCCGCTGGAACGCCGAGTCGTTCGAACACGGATCGAAAGGGCCCTGTGCCAGCCTCCAACCACTCGCGTTCATCTAGACTTTCTGCGACGTGCATCGCGGTGACTTGCTGTTGGGCAAAGCGGGCCGCTAGTTCAGTGACTGCAGTTGGAAAGTGGATTGAGTAAGGGGAGTGAGGTGAGAGGCCGATCTTCCAAATTGGAGCGGTCGGTGATGGGATAGCCGCTAATTCAGTTGCCCATTGGGCGGCTTCGATAAAGCGAGGTTCGTCGAGCCCAATCATCTCTGGAAAGGCGAAGACCGAAGGGGTGGCTAGCAGATGCTGTAGGCAGGTAGCGCCTTCAAGTTCGTGACGATAAACCACGGTCGGTAAAGCTCCAGGTAATGGTACTGGCAAACTTACGGGTGCCGTGGCCAGTGGCGGTGCGATCTCTGCACTCAGATCACTCGGAGACCAGGGGCGCGTGACGATGTCACCGATTAGAGCTACTCCAGCGCGAGACGACTCTTCAAAGCCATTTCGAAGGGCCGCTTGCCTGAGTCGCAGGTAATCTTGGCTGGAGTTGTTTTCCGCAATCTTGCGGCGATGACGAATAACCGATCCAATCCACTCGGGAAAGTTACTGCCTGCCGCAAAGGGTTCGCTTAAGTCACTAAATTCCAAGTGGGTGTGAGCATTCACCAAGCCAGCGGACAACATGCTTCCGGGCAGTTCCAAAGCGGCTGGTTCGGAACAGTCGGCTGTGCAGCTAACGATTCTTCCATGGCGGACAACGATTTGCCCTGGTCGATAGAGGACCGTTGGGCTCACCAGAATCGCATCGGCTTGAATTCGAATGGCTTCCGCGTTCATTGGCATGGGCTAAGAGTGGAACTGTATTGGTTTGACATGACCAGCCGGAAGAAGCCTCCGGTTCTCGACACGACCTTATCAGCCGGAACGCGCTAGCGTCGGTTTTCGCGGCGGTAACTGGTGCCAGCGCGCGGCAAGCGGTGCTAGCGCACTGCGGCTAGCATTCGGTAAAGAACACACTCTAGAGTGAATGTCAATTCGTCGATGTGATCCGTGCGACTGGTTTGTGGCTGTTGCTGCCTCCAAAATCCTTTAGACTGTTGGTATGAGTGAACAGATATCAATCGACCTGACGGTCCAAGTTGAAAAGATCTCGGAGCAGATCGTTCGTGCGAAACCTTTGGGGCCGTGGCGTATCCAGGTTGTCGATCGATCGTGGCGTGAGGCCCGCGCGAGCTTGCTCAAGAAGCTTGAAAAAGCGACTTTGCGTGTCCTTCCAGCGCGATGGTTCGAGGGAGCGTTACCGCAGACGTGCGAACGGACCGTCACCAAAGTTAGCTTGCCACCGTCAACCAGGAACCCAAGTTGGACTGAGCCAATCGAGGTACGACTTGAGACTTTCCGATGGGTGCTCGCCGACAATCAGTGCGTCGTGAAGATCCCAGCGGTTGGTTGCACGTTGTTCGGAAAGCTGACGGATCTGCCGACCGAAGTTGTTGAGCAGCATGCCAAAGTCGCACTCGTACGCAGTTCTGAAAAGTTAAGTCTGTGGGAAGTTCGTCAGCGGTTTGCGAGTCGCCGCTTTGAATATCACAACCTGAGTGTACCAGCGTTTCTGGGCGCGGACCCACAACCGACCGACCCAACCAAGCTGATGAGGAAGCGGACCGCGACCCTGCGCTCTGTCGCTAGCGATCTGAGCCGAGCCAAGCTGGATCCCGTCTACGCTATGGATCAACGGGTCGCAGACCTGGCCGAGTATTTTGTAGGTGAGGCACCACAAAGCGTCTTGCTAGTGGGACCGGCGGGTGTTGGCAAGAGTTCTCTGGTGCATCGACTCGTTACACTCGGTCAAGAGCTAGGGTTATCCAATCGAAAGATATGGTCAACTTCGGGGGCTCGGATTGTGTCTGGCATGTCCGGCATGGGAATGTGGCAACAACGATGTCACAAGCTGATTCGTGAAGCCAACCAGACTCAAGCGATCCTGCATTTGGGCTCGATCACCGAATTGATGGAGGCTGGAAAGATCGATGGCCAGCCCGGGGTCGCATCGATGATTCGCCAATCCGTTGCACGCGGAAAACTGCAAGCGATTGCGGAATGCACTCCTGAGCAATTGGCGGTGGTGGAACGCGATGATCCGATGCTTCTACGGGCCTTTGCCAAGATGGAGGTCACCGAGGCAGAGCCAGCGAAGATTGTCGAGATATTGACGCAAGCGGCCGAAGAACGAGCTGCGCGAACAACCAAGCAACTTCAGCGAACTCTCGGTTCGACCGTCACAACTTCAGTCCGTTTCACTCCGCAAGCGATCGAAGAGCTCTATCGGCTACATGCGCGGTATGCGACCTATTCGGCGTTGCCCTCACAGCCACTGCGGTTGATGCAAACCATGCTCGAGAAACTGGATCGGCCGCAAGAGTTTGAGGCCCAGCATGTCGCCGAGGCCTTCAGCGCTCAAACAGGCTTGCCGGAGTTTTTGGTCAATGATGCTGTACCCATCGACTTGGAAGCCATTGATCAGCAATTGACCAGCCATGTGATTGGACAAGCAGAACCAGCGGAACTGATTGTAAATCTGCTCGCAACGCTCAAAGCCAGAATGATACGCCCAGGGCGTCCGTTTGCGTCGTTGCTGTTCATCGGTCCAACTGGTGTCGGCAAAACGGAGATGGCCAAGGCCATTGCCAAGCTACTGTACTCCGATACTCAGCGGATGATTCGTATCGACATGAGTGAGTATGCGTCTCCATGGTCAGCCATGAAGTTGATCGGACGTCCGGGAGATGGCGATGGCACGTTGACTTCGCCGATTCGAGAGCAACCATTCTCGGTGGTGCTGTTGGATGAGTTTGAGAAGGCCGATCCAGTGGTCTTTGACATGTTGTTGCAACTGCTGGGCGAAGGACGCCTGACGGACTCCCAAGGTCGATTGGCGGACTTTCGGAATGCAGTTGTGATTATGACCAGCAACCTTGGCGTGGAGTCGTATAAGGACAGCGCATTTGGTTTCGCGGAGTTGGACGTGGCCAGTTGGCGAGCACATTTCGAGCGTGAGGTGCAGCGTTTTGTGCGTCCCGAGTTGCTGGGCCGAATCGATCGCATCGTTCCATTCCGCCCCTTGCCACCAGAGGTCGTTCGCCAAATCGCTATTCGTGAAACGGAATTGCTCAAAGGACGGGCTGGTTTGAAGTACAGCGATGCGACACTGGAGTTTACACCCGCAGCCATTGATCTGCTGAGTCAAGTTGGATACCAACCGAAGTATGGTGCCCGACCGTTGCGGAGAGCGATTGAACAATTGGTGACCATCCCCTTGGCCGACAAACTGTGCGATGCATCGCGGGAGTATCGTTGGCGTTATCTGGTTGATGCGCTGCAAGGCAAAATCAAGATTGAGGCGCAGCAGTTAGCCCGCAACACTCGTGAACTCAAGGATTCCCAGGCGGCTGTGATAAATGCGTGGCAGCAGATTGGTCGTATGGCCGTTCTTGTTCGAAGCTGTGCACCGCTGCGCGATCTCGAGAACGACATCGAGCGTCAGAAGCGACAAAACGCAGTGCTCGCAAAGAAACTTAAAACAGCTCAGGGCCCCAGTCGGATTGCGATCCTCCGAAATCAATTGCTTACAGGCCAAACAGAAGTTGAGCGAGAGACTCAGATCCGTGAAACTCTACTTCAAGCGGCCAACGACATTCAGCGCGAACATCTACAACTGCTGCTGGCTTGGTACACGAACCAGCCGATCGCATGGCAGAAGATGGCGTCGAACCATCAACGCCGACTCACCGCCCTGCGCGAAGCGACTGAGAATGCTCTTCTAGGTCGAGCTACATCCAATAACTTGGTAACGTTGATGGCGGTCGGCAAGTCACCAGCCCATTTGGAGATTTTGTGGAGAGCCTATCGACAACTGATCATCGAGAATGATTGGGGCTTTGGCGAGTATATCTTGCGTCCACACGACCCAAACAAAGTAGCGCAGAGTTTGGATAAACCAAACGCCATCGACTTGCCCACCTTGCAACTGATGACGGCAGAAGATGCCATTGAAGGCGGCTCAGTGAAAATGTGTGATGCCTATTTGTACTTAGATCCCGACCGATTTCAGCAGGAACTCTCAACGTCGGTAGGCTTTGCGATTGAAGTCGGAGGTGAAGGAGCAGGCAATTGGCTAGAGGACGAGTACGGTATCGTGCATTTTGTCGACCCTCGAATTTCAGGCGCAAAACGACGTTCGCGCGTTCGAGTCTCGATTGCCTTCAGTAGGTTAGCTTCTGTTTCGCTGCCAACGACGTGGTTGGAGCCAATCTCCAGCCCCGCTCGCGACCCTCGGCGAACTTTTATGATGAATAGCCAGACCATCCAGGATCCATCGCACAATATCCTCGACGAGGATTTCTCATGGGCTCATGGAAAGCCAAGTGAAGCGTTGGTCAGGTTAATCAAATTCGGCCACGAGCGATCCCTATGGCGTGCAATTGGTTTTGAACCGATACCACCCAGTGCACAAATCAACTCATCGGAAGCAACTGAACTTGCAGTGCCCTTTTGACCTAACGAAGTAGCATCTACTCAGAATGGGGGCGATAAAACAATGATTTGCAAAAGTCAAGTTGCAAATCAGGCGATTTGTCCAGCCTGCACCGCATCGTCCAACTTCTTCTTGTGAGGGCAACCATGACAAGTCCACCATTGAGCGGCTTGTTCGTCCGACCAACCGGTTGAGGTTGGAACAGCTCGAAGCAACTTACGCAGCTCAAACACCGACTGCGGCCGCCGATCGGGTTGCTTTTCCAAACAACGCAGGATCACTGCATCGAAGGCCGGAGAGAGTGAGCTATTGAACTCCGAGGGTGGCCGCGCGACCTGCTGTGAATGAGCCATGATGACTTTGAGTGGATTGGATTCTTCAAACAGCAAGCGACCAGTGGCTAAGTACCAAGCCACAACGCCCAGAGAGTAGATATCGCTGCGCTCGTCCGGCGACTCTCCCAATGCTTGTTCGGGTGCCATGAAGTGTGGTGTACCGGAGATCATCCCCATCTGAGTAATCTGAGGATCATCGGGCAGGTTCATTGGTTTAGCGAGTCCAAAGTCGAGCAACTTGGCAACATCGTAGATGCCACCACGATGGGCTGCAAAGATATTGGCGGGCTTTATATCGCGATGAATCAACCCTTGATCATGAGCTTCTCGTAGCGCATCGCAGGCTTGCGATAGGAGATGCACGATGCGATCCTGTGGCATCGGCCCATGCATGCGGACGATTTCTTCCAAGTTCATTCCTGGCAAGTACTCCATCACATAGTAAAACGTGCCATCGGCAGCGCGGCCATAATCGAATATCTCGACCGAGTTCCAGTGAGTCAACTGTGCCGTGGCGCGTACTTCACGCTCAAAGCGAGCCAGAGTGGCAGCATCTCCGGCGCGATCGGGTCGAATCACTTTAACCGCACAGCGACGTTTGAGCATCAGATGTTCAGCCAGATAGACTTCACCCATGCCACCGGACCCCAATCGACGTCGTAGTTGATATTGTCCAAGCTGCTTGGCTTCGAAGGCCTCGCGCCGCAGCGAATTGACCATATGCACGCCCCAAATCGAAATGGCCGCTGAAAGCAACAGGACCATAACATTGTCTAGGATTCCTTGCCTGAAATAGGAAGGGTCGGTGATCAACACATCGAGCCCACCAGTGGTCAGTTTGACGATAATGAGCAACAGAATCGGCGTCGCAGTCATCACACCAATAACCACCGCGGCGCGTTGCCAAGTGTTCGGGATGAACAGAGCGTAGGTGAATATCAACGTCATCCACATCGGGGCCGTGGCCGCTACATGGCCCTGCTTGGCTCCGTCGACCAAAATCGAATAACTGACGAGCGCAAAGAAAAGTCCTACACTTCCGAAGATAACCAGCTCCGTAACACGCGAATGACTGGTCACGTAGATGCAGTTACGACACAGCCTCCAACCAATGAAGGCCGTCACCAATGTAACGGTACCATGCAGGCACAAGATGACCCCATCGAAGGTAGCCGCGAGCTGGTTAACAAACAACAGTCGTACAACAAAGAACGCGAACAGACCTGCCGACAGCAGTAACGATGTGTACCGCAAGCGGTTACGGAGCAGCGAGTAGGTTTGATCCGACAGACCAATTCCACTGCCTTCTACTAGCACTGCGGCAGGTCGGTCATCGGAATCGGGAGGGCGAGGCAGCTCACTGGAGTGTGGCTTGTTGGACGATGGCTTGTTAGACGGTGGCTCGCTGGAGTGTGGCTTGGCGGCTAATCCACCGGCCGCGGAACTCTGCGGCAAATCGATGGTCTCACCTAGATCGAGGTGGTTTGTTGCTGACATGTTGAAGCACTGCGAGAGAGACCCTAGATCGTTAGTATGCTTCTAGCATACTCGATTCGCAGCAGGTTGTTGTCTTAGTTCGTTCAACGTCGCATGTAGATATTGGGCTTGGCGGGTGCGATGGACTGTGGGCGGGCTTGGAACTGAATAGGGTTTGCAGTTGATTCGGGAATAACCGTCTTGTCGCTGAGGGTCATCGGAGGCACGCGTTGAGGATTCAACTGCTGGGCCAGTTCCTCTGCGGCGTCTAAGTTGACTGGCGATGGAATCTGCTTGCGAGCTCCATTGGCAGTGAGTTTGCCACTGTCTGGTCCCACACCGGCGGAACTGGTTGCTGGGGAACTCGTTCCTGGCGATCTGGTTGCTGATGAATTGGCTGGCTGCATGATTGCTAAGGAACTGGCGTCGGCGGCGTCACTGCCAATACGCAGAGCGATACGAGCGAACTCGTCGCGAACTTGCGGCTGTATTTTCGTGAGTTTGGAAGCCAGGATCTGGGCGCCGGTTGGATTGTGTTCACAGACTTGAGAGATCTGCGACAGAAACTTAGCGGACTCGACAAAGTTGTAGTCGGCTGTTTTGCCGACTAGAGGTGACAGTGTGCGAGTCAACAAATCCGCACCTAGGTTATCGAGCTTAAGGAACACGTCCATCGAGCCGTTGATGGTGGGTCGATTGGCGGCGGACATCGCTGTGCTACTGTACAGCACACAGACGCAGCGGCCGGTAATCTGCCGAGGAGCCATGCTGCCTTTGTAGGCTCCGGTTCCGTAATAGATATGAACTTTATCGTTTCCAAAAATGAGATCGCACTTGCAAGTGGTACCGACACCATCATCGGCTGTGAACGTGTAGGGTCCTGTCCGATTGACTTGCACTTTGGTAATGCCCATCACATCCCAAATATTGACCAGCACTTCTGGGTAACGGACGAGATGCTGGAACATCTGTGGGTCGCAATCGATGTTCTGCGACGGCATGCGACGAAAGAAGCTTGGCTTGTCGATGACGTCATTTACCAGGGCCTGCGATTCGCGATTGAGCTGTTGCATGGGGATGCGGCGCGTGGCATCCGCTTGCGTCTCGCGGCTGGAAGCGGTGTCGGTGGCGAAAGGCTCGAGCCCTTGAGCAAGCTTCGCGTTTGGAAGCTGCTGTCCCAGTAGCTCCACGAGCAGAATGCTGACAATCAGCAGAACACCGCGCAACCTGAACGCGGGCAACCTGAACGCTGGCAATAGCGGTCTAGATGCCATCGAACGACAGCATAGACCATGATCTCTTTCAGGCAGCCCTGCGCGCATTAGCTGACTCGCGTATTGTTCGAAAAGTCCCCCGCCCCCGGGAGTTCATTGCCGAAGCAAAAACTCTATGGGTTCCTTCGGTCAATTCGAGTCTCGAACGTCAATACAATTGTTAAGGCCCGCATAAGTTCGCAAATGGGGTTGAGGTGTCGCCCGTAATCTGCGAAATCTTTACAGTTGGTAGAGAATATTGGCTTCGGACTTCCGCTGACTAAAGACGGATGCCACGCAATACCAGCAATTCACACGCAACGTTCCATCCACTTTTCAGGCCGCGAGAACTTGGAGTTTTCGTCAATGCCAGCAACTAAACACGAAGTTGAACGCTTGAGTCTGACATTCAAAGTTCAAGACCCACCTGCCTCGCGCAGTGTCTTGCCCGGCGGTTGGTGGTTGTGGTGTTTACTGGGCATTGGAGTTGGATTTGGTGGGTGGTTGCTCAGTCGTGAGTATCTTGCCAAACGCCTTGGCCAGCAATTAAGTGAGGCCAAGTCGCGTCCTGAAGCCATGGTGGCGCTCGAAGGCTTGCTGTTGCTCGATTCCACAGCCAGTCATGCGATTGTGGCGGGACTGCAGAACGAGGACTTTACAGTAGCACGAACCGCGTTTCGGGCGATTGAATCTCAGATCGAGCGTTGGCAGAAGTTCTCGCCCGCTGAAGCCAAGGCACGCATGGAAGCGCTAGCTCAATCTCTACAGCAATTGCCCGATACCACACCCCAAGAGAACCTTATTCTGGCAAGCAGCCTAGCCTCACGAATGTTCACCGTGTGCTTGGAGCGCGAAGACCCAAGTTTAAGTTCAACGATGCAGTTATGCGAACAAGTCATCGCACGTGCCGGCAAAGGTCGACTCGATCTCGCGTCCGACGAACGCGTGGCGAGTTTACCGGCGACCAATTTCACCCTCAGCGACAGTGCGTCTGAAGTGACTACTGAGTACAGCGAGCCGGAGAATTCGTCAGGCGAAACCACCACTGGCCTCAGCGATCCACTGTCGATGCCACCGCCGCCTCTCCCTCCCGATGTAGATCCAAACCTGTCAAACTCAGGCAATACAAACTTAGGCGATAAAAACTCAATCGGTCGAGCACCCGAGTTGCTGGACAGGTCGGACAACTCTGCTTTGCCGCTGAACACCAGCGATGCGCTCTCCTCGACGGGGGGACGAGCCTCGTTGCGACTGGTTGCCTCTCCGGTACGTAGTTCACAGCCGAAAACTGTAGCGGAAAACGATGCTCAAGTACGTTCACCTATGGTTCTTACGCCAGCTGATATCGCTGCGACAGAGCCGGTTGCGTCACCAACCAACGAGGAACCGAACGCAAAAACTTTGGCTGGCATTGATCAATTGCCAATTCAGGACTTGGTGCGGCTGCTTGCGAGTGTGCAGCCCAAAATTGCTCAGGCTGCAGCTCTAGCGCTGCGTCGTCATGGGATGTCCGACAGCAAATTGGAACTGGCGATGGAATTGGCTACGGGGAGTGAAGCGAGGCGATTGGAGATCATTGGTCAGTTTCCCAACCGAACGGATCTCGATCCTCGTGTGTGGTTGCTGTGGATGGCTCAAGATGGTCAAACCGAAGTTCGCCGGCGCTCGATCGCGCAACTCAGTCTGATGCTCGATCAGGATGTGATGCGGGAGTTGCGATTGCTTTTGAATCGTGAGCGCGAGCCGGAGATTGCTCAGCAGATTCGGAAGATTTTAGTGGCGCCCAACTAAACTGGTTTAAGGGGGTCCTTGGAAAACGCTACACAGGCCACTCCCAACCAACCTAGGATCAAGCATAAACCGCCGGAAGGTACAATCGCCCAGTGCCCCATCTGGCCAAGGTAAACCATGCTATACAGGCCACCGCTGAACAGAGCGATGCCCAGCAGCATGAAAAACGCGGCGAAGCTCTTGGCGCCCACCGCACGGCGACTGGTCGAAACACCAAGGGCTAGCAGCGCCACTACATGGACCATGTGATACCGCACCGCAACATCGCACTGATCCAAACGTTTGACTACGTCCGCTTCGGCAATGCCTTGTTTGGTCAACATATCTTCAAGTCCATGCGCAGCATGGGCACCAATGCCAACGCCTATCGCACCGAGGATCCCAGCAAGAAAAACAATCCAGCGAATCACAATGAAAACTCTCTTTAGTCTTTAGACACCCCTAAACCACTTTCAGGGGGCGATTAAATTTCCTCGCTAACGACGATTAAGCTTCCCTCGCTAACGCTTCGGGTTACTTTTTCAGCAGCCTGCCGTGTGTAGTTTAATCTGTTTCGGATTGGCCCGACGTTTCTGGACCACTGGTCGATGAGCCACTGGCCGATGAACCAGGGGACTTCGAGACCAATCTCAACGCGCTCTCGATCAAACGATCCATGGGAAACGGCTTGCGAATGTAGTCGTCGACTCCCAGCAATTCCGCATATTGCTTGTGGCGATTGCCTTCGTTGCCCGTGACCATGATCACGCGAACTTTGTCATGACCGTTACGTCGCAGCTGCTCAAGCACCAAAAAACCGCTGCGTTTGGGCATCATCATGTCCAGAATCAGCAGGTCCGGAGTCGTGTTTTCCGCCAGTGCCAAGCCTTGATTGCCGTCGCGGGCAATCGTCACGTGGAAACCATTGGCCTCAAGTGCATAGCGCATCGACTCAATGATTTCTGCGTCGTCATCGACCAGCAGAACATGGGGCTTTTTCTCGGAGGGATCGGTGGGAGGTAGGTCTGACATCGGTGAGATTTCAAAGTGGCGAGTTTGGGCCATTACAGGCTTAGTAGGCGGCCTGGTAGCAGAATCCCTTCGAATCCCGCTACGGGTGACATTTTAGATCCAAGGCCAATTACTAGTATAACTCCAATGGGTCCGTTCGTGGTGAGAACTGGCAACAGAAAGCATTCGTGGGTCGCTTCTGCCGTTTTGCTAGCAACACAAGAATTGAGTGTGTTCGGCCATTTGGGTAAGAAACAGCGTTGGCGCAGCTTGGCCTATTGCGTTAGACTTTGAAAGACTTGCGAAGCCATCATTCCGTTTCCGCTCCTGCGCCGTGGGCTTGCAGGCGGTCGGCCTTGCAGGTGGTCTGCCATCAGGGAGGTAGCAGTTATGGCGAAGGAATCATTTCGCTTTATTCACGCCAGCGATTTTCACCTCGAACGTCCGCTGCAAGACATCTTGGACTTGCCTGAGCACCTTAAGAAGGTGTTGGTCGATGCCCCGTGGCGTGCCGCTGAAGCCATCTTTGAGCATGCGGTGGTTGAGAATGTCGATTTCGTGATTCTGGCTGGTGACCTGCTCAACCCATTGGCTACCGGTGCTCAAGGGGTCGCATTCTTGCTTGAGCAGTTCGAGAGTTTGAGGACTCGCAACATTCAAGTGTATTGGGTGGGGGGCAATGTAGATGACACCGATCGCTGGCCTGCCGCAGTTTCCCTACCGAGCAATGTGCATCTATTCTCTGAGAAACAAGTCGAACACCTGATCTTCCGCCGTCATCAGACGCCCTTGGTAACTCTCATGGGTCGCAGCTGTGATGGCTCGGAAACGGTTCGCAGTGCAGAATACTCCGCCGAACCTGACGATAACTTTGTCATTGCCATTGCTTATGGTAATGCTGACGCAGAAACACTTACCTCTGAACGTGTCGATTACTGGGCGCTCGGCGGCAAGCACCAACCCGAAGTGCTTAGCAATGAACCCTCCGTGATTCGTTACTGCGGATCGCCTCAAGCTCGCTCCTTATCGGAGACTGGTGCCCACGGCTTTACGTTCGTCGATGTTGACGCGCAGCGTAAGCTGCAAATTCATCAGATTGAAAGTGACGTAGTGCGTTACTCGGTGCAAGAGATCGATGCCGAGGACGTGGCGCTTGGACGCGACCTGCGGCAGCTATTGGCCAAGCGAGTGGCCCGCGTGCAAAGCGAAGGCTCGGGGCGGCACATGCTGGTGAAGTGGCGTGTTCATATGGACCTTGAGAATGCCAGTGTCGTTGGACCAAGTGCCTTGGAAGACTTGCTGGCATGGTTGCGTCGCGAGTTCGGACATGGCTCACCCGCATGCTGGTCGACCGACATCGAGATTCTGCCTCCCAAACAATTGCCCGCCAAATGGCACGACGAAGATACGATTCTTGGTGACTTCTTGCGAATTGCTGCGACTCATCGCAAGGAACAAGCCAAGCAACTCAACTTTAAACCAATTGTCGACGCTGAAACTCCCGCTTCCAGCGTGTGGCAAGCTGCCCTGGCAAGCGCTGAATCGGGCTCGCAATTAGCGACCCTCGAGCGTTGCACTCTACTGGGCGTAGACCTACTGCGTGGTCACCAAATTGACTTGGTGGCTCCCACTCGACGTTTCGGAGGATCCGAAAAGTGAAAATCAAAGACGTTCAAATCGATGGCTTTGGAGTATGGTCGGGCTTAACGGTCGACTCGATGCCCGACACCATGACTGTATTCTACGGGCCGAACGAAGCTGGCAAGACAACGTTGATGCAGTTCTTGCGAACGATGTTCTACGGCTTCACTACCGATCGTCGTGCGCGGTACATACCGCCTGTGTATGGTGGCAAGCCTGGGGGAGCTCTGCGCGTGACCGGTCCCGGTGGCGGCTACGAGATCACGCGTCGATCGACACTGGATCAAAACGGAACCGCTGGTCAACTGACCGTTACTGGCAGCGACGGTCTAGCTCAAGGTCAGCACCGCTTGGCTATGCTGCTCGGTCAAGTCGATGAGAGCATCTTCACCAACGTCTTCGCGATTGGTCTGCGTGAATTGCAAGAGTTGAGCACGCTCGACGATACTGCAGCCGCCGATGAGTTGTACAAACTTTCTAGTGGACTCGATCGAGTATCGCTCGTCGATGTGACTCGGCAACTCAAGATCGCTCGGCAGCAGATTGTTGGTCCTACTCCGGAACAGGGGCAGATGCAGCAGTTGATGATGAAGCGTGAGAAGCTGCGCGATGAAATCGAAAGCTTGACCGGACACGGTCGGCGTTGGAGCGAACTCGCTGCGCTGCGCAACACTCAGAATGCCGAGTTGGATGATCTCAAGCAACGTATCGCGCAATGGGAACTCGAAGCTCGCACTTACGAAGTTGCCCTGCAGGTTCGCCCCAACTGGCAGCAGCGTGCCAAACTGGCTAACCAAATCAAAGAGCTGAATGCGCGCACCGAGTTACCCGAGTCTGCGGCTGACAAACTGGCTGAAATCTCGAATGAGATCAAAGAGCGCGAAAAGAAGCTGGCTGAGTTTCGTAAGCAACGCAAAGAACTTCGCGAGCAAGCCCGCAACCTGCCACTCCGCAATGGCATTCTCGAACTGGCCGCCAAGATCGAGGCGGCTAATGAGCAATCGCCCTGGATCACCTCCATCCAAAAGAACATTCAGCGCCTCGAAGCTCAGTTGCAGCAAACGCGTGAGCAACTGGTTGAGGACGCCAAACGACTTGGCATCTCTGAAGAAGACCAACAAGCACTGCTGAGCGATCGGCGCATGGCGCGCCTGCCCGATCTATCGCGGCAAGCCATCACACAATTGGCTGGTCCGGCACGTGACGTGCGCATGTACCTGACGCGACTGAAGCAAGCCAAGCAGCAGTGCGAAGCCGACAAGAAAGAAGCGGATCGACTAGCCAAAGAACTGGCCGGCGCTTTGGCGACTCGGCAACACGACAACCTCCATGACGCAATGCAGTCGACGGGCGACTTGATCGGCATGTTGCGCAAGCGGCTGCACATTCAGGAAAGCCTCGACAAGCAGATCGCCCGCCGCGACGAGCTAGAAGAAGACGCTGTGGACTTAGCCACTGACGAGGCCCTGCCCGTTGAGCGTTCCTTCGTGATGGGTGTTGTATTCGTTGGAGGCATGTTCGCGGCCCTGTGTGGTATTGGCAAGTTGATTGGCTTTACGTTCATCCAAAAAGACACTCAGAACGGTCTGTTGTTGTTCATCCTCGGCATTTTCCTGAACTTTATTTGGTTCACTTGGGGAAATATGATGGATCGCAACACGGTGACTGATCTGGAAGATGTTGAAGATCAACTGGAAGCGATCAAGAAAGAGATTCGTAAAACAGAAGCCGAACGCGACGAATTTGATCGCCGCTTGCCACCGCATACCGGTACCCTCGAAAGCCGCTTGCGTGACGCTGAAGGTGAAGTCGGTGATTTGGAGCGATTGCTTCCGATCCAACACAATCATCAGGCCGCAATCGAACGCCAAGCCGCCGCTCGCAAACGCGGACAACAAGCGGCCGAGTCCTTGCGAATCGCCCGCAATCAATGGAAGAAGACGCTTTCGCAATTGGGGCTGACCGAATCGCTGTCCCCTAAGAACATTCGAATCATGGCTGAGGGTTATGAATCGCTCAGTCAAACTCGCAAACGCATGCAAAGCCTCGAAGAGGAACTAGATACTCGTAAGATCGAATTGGGCGCGCTCACACAACGGATTGATTCCCTTTCGCGACAAGCCTTTGCGGCCAAAGCGGCTAGCGATACGATCGCGGGCAGCGACTCTAAACGCTATGACGAAGATGAGTTTGAAGAAGTACAAACGCTGTCATCCAAAAAGGACCGACGCGACGAGCGTCGCGATGATCGCAACCCGAAACGCCAGCCGCTTGCCTCAGGCCAGCCGCAAGTAGAAGTGGTTCGAGCCGGCAGTGACGCGGCCAGCAGTGCGCTCGAGCAACTCGCCAAATTGACTTCGCTGATCAGTTCGCAAGAGCAGTTCATTCAGCAGAAGAAGAGCATGCGTGAGCAGGATCAACATCACGCCAAACAACAGGCGGCGGTTGAAAAAGCCATCGACAAATTGACACGGATGCACAGCGCGAAATTGGCTGAGCTCGGATGCGAATCCGAAGAGCAGTTGCTCGAAATGCTCGAACTCAAACGCGAACACGAAAAACTGCAAAAGCAGCTTGCAGAGTTCAACGAACGTATTCGGGCCGTCATCGGTGGCACGATTCCGTACGAAGGCATCGCTAGATTGCTGGACGGCGCCGGCGCTGATGATCTTGAAAAGCGATGGGATGCCATCCAACAACGTACACAGCAAGCCGTTGCACGCGTCGCTCAACTGCATCAGCGGCAGGGCGAGCTGAGCCAAGAGATGAAATCACTGGCGGGCGATTCACGTTTGGCGGAAGCCAAACTAGAGCTGGTGTGCCTTGAGAATCAATTGAAGGCTTGTGCCAACCACTGGCAAACATTGGCCGCAACCACCAACTTGCTCGACAAGGTCTGCGAAGTCTATGAGACCGAACGTCAGCCCGAAACACTGCGAGAAGCCTCGGCATTCTTGAGCCAGTTGACCGAAGGCAAGTACGTGCGTGTGTGGACACCGCTAGGCAAGAATCAATTGCGGATCGATAACGCTACTGGGCAAGCGCTCCCGTTGGAAGTGCTCTCGCGCGGAACCCGTGAAGCGGTGTTTATCGCGCTTAGGTTATCCTTGGCCGCCGCTTATGCGCGACGCGGTGTGACGTTGCCACTGGTGCTCGACGATGTGCTGGTGAACTTTGATACAGTGCGCGCCGAGTCCGCAGCCAAAGTGCTGCGTGATTTTGCAACTCTCGGACATCAAGTTGTCATGTTCACTTGCCATGAGCACATCATGCGTATCTTCCACGAGATCGGTGTCCAAGTACGTGTTCTGCCACCACAAGGCACACCTGGCGAAGCGATTGTGTACTACCCCGAAGAGAAAGTCATCGAACAGGCAGCGCCGATTGAACGTATCGTTTATGTTCCTGCCCCAGCGCCCGAGCCTGTGCCTGTGCCTGTGCCTGTGCTTGAACCGATTCCCGAACCGGTCATCGAAGTCATCGAGCCCAAGCCTGCGCCGCTGCCCATTGTCCAAACGCCCCCGCCACCACCGGTCAAAGTCGAGGTTGCTCCCGAGCCGCCACTGCCACCGGTGAAGCGTGTCGTTGTAGTCGAACACGAGCCACAAATCGATTGGCTGTGGTATGAGAAGATGGACGAGGAGCTGGATTCGAATTTGGATCTAGGCTGGGTTGAATCCGAGGACCTTCCCGATGACAAACTACCACCGCCGGATCTGTGGTGGCATCGAGTCGCTAGAACAGATACGACATCAGCCATCATCGACTAGGGTTCAAAAAGAGGCTTCATCGCATCCGGCGCGGCGACCTGACCCTTGCTGGGTAGCGGAAGCCGGCAAGGCTTTCGAGGACCAGCCGGCGGGATGTTGCGACTCGGCGAAGCGTAGGCTGCTAATAACCTCAGCCCTCGTCGCCATTCGTCACCGCGTCTCAAGTTAGTGAGAAACCGAGCGATCCGCAGAGTAAATCGGTAAATCTGCGGGATTAACCGATGGGCGTTAGCCCCGG
>JANRMD010000634.1:0-21596 GCA_033761895.1 Pirellulaceae bacterium | reverse complement strand
GCCCAAACTCGGATGGCCGCGTTCCTGCTTGCATTGATCTCTTAAGCTCTCTTCGAAATCAACGACCGGCACGTGCAACTCCTCGCTGACCCGTCGAATGGAAGCGGTGATCTCATCGACCGCACGCAGCGGGCAGATATCTTCGTTAAGCGCCGCCTTGAACTCGATATGCGCTAAATCGAACTTGCGAGCCTGAAATAGGAGTTTGCCCAGGCGATAGCGTGCCTCCGCGAATTCAGGAGCAATTTGGGTGGCTTTCGTCAGCGTTTGGATCGCTTGCGATGGATCATGTTCGTTGTCGGCTTTCTCTCGTTCCGCTTGGGAAAGCAAATTCATCACTTCCGTTTGTTGTGCTTCCGTAACCGTCGATGCAAATTCACTTTTGAATGGTGAACAATCGCTTTCGTTAGAAGCTGGAGTTACAAAAATGATCTCGCAGTTTGCTCGACGAGCGATGGCCACCATCCGACGCAAGTTCAATTCGTAATGCGCGAGCACTTGGCTACGCCACTTGGGATCGCGATGATAATCGGTAGGTCCAATAGTGTGATTGAGAACTTCGTCGACCTCGGCAGGCAGAAGATTGCTCGGCTGAGCAGGTTCGCGATTGAGGAGCCGATCAGCGAACGCAAAGGTGCGTGTTTTCGATAAGGCTGCGTGAATCTGCAGACTTGCTGTCGAACGCTCGAACATGTCCGCATAAGTGCGTCGCTCAAGGAACTCGTTGTGGGCAGAATAGACCACAAACACATCGGGCTCGTACTGGACCAGTTCTTCCATCAGCGCCGCCACGCGATAACTGGCGTAACTGATTCCTCCGCAATTGATGACTTCCCAGCGATGGCTCGGATCGACGACTGGCAGGTACTCTCGCATCCATCCGCTGAAGGATGTCGTGTCATCGTAGGGATGACCATAAGTCGTTGAACCGCCCAGCGAAAAGACGCGTCGGACATCTTTGTCCTTACGCTTTGGGAACGTCTGCTCGTTGAACCATACCAGTTTGCTTTTGGCGGTTCGCATCCATTCGTTACCCACTTCATCGCGGACCGATTCCATCAGTGGAACTTGTTGGGAAAAGCCGACGAATGGGTCACGTGTGTCAGTGACTGGCTGGACTCCAGCCACGCGCATCGCCAGTTCGATCACGGCCAACACCACCAGGGTCGTGACGACTGAAAACAACAGTTTTTTGTACCAACGCAGTGGCTGGTGCGGCCGCTTGGGCATCGATTGTCCTCGTTTGTGCTGTAGCAATGTATACTGTGCATTCTATCGTAGGTTGGGACCATTTGTCCCGGCCGCCTCCCACCAAAGGTGCTCCCTATGAACATCCTTAAAGTCACCTGCTTAGTCCTATGCGCGTTCACCGTCAATGTAGCGGTTGCTACATCTCCCGCATCGAAGCCCAACATTGTCATTCTCTATGCTGATGACATGGGCTACGGCGATCTGGCGGTTCAGAATCCAAACTCCAAAATGCCGACGCCCAATCTTGATCGATTAGCAGCGGAAGGCACTCGATTCACCGATGCTCATAGTTCGTCGGGAGTCTGTACGCCTAGTCGCTATGCACTGCTGCACGGTCGTTACCATTGGCGCAAGTTTCATGGCATTGTGAACTCATTCGATCAACCGATTCTGGATGATGAACGTACCACCTTACCGGAATTGCTGAAACAGAAAAGCTACAAAACGGCTTGTATTGGCAAGTGGCATTTAGGTTGGGATTGGAATGCGATCCAACGACCGGGAGCCGAAGCGGACAAGCAAAAAGGCTTTGCATCCGATGCTTTTGATTGGAGCAAGCCGATTGGAGGTGGGCCGCTGGCGCATGGCTTTGATTACTACTTCGGTGACGATGTACCAAATTTCCCACCGTATGCTTGGTTCGAGAATGATCGAGTGATCACGGAGCCAACGGTTGCGCTCAGTACTCCGAAACCGACGGCTGAAGGTGCTTGGGAATGTCGTCCTGGTCCGTCGGTAAAGGATTGGGACTTCTGGGCAGTGATGCCCACCTTGACGGACAAAGCGGTCAATTGGATTGGCCAGCAGAAACAAGACGAGCCGTTCTTTTTGTACTTTCCCTTTACCTCACCGCATGCTCCCATCATCCCCACAGCAGATTTTGTTGGTAAATCCAAGGCCAATGGTTTTGGTGACTTCGTCGCTCAGACGGACGATACCGTTGGTCGAGTCCTGCAGGCGCTCAAAGATCACGGCTTCGCTGACAACACACTCGTAATTTTCAGCGCTGACAATGGCCCCGAGCATTACGCTTACGAACGTTTGAAGAAGTTTGACCATCGAAGCGCGGGACCACTGCGCGGTTTGAAACGCGACATCTGGGAAGGTGGGCATCGCGTCCCAACCGTGATACGTTGGCCCGGCAATGTACCGGCTGGTAAAGTCAACGACGGCTTGATCAGTCAGATCGACCTCTACGCCACGATCGCCAATGTGATTGGAGCCGAAATACCAGCGGGTTCAGCGGAAGATAGTTACGACCAGCTGCCTATGCTCAAGGGCGAAGGCCCCAGCCGTCGCGAGACGCTGGTCCATAACACCAACGCCAATGGATATGCGTTGCGTCATGGCGATTGGGTCTTAATCGCAGCCAAAACAGGCGGCGTCTCCAAAGTTCCCGAGTGGTTCGATGAAGCGAATGGTTATGCAAAACATGAACACGCAGGCGAGCTTTATAATCTTCGCCACGATTTGGCGCAGAAGAATAACCTCTACGCCTCGGAACCAGCCAAAGTCAACGAGCTCATGGCTAAACTCAAGCACGTTCGCGACAATGGGCAAGTAAGGTAGACTAAACGCAAATTGCGAAGTCCGCTCATACTGGATACATTGTTGCGAGAAATTTTAGCCTCAAGTCACAAGTTTTGGAGAAGTGTTGAATGTCGCCCCAAGAAACCGCTGAATCGCTGGGAATCAAGTTCACCAAGCAAGAACCTGGCTATCTGGCCATGGTTGTACGAACGGGCAACTTGCTCATTACTTCTGGCCATGTCAGCGATATGAAAGGCAAGCTGGGTGCCGGGGTCTCGGTGGCGGAAGGACAGGCAGCAGCCAGGGAATGCGCCGTCAAAATTCTAAACTCTGTTTGGAACTTCCACGGAAGCATCAATGGCCTGCGCGTTCTAAAGCTACTGGGCTGCGTTAACTCGACGCTAGAATTTCATGAACAGCATTTGGTGGTGAACGGCTGCAGTGATCTGTTCCATCAAATCTATGGCAAGACCACCAACGGCTTCCACGCGCGCAGCGCCCTTGGTTTTGCTCAAATACCAACCAACTCAGCCGTAGAAGTCGAAGCCATTTTTGAAGTGCTCAGTTAGAGCGATTTAACTTGGATTTTGGGGTTCACTGTGGTTGGCATATCCCGGTGTAGCCACCGTCGCCAGACGGTGGACACGATGCGGGGTGACTAACCACCGCTTGGCAGCGGCGGCTACCAGCTAACTTTCGATTTTTGGGTAGCGGAATGCGTCAAGCATTTCGAGAGTATTGCGGCGGCCCTCCGAAAGCCTTGAGGGCTTCCGCTACCCAACGATCAACGAGTCCTCACGCATTTCGAGTAATTTCGTAGCGGAATGCTTGAAGGGTTAGCGGCGGTTACCAGAGCAAAAACCGGGGCTAACGCCCATCGGTTAATCCCGCAGATTTACTCTGCGGATTGTTCGGTCTCTCACTAACTTGAGACGCGGTGACGAATGGCGACGAGAGCTGAGGTTGTTAGCGGCCTACGCTTCGCCGAGTCGCAACATCCCGGCCGGCTGGTCCTCGAAAGCCTTGACGCATTCCGCTACCCCAAAATCTATGTTGGACAAAGCACTAGAGGCTTGAGGCCTCACTCCTCAGACCACACCTCAAGCCTGCTTAGGATAACGTTGCCACCACTGCTTGGCTCGTTCGTCAGTCCACTGCTGAACTAGTCCAGATGCAAGTAAGCGTTCGATGATCACGCCCACGGATTGTGGGCGATCGTCCGGGTGGCGCAATTGGCATTCGTAGATCAAATGATCCAGTTCGGGCGGAATGGAACGGTCGCAGACCGTGGTGGGCAAGATAGGTTCTTGCTTGAGCGCGTTGTACATGGCTTCAACGGAACTGGTTGCGACGAAGGGATCTTTACCAGTGATCAGAATGTGCGCTAGAACGCCCAACGAAAAAATATCTGACCGAGGGTCTAGGCAGCGTGGGTCTGCGATTCGTTCAGGGGCTATGTACATGGGCGTGCCGACCAGAACTCGCGTTTCAGTAGCGAACTGTTGGTCCGAGGTGACTTCCTTGGCCAACCCAAAGTCAAGTACTTTGACGCAATCAAACTCGCCGCCGCGTTCGCAGAGCATGATGTTTTGTAACTTGATATCCCGATGCACCATGCCTCGCGCATGGGCTTCGCGGAGCGAGCGGCAAATCTCGTAAACGATTTTTGCAACGCGTGTAGGAGCTTGTGGCCCATCCATCTCGACGATCTGCTGCAAGGTATAGCCCGCAATGAACTCCATAGCACAGTAGAAGCTGCCATCAGCCATGGTTCCATAGTCGTAGATGGAAATCGAATTCGGATGCGTTAGTCGACAGGCCAATTGGACTTCGCGGGCGAAACGGCTTAGGTTCTGGGAGTTCGATCGATCGGGGCGGAGTATCTTCAACGCGCAATCTCGGTTCAGTAACGAATGCCGGGCCAAATAGACTTTAGCCAGTCCCCCTTCACCGATCTGGCGACCGATTTTGTAGGGGCCAATTTCGTCATCAACGGCCCGTATCTTTCTGGCTCGTACAGCCAGTCCGGTGTGAGCCACAAGTGCGACTAGCAACAGTCCAAGCAAACCGATCAAACTGCGGAAAGCGGTACGCAGTGGAGTCAGCGCGGCATAGGCTTCATGTTTGTTTATCTCGGTGATGATTCCGAATCCGTATTTCTCCAACCAAGTCCAAGCTCCAACCACTGGGACTCCGCGATAGTCTGCGTAGCCATCGATGTCGATACTGTCCTCTTTCGAAATGCAAATTGCGGCGGCTTTGGTAAGTGGCCACTGCGCGCGTGTACTAGTATCTGGCAAAAAACCAGCAGTGATATCGCCACCGGGATTCGCCGTGCGGATCTGCTGAGCCTCCAGTGGCGAATCGATATCTTTGCGAAGCAACCCCGCTTCGGCCAACTGCTTAGCAAATCGACTGGCCGTGATCAGGTAGCCATCTTTGTTGATCGCATAGGTCTCACCGGAAACACCTGTTCGACCAATGGCAAACACCGACTCGAATCGGTCCTGCATGCCAGAAACAGTGATCAAGATGGCAGCCATCGGTGACATTGTATCGGGATCGACGATGGGCAATACCAGTGCCAGACTAGGCTTAGTCGGTTTCTCGGGAAGTTTGAAGCCGGACGTGATATAACCATCGTTGGTCAGTAACCACAGGACTTGTTCCCCTTGAAAAATCCGCGACAAGATCGAACCGCCGAACGGAGTCGATGGATTTCCAATCAAAGGTGTAGGGTCATCGGAATCAGCGATTAAACGGTACTCGCGATTCCACACCGCATAGCGCAGTTCACCGGTGCCAGCGGCCAACTTGTTCAACGTGCGTCGGAGTTCATCGCTGGAGGTTTTCATCGCTTGAGCTTCGGCGTCACCCGCTCGGAAGGCAACATCAATCCGCTCAACCTCCTCAACCACAGTCGGGTTACTCGCCCACATGCTGCCGATTCGGAACTCGGCATCGAGCCAGTTCTCGACCGAAAACCGCTCTTCTTTGATCAAGGTATTCAGCGATGCCTCAACCGATTCGCGAACAAATCGGTTGATGGAGCGATCTAAGTACCAGGACAGCAAGCTGAAGACGACCAGCGAGCCAATCGCGATCGCCAGCATCAGCACATTGTCGCGGCCAAGCTTGCGAGTCAAATTGGCGGTGATGCTATTGGTTAGTCGGGGATCAATCCTGGACACAGTCGAGTTGAACTGCGTATCCGCTGAGCCTGCACCGCTGAGTGAAGTTTCGGTTGCTTTTGTCCGCGAGCCGCTGGAAACGAGAGTCTGTTTCGTATGGTAGGAAACCAAACTGGTTACTTCATCCAACAGCGACTTATCGCCTGCACAACGTCGATGAATGAACGCCGCCTGCTCATCGCTGGGCAGTTCAATGGCTTCCAAGAAGATCTCTCGGATCAAGTCTCTGTTATCGGGCATTCAGGACGATCTTCAAATCTTGTTCATCGCGGCAGTGGACGAGACAACTAGCCCCTGAGCGCTCGGCTCCCGAGTGACTGCTGGCCTCGCCCCCCACAAAAAATCAAACAATCGCTTGATTAAAACTACATTTCGGACAATTCCTTGCGCAGCCAAGCTCGAATCAATGTCCATTCCGCTTCGACCCAGCGTTTGGACATGCCGATGGTCTCCGCCACTTCTTCTACGGTCATCCCTCCGAAGAAACGCAACTCGACAATCTTCGCTTGTTTCACATCGAGCTCTTCCAAACGCTTGAGCGCATCTTCCAGAGCGAGCACATGCCGGTCATCTTTGGACGATATCTGGTCGCCTTCGATCGGCACATGAAGGACCCCGCCTCCCCGTTTCTGAGTCAAGTTCGAACGTGCTCGATCAACTGCGATCTGCCGCATCACCTTCGATCCGACTGCAAAGAAGTGCGTCCGGCTCTTCCACGTGGATTCTTTCTGGTCGATGAGCTTAATATAAGCTTCATGCACCAGCTCAGTAGCGGACAGGCCGTGAGCGTTATCAAATTTCAGCAATCGATTTCGCGCGATGCCTTTGAGCGTTTCGTAGACCAACGGAAACAGGTGCTCGACCCCTTGGGGATCACCCTTTTGAATAGCTGTCAGAATCTCAGTTGGCGACTTGTCTGACATGGCGCAACTTCCATTGATAGGATTTATCTGCATCTTCCAGGAGCGCACTGTCGGCAGTCTCCTGAGTTGCTGGCTAACCCTTTCTGAATCGCAGCCTAGCTAAGCTACGGGTTTGCCAAGCCCACAGAGTGTGGATTCTACGCAAAATTCCCGTCGCACGTGAAATTTTGAAAATTTTGGTGCGGTTTTGAGCCAAAAATCTCGTGACATTAAATAGAGAATTCTTGCCCGATGCCGTGCAGATCTCAACGACATCGTCTTCGAGCCATTGGTGACGCAAATTCGTCACGAACAGACTATGGCTGCATGATTGGCTAGGTAGATGCAAAGTCGATTTGGTGAAAACGAACGAAATAGCTGGCGGGTACCCAAATCATTTTGACCTAAATCACTGTGCCAAGATGCTAACTTCGCGACGGGTGCACAAGCGTCGAGAAACTGCAATGAACATGCGGGCTCTTGGCTCATCAGGATGTTAGAGGGCACTTTGCGACTATTTGGGACTCGATCAGCGGCTCTTTTCGACAACTTATAAATGGAATGATGATCTTGGAAAGCGGATTGGTGAAGGTCTCAAGCGCGCAGTTGCAAGTGTTGCTGGAAATGCCGTGCGTTAATTTTTTTTCACTTGATGAGGAGTACCGCTATACGTTCTTCACCAAGTCCCATGCTCAAGCGATTCGGGAACTGTGGGGCGTGGACATCTCTGTCGGCACCAATTTCCTAAGCGAGGTGGTTCGAGATACGCACGAACGGGCAAAGGTGGGTAACAGCCTCTATTGGGCTCTCGCGGATAATGACTTCACAGTAACTGAAGCTTTGGGGACGCCCAATGTTCTTCGTCGACTTTACGATAACCGCTATTGCCCCACAAAAACTGAGGATGGAAAGATCTGCGGTATCACGGTCTATATGACCGACATTACCGAACGGTTTCAGATCGAAAACCAGCGTAGTGCGCTTGATCGGAAGCTGCTTGAATCGTCACACCTTGCAAGTCTAGGGTTAATGGTTGGTTGCGTAACGCATGACTTCAACAATCTACTATTGCCAGTGCTATTGAATGCTGAATTAGCACTCAAGACCTTGGAGCCGAATCACCCGGCCGATGAGTTACTGCGCGAAGTGATCGCGAGTGTTCATTGCGCTAGTTCACTGACCAAGCAGCTGTTGAGCTTGAGCGGCGCGGAGGATGCCGACAAGCACGTGGTCGACCTAAATGAAGTTGTGAACAGCGCTTCAGAATTGTCACGGGTATCGATCGGTCGACGCGCTGAACTCTGCAAATCACTCGATACGATCCCACTGCTTGTCAACGCCAACGAAACTCAACTGCGTCAAGTGATTGTCAATCTGCTGACAAACGCTTCTGAAGCAGGGAATGGTGAGCGTTTGCGAATTACTATTGAAACAGCTTCGGTCTTGATTTCAGGTCCAATCCGAACACAACGGATGTACACTCCCGCAACTCCCAGCGGAGAGTATGCCGTACTGACCGTACATGACAACGGCTGCGGCATGAGTGCGGAGCAGCTCGAGCGGATTTTCCAGCCCTTTTTCTCAACCAAAGGAGATGGGCGTGGCCTGGGGATGACCGCAGTTCAAGGCATCGTAAACAACCACAAGGGCTTCCTAGCGATTGACAGTACGCCAGGGGTAGGTAGCACTTTCCGTGTCGGTTTTCCCATCGCCAAATCGATCGCGTCGAGTTATGCGTTGGATGAAGCGGCGCTGCTTTTGGATGAGAAGTCGCCCTTCCAACCGCTGCGTCTGTTGATTGTTGACGACAATTCATCCGCATTGAAGTCCGTTTCGTCAATTTGCAGTATGTTGGGGCATTCCGTGGCAAACGCTATAGATGAAGCGGTTGCTGTGGCAGCCATCATCACTGGGCAATTTGACTTAGTTTTGCTGGATGCCGACTTGGCCAACCGAGCTAGCGCTAGGATCCTGAATTCGATTCCGGATCACTTGCTCACACCCGTCGTCTTGATGAGTGCAACGGGGCAGCATGGAACCATTCTGGACCAGCCCCGAGTTCACACCGTCTTGATGAAACCGTTCTCGACAGCCACTCTGGTTTCAACTCTTCAACGCATCCAACCAATAGTGACAGATGCTGGCGACGCTCGTAGTCGAAGAACAACGTCAGCCGCAAGCCACCATTAGTCGACCGTGAGCCGACCCATCGGGCATTTCAGCAGCGCATCCGTGGCAAAGTTGCGTAGCAATCGCCCGCGATAGCCTAGTGGAGCGTCAAGCTTTAATATTAGGGTGGCACGCCCCTGAGGCTCTGCGAAGGGCGTGTCGAATTACGCAGGAACCACGCCCTTCGCAGAGCTTCGGAGGCGTGCCACCCCGAAATTAAAGTTGGACGAAGCACTAGACACTTCGAGTTTATCGACGACTGGAGACACGCGGAGAGGATTGGCCGTGACAGGGAAGAATTTCTTACCATCGGATGAAGAATCGCCTACGGCTCAATCGGTCGTGGCTGCTCCCACCAAGCGTAAATCGGCCAAGAAAAAGTGGCGATTCTGCCAGCATGATCGACGCTCTGTGGAGGAACTCGCCAGCCGTTGCAAAGTCTCGCCGGTAGTGGCGCAGTTGCTATTGCAGCGAAATGTGACCAAAACAGAGGATGTGCAAAGCTTCCTTGAATCCAAACTGACGAACCTGCGTCCACCAGAAGAGCTGCCAGGATTAACGGCTGCGTGTGAAAGAATCATCCGCGGCGTACGCGAGCGCGAGGAAATCGTCATTTATGGTGACTACGACGCTGACGGCATGACAGCCACCTCGATCCTTTATCTGTGCCTCAAACTGATTGGAGCGAACGTCAGTTATCACTTGCCGAACCGAATGGAAGAGGGTTACGGCTTGCATGTCGAATCCATCGAAAAGCTGGCTGAACGGGGCAAAAAGTTAGTCATTACGGTCGATTGTGGCGTCGCAAGTTTAGAGCCCGCACGTCGCGCGAAAGAGCTGGGGTTGTCGCTGATTATCACCGACCATCATCGGATTGGCGACGAGTTACCTTGCGCGGAAGCGATCGTGCATCCAGCCTTGCCCGGGCACAATTATCCATTTACTGGATTGTGCGGCGCAGGCGTCGCCTTCAAACTTGCTTGGGCGATCTGCCAGCAACATTGTGGATCGCCACGAGTGACTGATAACTTGCGAGATTTCTTGATGCAGGCTGTCGGGCTGGCTGCGATTGGCACTGTCGCGGACGTGGTGCCATTGCTGGATGAAAACCGCGTCATTGTTCGCAATGGATTAAAGACACTCAAGCGCAGTCCATCGCTGGGCATCAAGAAATTGATGGAGGCAACCAAGCTGACCGAAAAGGCGGAGCTGGCTTCCGAGGACATTGCGTTTACGCTGGCACCACGACTGAATGCGGCTGGACGCTTGGGCCAAGCACAACTGGGTGTCGAGCTATTGGTGACTCAAGATGAAGCTCGCGCGACGGCGCTGGTGGATTACATTCAGGAATTGAACAGCAACCGCGATACGCTCGAACGCAGCATTCATCTATCGGCGATGAAGCAAGCCAAAGAAGTCCACTCGCCGGAAGAGGACCCCGCCTTGGTTCTTGCGTCCCCGAACTGGCACCCTGGCATCATTGGTATCGTCGCGGGCAAGTTGGCTGAGAAGTTTCACAAGCCAGTCGTCTTAATCGCACTCGACAAGTTCGGCACCAAGGCCAGCACCGGCTCGGCTCGCAGTCCCAACGGTGTCAACTTGCATCAAGCGTTTCAAGACTGCATGCAGTGGCTGGTTGGTGGCGGTGGACATGCTGCTGCCGCAGGCCTGCGCATCGAAGAGAAAAATGTATCCGCATTTCGTACAGCATTTTTGGAGGCGGTGGCAGAGCAGACTACGTTGATCAATACCGAAGGTGAATTCAGTATTGATGCGGAAGCCGCAATTGCACAACTTGACTTGGCGACCTTGAATCAACTCGAGTTGCTTGCACCCTTCGGTATGGGCAATCCACGTCCCATTTTTTGCGCAACCGGTGTGATGGTATCCCTGCCCAAATTGCTGGGAACAAGCGGCAAGCACCTCAGCGTGCAACTCACGCAGCACGGCAAACAAATGCGGGCTGTGGCATTCGGTAATGCCGAGGAATGGCTACCGCAGTTTGAACGCTTGACAGATCCAATTGATGTCGTCTTTCGCCCAGTTGTGAATGAGTATCGAGGCTTCCGCAGCGTTGAAATGCAGCTGATCGATTGGCGTGAGCAGGAATCGCTTGTACGCCGTCCCCACATGTTGGATTGAGTGTCGCACAATTGTCTCAATTGTGGCAGCTTTCTCAATTGTGGCAGGTTTGTTGCAGCTACGGTTGGGACAATCGTGCGACAATAAAGCAGTTCACCCAAAAGTTAAACTGCGTCTAAGCACAGTGCTCTGTCCATATTTGATTTTTGGGTCGATGAGCCATTTCGCTTCCCTCGATTCAATGAGGTAGCGGAAGCCGCCAAGGCTTTCGAGGACCACCGCAGTACTCTCGAACTGCTTGAACGATTGAATTACTAAGGCTCAGCGTGTGAGCCGACGGCGCTAGCCGCGGGTGACCGAAGGAGCAATCTTTCATCACCAATAGTCCTGCCAATACCGCCAGTTCAACTTGCATTGGAACGAGCCCAATCCATGCACGCTCCAAACTTCGAGACCCGCAGGCTTGTGTCAGCAGCGATGGTGTCGTGCACTTGGTTTATGGGGTGGGTAATACGGTGAGCTACAGTTGCTCGAAAGACGGCGGACTGTCATTTGCGCCGCCCCAGGTCGCATTTCAAGTTCCCAATATGTCCTTGGGTATGCGGCGGGGGCCACGCATAGTTGCTACCGGAAAATCGCTGGTCGTTACCGCAGTGGGTGGTGAAAAAGGTAAAGGGCAAGACGGCGATGTACTCGCGTGGACATCGCCGGATGGGGGCGAATCGTGGATTGGTCCGACCAAAGTCAACGATGTGGCCGATTCAGCCCGCGAAGGTCTGCACGCCATGGCCGCCGGAGCTGATGGTACCACGTGGTGCGTCTGGCTAGATTTGCGCGCGATGACCACTGAGTTGTATGCTTCTAAGTCAACCGATGGTGGAGTTACTTGGTCAGCGAACACGTTGGTCTATCGCTCGCCCGAGAAAAGCGTCTGCCAATGTTGCCATCCATCGATCGCTATGGATGGGGCTAACATCCATGTTCTGTTTCGCAATTCGTTGGATGGCAATCGAGATATGTACATCGTTTCTTCCCTCGATGGAGGTCATTCGTTTTTGCCCGCACAAAGACTGGGACAGGGAAATTGGGCGTTGAACGCGTGCCCCATGGATGGTGGGATGCTTGCCATCGGTCCGAACGGTTCCGTTTCGACAGTTTGGCGTCGCGGCGGTGAGTTGTTCTTCACAACTCATAAAGTGCAGGAAGCCCCCTTGGGTAAAGGCGAACAACCTTGGTTAGCCAGTTCGAAGTTAGATACATTTGCTGTTTGGACCGAGGGACGTGTTGGCCGTCTTCGGCTTCGTCAGCTATCTGCCGCCAGTTCCCGCGTTCTTGATGAGCAAGCTCGTGATCCCATGATCGTCTCGAGTGACAATTGCACAGTCGCTTGCTGGGAATCCATCGGTGACAGCCAAACGTCGGTCGTTGTGCTGAATGTCGTGCCATTGTCTTCGAAAGTTCTCGATTCAAAGTGATCTGGAAACCAACACGACAGACCGAGACTTTAGGTAGGCCTGAACCATATGAACACCCCCTCGAAGTTGCTCGTGTTGGCTGTCTGCACCTTCGCCTTGGATCTGGCGTTGGCGCACGAAGGCCATCGCGCACTGCCGACACGTGGCATGGAGGTGAACGCAGATCAAGGCAAGTTGATGCTGACGAGGTCCGCTCGTAGTACATTGGATGTTCAAACGGTCGAGATATCCAAGCAACCCATCACGCATACGATCGCAACTTACGGTGCCCTTGTGGCCCCTTGGAATCAGCACGCCTTCGTCACCTCACCTCTGTCCGGTCGCATTGTCAGCTTAAATGTCAAAGCAGGTGAAGCGGTACATCAAGGGCAATTGCTCGCGGAACTGGAATGCCCGGCACTCGAGCAGCTGCAAATGGAGTTGCGTACGGCAAAAATCAAATCAGAACTATCCGAGCAGCTGGTGCAATCGATCGCTGAAGCCAGTCGCAGTGGGGCTATTCCGGGCATCCGATTTATCGAAGCGCAAGCGGATTTGAAGCAAGCTCAAGCTGCGTTGGAAATCTCCAGTGCCAAGTGGCGTGGCTTGCAGTTGCCCCCATCTCAGCTTGACGCGATTTTCAAGAATCCGCGTATCGAACATCGACAGCTCTTGGCCCTCACCAGTCCTATTGACGGAATCATCACCCACACCGATCTCTCGGTTGGAAAAAGTGTTATCGAAACAGAGCATTTGCTCGAAGTAATCGATCTTTCGTCGGTTTGGTTGAAAATCAACGTCCTTGAGAAAGACATCGCTAATGTTCAGATAGGACAACTTGTTGAATTCAAATTGGCGTCGGTACCGAACAAGACTGTATCTGCGGTGATCGACGTCGTCGATCGCTTCCTTGATCCTCAAACGCAGCTCGCAACCGCCTGGGCTACCATCTCTAGCCAGACTTACCCAGATATTCGACTACTTCCAGGCATGTCAGGTCAGGTTCAGATTCATTCGGTCCAACCCGAACCTCGTTTAGTGCTGCCGGCAGAGGCTGTGATCCGTGACGGTGCCGAACGTTTCGTGCTGGTTGAACAAGAAAACACGATCGCTCAATCGACTTACCAAAAACAAGCGGTGGTGCTTGGAAAACGTGCAGGCAATGTGCTCGAGGTTCGTGGGGGAACACTATTCCCTGGTGACCGAATTGTCACGCGTGGGAGCCACGAACTTGGAGGCTACTTCGCTAAAGGGACTCTGACGGTTAGTCCTGAAACCGCCAGCGATATCGGCTTGCTCGTTCAACCGAGCGGGGTGCAGTCGATCGCGCAGACGGTCAGCATCGATGGGGTTGTCGATTTGCCTCCAGCGCGTCGTGCGGTTGCCTCTGCGCAAATCAATGGCGTGATCGAGCGAATTTTGGCCGATCGCGGGCAAGAGGTGCGTCGCGGTGATGTACTGGCGGAAGTAAACAGTCAAGAGTTCCAAGACCTGCAACTGAGTCTCTTGCGTGCCGAGTTAGACGCTAAACTGGGGCAGACCACTGTCGAGAATCTTCGGCTGGCAAGAAGCGGCGTTTCTGAACGGCAACTGCTCGAAGCAGAAAGCCAACTGAGCCAGACGCGCAGCCAACGGGATAATCTCATGAGGCAACTGAAGTTAGCTGGACTGAACGATACTCAGCTTTCCGAACTCTTGCAGTCGCAAAAGCTGCTGCCAAGCTTGCCGGTGATCGCGACCATCGATGGTTTCATAGTGGGTTTGGATAAGTTTCTAGGGAATGCGGTGCGCCCCGAAGATCCCATCTTTGAAATTCATGACCTCTCTCAGGCTTGGATACAAGGCTTCATCAGCGAACGCGATTTTCCAGCGGTGCAGCTTGGACAATCGGTACGCTGTCGTTTCGTTTCGATGCCAGATGACGTGGTAAGTGGACGCATTGTGCGTAGTGGGCAGCAGTTGTCCCAAAACGATCGAACTCTGTCGGTGTGGGTTGAGCTCGACACGCTGCCGCGTGCGCCTCTGCTCAACAATATGCTGGCCCGGATCACAATCGATTGCGGAGTGGCTTACAGTGGGCTGGCAGTGCCTCGCAGCGCGGTTGTGCGCGAAGGCTCGCGCAGCTATGTGTTTATTCAAAAAGCCGACGGATCTTTCGAAAGACGCTTGATTGTCGTCGGTCCTGCGGATGATCGGTGGGTTGCGGTAAGAGAAGGTTTGCGCGACGGCGAACTGGTCGCTGTGCAGGGAACGGCGGAACTGCAGAGCGGCTATGCTGCCCTTAAATAACTGAGACGAACCTCCTCATGCTGAATTCAATTATCGCATTTTCACTTAGCAACCGCCGTCTGGTCTTGGTTGTGGCTTTCGTGATGATGCTTTCCGGCGGCTTCCAGCTCAGCCAAATGCCGGTTGATGTGTTTCCGGACCTCAATCGTCCAACAGTTACGATTATGACCGAGTCACCTGGACTCGCGCCCGAAGAGGTCGAAGTCCTGGTGACTCGACCGATTGAATATTTGCTAAATGGGGCCACCGGAGTACAGCGAGTTCGATCGGCGTCGGGAATTGGACTTTCCATCGTTTGGGTAGAGTTCGATTGGGGGACGGATATCTTCCGCGATCGCCAAATTGTCTCAGAGAAACTACAAGCCGTGCGGGCTCGCTTGCCTGCAGACGCCAATCCAGTGATGGCTCCTATCTCGTCCATCATGGGTGAGATCATGCTACTAGGTTTGCGTTCGAAGCAACCGGGCGTCGATAAACAGCAGACAGACGAACAGAAAATGGAACTCCGCACTCTGGGCGAGTTTACTGTTCGCAACCGATTGCTGGCGGTAGAAGGTGTGGCTCAAGTCACTGTCATGGGCGGTATCTTGAAACAGTACCAAGTCATCACCTCACCCGCTCGACTGGCCGCGCAGAATGTCACTCTTCAGCAATTGACGGACGCGGTTCAAAAAGCCAACGTGCTGGCAGGCGCTGGCATCATGGACCGCCCACCGCGCGAGTCCCTGATCCGAATCAATGGGCAAAGCCTCACATTGGCCGATATCGAAAACACTCCGGTGATCTGGCAAGGTCGTCGACCAATCTTGGTGAAGGAAGTTGCTGAAGTTCGCTTTGGAGGCCCTGTGGCACGCGGCGATGGTAGCGTGCAAGTGAAAACGGATTTGGGCATCGAAGGCGGGACTGCGGTCATACTCGCTGTTCAAAAACAGCCCGGCGCCGATACATTGCGTCTTGATCGTGAAATTGGTCACGTCCTCGACGAATTGCAGCAGGATTTACCGGACGATGTAGTCTTAGAGCGACGCATTTTCAAACAAGCGACGTTCATCGAAGCCGCCGTAGACAACGTCATCGAAGCCATCCGCGATGGAGCAATCTGGGTCGTCGTGATTCTGTTTCTGTTTATGTGGAACCTGCGGACCAGTATCTGTTCGTTGATCGCCATGCCACTTTCCATCATGGTAACGTTCCTCATTTTTCAGTGGTTTGGTATCACGATCAATACAATGACGTTAGGGGGAATTGCAGTGGCGATCGGGGATCTCGTGGATGATTCCATCGTCGATGTCGAGAACATTTATCGCCGCTTGAAAGAGAATCGACAGTTGCCGATCGAATCGCAGCGTGCGCCCATCACGGTTATCTATGAAGCATCGTGTGAAGTTCGTAACTCGATCGTGTATGCAACAGTAATCGTTGTGTTAGTCGTCTTGCCACTGTTTTCCATGTCGGGGCTTGAGGGACGCATGTTCGCACCGCTTGGTATCGCGTACATGACTTCGCTACTGGCTTCGTTGTTGGTTTCCTTGACGGTAACTCCGGCTCTGTCTTCCTATCTTTTGCCCAATGCGAAGTTCCTTGAAGAACGGCAGGATGCGTGGCTGTTAAAGTTTATGAAACGTCGGGTTGAACGTCTCTTGAACTGGACTCTAGCGCATACCAACATCGTGCTGGGTGTGACCATGATTGGCGTCGTACTGTCGTTGACTAGCCTCGCGTGGATGGGGGGTGAGTTCCTACCGGCGTTCAATGAAGGCTCCTTTACGATCAGTTTTCAAGCTGAACCGGGAACCAGCTTGGAGGAAAGTCAACGCTTGGCGGCACGAGCCGAAGTGCTGCTGCTGGAAATCCCTGAAGTCACATCGGTATCGCGTCGCACAGGTCGCGCGGAACTCGACGAGCACGCGGAGGGGGTGAATTCGTCGGAAATTGACGTCCAAATTCAGCCCTATCGCACCGCCAAGCCAGGTTGGCTGCCGAGTATCCTGCGACTTATTCCAGTCGCTCATCTTTGGGGATATGAAACCAATGGCCGACCCATGGAGCAAGTTATGGCCAACATTCGCGACCAAGTCACTTTGATCCCAGGCATCAAGGCCAATATTGGCCAACCGACATCCCATCGCCTGGATCATATCATGTCTGGCGTTCGAGCTCAGATTGCGGTCAAAGTCTTTGGAAATGACCTCCGTGAACTGCGTGATGCCAGTCAGGACGTATACACCGCAATGAATCAAGTGCCTGGTGTGGTGGACTTGCAACTAGAGCCGCAAGTGGAAGTATCCCAGGTGCGTCTGCAAGTTCGTCGTGAAGACGCCGCACGTTATGGCTTGGCCCCAGGCGATATCGCAGCTCTACTCGAAACCGCTTACAAAGGACGAGTCGTTTCGCAGGTACTGGACGAAGATCGCTTCTTTGGGCTGGTCGTTTGGTTCGACGAGGATTCTCGCAGCGATCCCGAAGTGATTCAGCAGACAATTTTGGAAACTCCATCTGGACGCCGCGTATCGCTCGGAGAAGTCGTCGAAGTGTTGGATACGACCGGCCCAAACACCCTGAATCGGGAACATGTCCAACGTCGCATTGTCGTCTTCTGCAATGTACAAGGACGCGACTTGGCCAACGTGGTCGCCGACATACGACAACGGGTGGCTCCCATCGAAAGTCGGCTCCAGCAATTGCCTGGACATTATCACATCGAACTCGGTGGCCAGTTTGAGGCCCAACAGCAAGCCAATCTGCGCATCCTGGTGCTAGGCACGCTTTCCATCATCGGAATTTTCTTGCTGCTGATTCAGTGTTTGGAGTCGTGGCAGGCGGCGCTGCAAGTGCTCGTGAATATCCCTTTGGCGGCTATGGGAGCGGTCATTATGTTGTTGATCGTGAACCAACCCACCGCCGAAGCACTGCAAGCCGCAGCCTGGTGGGAATGGCCGCGCGTCTGGATTAGCGCGACAACGCTATCCGTCGCGCACTGGGTCGGCTTCATCACGTTGATCGGTATCGTCAGTCGCAATGGCATCATGATGGTTTCGCACTACATCCACTTGATGCGGCACGAGGGTGAGCCGTTTGGTAAGGCGATGATTATTCGCGGTAGTCTCGAACGACTCGCCCCAGTGATGATGACCGCCGCGACCAGCTTCTTTGGACTGCTGCCGCTGCTGTTTGGAGCGGGGCAAACAGGCAAGGAGATCCTTTACCCGCTAGCGCTGGTAGTCTTCGGCGGCATGCTGAGTTCGACGCTGCTAGACCAAATCGTTACCCCAGCTTTGTTCTATCGCTTTGGAAAATCGAAAGCAACGTAAAGGATTAGCCGCAGTGCACTAGCACCGGTTCCCGCGGCGAAAACCGGATGCTAGCGCGTTCTGGTTGATAATACAAAATCCAAAATTAAAGTTGGATGAAGCAATAGTGCTATGTCCTGACTAGATTCTGGGTGGCGGAATGCGTCAAGCATTTCGAGAGTACCTGCGGCTAGTGAGTTTATGAGCCGTCGGCGCAAAGGGCCTGTTTAGTTAGTGAGCCAGCAGCGACCCTTACGGGCTCATGCGCGTTCGATAGCAACGAGGCTCCTGCAGAAGCCATCACAAACACAACTGCAGAGATGCCCAGATGCGACTTATTCATTGGCGAACTTTGTTTTGATAGACAAACGGGAGACTACTTAATGTACTGATCGGGATCTTTAAGTTGATCGGGTGATTCTTTGGCGATGCGCACGAATTCATCGACGCAGGGTGGGCAACAGAATTGGTAGGACTGGCATTGATTATCCAAGTGAACTTTGGATTAGCCTTGGTAAGTGTAACAGGGCAGATTCGATCTCCCTTTTGCGGATTCATATCGTGGGCTGACATTTGGCCTTTGAACTTCTTCGAGGCCACCATGTTACCGTTCGCTTGGATATCCGCTAAGGTGTACTTGCCACCAGGCGTCAAATACAGATTTTGCTCTGCGCCGGTTGGTACACCGGCTGGCATGCTTGTTTCGTGCGTGTTCGCTTGCGCAGCGGTGCTGAATCCGACCCGAAAACGCTCATCGCCAATTCGCAGATTGGGAATCGTTACATCGATCGGCTTGCCAACCACAGCTTCGGGCAGTTGACCCACGAACTGCGAGGTTTTTCCGGAAGTGTCACCTTCCTGTGGAGTGGCCACAAGCTCTATGGCTGTCGCATCGGCATCGTCAGCACCTTTGACATAAGCCTTAAGCGGCTGTACATCGACCTCTTGAATGCGGCTCTCGTCTTTGCCGAGCAGTAACAGTCTCATGCTACCCGATTTTTCGACAACCGCTTCGGCGTGATAACTGTCGGCTCCAATCGGCACGATAATGCCTCCATGAGCGCCAGGGATGTGTGGATGCGCTTCAGTATCAAGTGCGTTTGAACTGCTGCCTGCCATTCCACTCGAAGCGTTCTGCACACCTGAAGTTGGCGAATTTGCGGTTTGTGTTTCAACTGGCGAGGTATTGCTACATCCCGTAGCGAGCGCCATGATCGCAACCGCGTTAAGAACGATAACGCCTGTAAAGTTGGATTTCATCATGATTCCTTTGCTTCTAGTTATTCGTGACACTTGATCTTTTGAAGTGAGTTTTACTTGACAATTGAAAAACCTTGTTTTTCGACCCCCAAAGGTCGAGTATTTCAGCGCGTAGCCACGTTCTGGACCAAGGACTCGACGAGAGCATGAGCTTCTTGGCGGTCGTTGAGTCCAATAGCGGTTAAGCGACGGTTGCTGGCGATCCAGGAAGCGATCAACCGTGTCCCGGCATCTATCAGTTGCACTTCGCGCTGCCCATCTCGAATTACTTCTGACTGAAGATCTCCGAAGGAGACATTCTGCGTAGCACAATGCTCAACAATCAAGAACTCAGACCCATCCGCCCTCTTACAGAGACTAGCGGCACAATTGCATCCGGCCGGCCCACAACTGCAGGCACCTGCAGCGCAATTGCAGTTAGGTAACTTGAGCACGCGATTCGAGACCAATTTGACACCGCTGGGTAAAGCCTGCGAGATCGAAGGCCTATAGCCAAGCTGCGCCTCGGATTCATCAACGTCCGCTTCGCGGCCCTCAAACTTGTTGCTCAGAATATCGAGTGACCTATCGAGCGATAAAGTTGCAAGAGCAGATTGGTCGTCAAGCAACTTTTCAAAATCAATCACGACAGAAGCTTCAGCGGCTTGCGAGTGGTCGTGGCCATGAGTCGATGACTCGGAATTACGTCGATCATCCAGGCTCACCCACAGCAAGACGGAAGCGGCCAGCACAGCTGTGACAACGAACCCAAGATTGCGCCGCGAAGACTTGATGGGGCTTACCGGAGCAGGTTGGGCGGCGACGTCCAAACGCGACGCGAGTCGATCCCAAGTTGGAACAGGCAACGTAGCTGTGTGCAGCGAATCTTGATGTTGCGTAAACACTTCGCTTAGCGACTTGAAGTTACGCAGTTCACCAGCACATGCACTGCAATGCGCCACATGCGTTGTCAGGTCGCTAGCCAACGGTTCTTTAAGCTCGCCGTCATAATAAGCAGACAGCAATTCTCTCCCTGTTCGCAGTTCATTTCCAATACTCCCGAGCTTTACGAGTCGCGTTCAAACGCCCCCAAAGCAGTTAATTGCAGACGCAGTTCGTGTCGCGCACGATTGAGTCGCGATCCGACGGTACCTTCCGGTATTCCCATGACTTCCGCGATTTGCGCATAAGTCAGCTGCTCGATCTCCTTCAGCTCCAACGTCAAACGCAGTTCAGCATCGATCCGCGACATGGCCGTTTCTAGCAACTCTTTCGTGTCTGTAGTCTGGCTGGTGCGAGCCCGAGGTGCGTCGGCTGGCATCAACTGAACCGTGGGATGCCTCTGGGCTCGGCGAACATGTTGCAAAGCCTCATTGACAGCCATGCGGTGAACCCAAGTCGTGAACTCCGCTTCGTGTCTAAACGAACCTAGTTTTTCGAACAAATGCAGAAACAAATTCTGAGTTACATCTTCGGCGTCGGCGTGACCAGCAATGCGCAGCACCAAACGATGGACTCGTTCCACCAGCGTTTCGTAGATGATGCGCTGTGCGTCTCGGTCTCCGTGGCTAGCGAGCTGTATGCAGCGCGCATCGATTGGCATCGAGTCTCCCACTTGAGGCTTTCTTAGCGGCCCATCGCTGCCGAAGGGTTACCTACGTTAGGTGCAGCTCGCGAGGTGTATCTTCACGAACTTTGGAAAAGATTTTGGAAAATTCTGGACAAAACTGACTCCAAGCCCGGAATCGTGTTGGTCATTCAACTCGATTATCGCATGATGAAGTGTGCACATGCGAGCCAGAGCCTGGGCTGTGCGACAAATAGCAATCTTTCAAAATCTCTAGCGAGAGTTTTGTTACAGCTTCGGTTTGCTCCAACGCAATCGACAAGCGAAAACGCTGTGGCTCCCCTCGTCCCGGTACTCCGGGGAGAGGGGTTGGGGGTGAGGGGCAGTCCCAAGTTAAGCCAATTTAAGTAAGCCCTTGTGCTGCCGTCTCGAGTAACCATTGAGAAAGTCGCTTACTCCAGACCGGGCGCCCCGCCCCCCCCGTCCCCCTCGCCCCGGAGTACCGGGGCGATGGGGAGTTCCTTCGTTCGTGACTGTGTTGCCTGAAGAGGAACAAAAGTTACATAAACGGATTTTGTCTTGTTGCTATTTGTCGCACAGACCAGCCGCCGCCTTACCACACTATCTCTATC
>JANRMD010000633.1:0-9857 GCA_033761895.1 Pirellulaceae bacterium | reverse complement strand
TCTTTACGTACACGATTATCGATGCCGCGGGCTTAACATCATCGGCACAAATCACGGTCACTATCGATGGGCGCAACGATGCACCCCAGGCTCAGGATGACACTGGCGAGGCCACTGAGTCTGGCGGGTTGCTCAATGCGACTGCAGGCAGCAACGCGATCGGAAATGTGCTGAGCAATGATCAAGATGTCGATTCGCTGGCCAACGGTGAAACTCGAACCGTGGTGGGGACTGCGGCTGGCTCGGGCGCGACACCGGGAGTTAACGCTGGCGCGGCTGTCGCTGGTAACTTCGGTACGATTACCTTGCAAGCCAACGGATCCTACGTTTATGTGATCGATGAGACCAACACCGCCGTTCAAGCGTTGCGTTTGACGACTCAGACGCTGACAGACATCTTTACTTATCGGATGACGGATGCGGCTGGATTGGAAAGCACGGCTGAAGTCACCATCACCTTGCGTGGAGCCAACGACGCACCGACCGCCTTCGTTGACCAAGGGATCGCAGTTGAAGCGGGCGGAGTCGCGAACGGTTCTGCGGGCAGCAACGCCTCAGGCAATGTGCTCAGTAACGATGGGGATGTCGATTCCGTAGCGAACGGCGAAAGTAAAACAGTCGTTGGCGTAACCGCCGGCGTACAAGCCTCAGCCAACACGAATGTGGGCGCGACGGTGACCGGCAACTACGGCACGATCCAGATCGCCGCTGATGGCAGCTACACTTATGCAGTAAACAACACTCATGCTGCCGTTCAAGCTCTACGGACCGCCGCCGATACGCTTAGCGATGTGTTTACGTATTCGATGACCGACGCTGCTGGGTTGATCAGTACCACGCAGGTCACCATCACGATCCAAGGCGCCAACGATGCGCCGCATGATCTTGCTGCGGTTGGTCTCAACACAAACGAGAACACGGCCACCGGCACCGCCATTGGCAGTATCTCGCAGAGTGATATTGATAGCGGAGATAGTCCAAGTTATTCGTTGATCGACGATGCCGCAGGCCGATTTGCGATTGACCCCAACACCGGCGTGGTAACGGTGGCTGACGGATCGCTGTTGAACTTCGAAGTATCTCCGAGTCACACGATCACGGTACGAGTCACCGACAGTGGCGGCGCGACTTACGATGAAACGTTTACGATCAGCTTGAACGATGTCAATGAGTTTAGTGTTTCGGTTCCCACGGACGTTGATGCGGCCGCCAATTCGGTGGCTGAGAACGCAGCCATTGGAACCGCAGTTGGCGTAACCGCAAGCGCCATTGATGCCGATGGTGGCACGAACGTTGTCAGTTATGCGTTGAGCGATGATGATGGTGGTCGCTTCGCCATCAATAGCAGCACAGGGGTCGTCACGTTGGCTGGTGCCTTGGACCGAGAGACCGACGGCGCGACGCGCAGTATCACTGTACGAGCCACGTCGCTGGATGGATCGACAGCCGATCAAGTGTTTAGCATCAATATCCATGACGTAGACGAATATGACGTCGGCGCGATATCAGACATCGCTCCCTTGCCCAACGCAGTCAACGAGAACAGTCCCACTGGCACGCTAGTTGGTCTGCACTTGCAAGCGGTCGACTTGGACGCCACCAATTCTACGATTACCTATTCGCTGGACGACAGCGCCGCCGGTCGGTTCCAGATTGATCCCACCACGGGTGTCGTTACAACGGTCGGCTCGCTCGACTTCGAAAGCACAAGCGCTCACAGTATTACCGTCCGAGCCACCAGTGCCGACGGATCGTTCATAACCGCCAACTTCGTCGTCGCCATCAACAACGTCAACGAACGGCCTGTGGCATTTACAGAACAGTTCACTACAAGTTCATCGACGCCATTGAATATCAGCGGACCAGGACTATTGGGTAACGACACGGACCCCGAGTCGAATGGACTGAGTGCGGTGCTCGTTAGCGGGCCTGCAACCGGTACATTGACACTGTTGGCTGATGGAAGTTTTTCTTACACGCCACTTGTTTCGTTCGCGGGAGATGTGACGTTCCAATACATGGCAAGTGACGGGTCACTGACTTCGATCGTGCAGACAGTTACGATCACTGTCACGTTACCTGCGGCGCCCGCAGAGGGGACGGGTGGAAGCGGTAGCAGTGGGAGCACGACTGACGGAAGCGGTAGCAGCTCTGGCTCGGGTACTAGCAGCAGTGGCAATTCCTCGAATACACCGGATGAATCGGCGGGCGAAGCCAGCGTTGCATCGACTGTGCCTGTAGTGGGTGCAATTGACTCAACGAGCTTCCAGTCGCGGATCAGCCAAGCTGTGAAAGCGTCGAATGAGCAAGCGTCGAGCAGTGCGGAAGGGAGTGAGGATCGCACAGGTGCCTTAGTGTTTAACTCGGATGGTCAGGCGTTTTGGTCGTCAAGTTTCGGTGAACAGAATTCAATTTTATCGAACACTCTTTTGCTGTCTGAAAGCCATAGTGCAGTCGCGCGACTGAATGCTGAGCAAGATGCGCGTTTGGCTCAGTCGCTGGCAGTGAACGTAAATGTCATTTCGCATTTGCAAGATGAGTTGCGAGACAATTCGCAGGTTGCAGCCATCGAAGGCGCGAAGTTCATAGCGAAAACTGCAATCGGCTCGGGGGTTGTGGTCTGGGTGCTGCATGTCAGCCAAGTGGTTGCTGCCGTTTTAGCGGCATCATCCGCCTGGGCCCACATTGACCCACTGAGCATTCTCAATGCTTCCAAGGGTATCCCCGATGGTAAAGTAACAGACGTTGCCGAAGCGTTGTTCGATAACGACACAGTTAAAAAGTAAGTTTTGCCGATGCAGAAAGGTCCCTTGCTAACGCGCTTCTAATGTTGCGCAGTTTTGATTTAGGGGCAAAGCCCCCGGCCAATTGCCCAGCCCAGCCTGAAGGGCTGGGTGTAAGCGCGAAAGGAATTGTAGGGCCAAAGGCCCGGCCATTTGTTTTTGAGTAATTGGTTGATCGGTAAACGGGCGGGCCTTCAGCCCTAACGACCAGTTGCACCTTACTCCCCAGCCCGTTGAGCTGGGCTAGGCAAACGCTGGACCTTTGGTCCGTAAATCCCAAAACTGCGCAACATCAAAACTCACGCTTCGGGTTGCGGAAGGCCCGAAACACGCAACATCAAAACTGATGCTGCGGTACCATTGCAAAATCGGCAGCTCCAGAGGACAGTAGACAGGGTGTCAGTGACACCTGAGATGTTTCCGACCAACCAGTACGTTGCCATATCAAATTTGGATCGCAATGAATCAATTGACCCTTGTTTTCGTGTTGTTGATCAGCGCCATCGGTAGCGCCATCTGCATTCCCACGGCTTTACCTCAGGAGGCAGAGGTTAGTTTCCCGCAGGAAATCCAACCACTGCTTGCGCGGCGATGCTTCGCCTGCCACGGACCTGATACGGCGGAAGGCGGTCTGCGATTAGACAATCGCGAATCTGCGTTGGCAGTCTTGGATTCAGGTGAAAAGGCGATTGTTCCAAATCAGCCTGACGCAAGCGAACTCATTAAGCGCATTCGGTCTACGGATGAAGACTTGCGAATGCCGCCTGAGGGTAAGCCGCTTTCGGAGCGCGAGCAGGCCCTTCTGGCAACCTGGATCGCCAGCGGTGCTGAGTGGAAGAAGCACTGGGCTTTTGAAAAACTATCTAATCCACCAGTTCCGAAGGTCACCACCGCTTCGCACTCCATCGACGCGTTTATCGATGCCTCGCTTACCAAGCACGGCTTGCGACGAGCGCCGCAAGCGGACTCGGTTGCGTTGCTGCGAAGGTTGTACTTCGATTTGACTGGCCTGCCGCCGACAATTGAGCAAGCGGAGAGTTTCGTAAAGCGAGCGGCGATCGACTTTGATAAAGCGTGGGAGTCGGAGATCGACCAGTTGCTGGGGTCGGAACAGTATGGTGAGCGTTGGGCGAGACATTGGCTGGATGTGGTGCGCTACGCGGAAACGAACAGTTTCGAACGCGACGGTGCAAAGCCGCATGTGTGGCGATATCGGGACTATGTGATCCGAGCGTTCAATGAAGACAAGCCATATGACCAGTTCATCAAAGAACAGCTTGCTGGCGATGAACTTCCGGAGATTAGTCGCGATTCGCTGGTTGCGACTGGTTTCTATCGACTTGGGATATGGGATGACGAACCTGCGGATCGCGAGTTGGCGCTTTACGAAGGATTCGACGACATTCTGACTACAGTTGGGCAAGGCATTCTTGGTATTACGCTAAATTGCTGCCGGTGCCATGACCATAAGATCGATCCTATTCCCACCGCCGATTACTACTCGTCATTGGCGTTCTTCAGAAACATCACATCCAATGGCTATGGGCCTCAGGTGGAACGCCCGTTGATTGCGACAGAAGCGGACCGTGAGCAATACAAAGCTGCTGAGGCCAACATTCGTGAGGACGCGGATCGCATTCAGAAGCAACTTTCGAAAGTCGAGCGAAGCCTTAAGCAGCAGTTGTCTGCAGTTACGCAGGGGCAAGCGTCAACCTATGACTTGGACGATCTCGAATATCGCTTCTACCGCGACTCATTCGATAGCTTGCCCGACTTTGACAAATTGAAGCCAGAGACGATTGCAAAAGTTACCCCACCGCTTATCAACATTGGAGTTGCCACGCGTCCCGAGTTCTTTGGTTTCGTCTTCACTGCGAATTTGATCGTTCCCCAGGATGGTGAATACACATTTGAACTCGATTCCGACGATGGATCTCGCTTAACCATCGATGGCAAGACACTGATTGAATACGACGGTATCCATGGCGTTGGTTCTCCCAAGCGTCGACAGTTGGTTTTGAAGCAGGGTAGGTATCCGATCCGGGTTGACTATTTCCAACGTCAGTTCGGAAAGGGGTTGCACCTGTCCTGGAGCGGTCCAAACTTTGAGGGTAAACGACTAACCTCCGAAATCGTAGAACAGACTAAGGATCTTAACCAAGCAATTGAATCGGCGATTGCCAGTTCACTGGACGCCAAGTTAGTGGCCGAATACAAGTGCCTGCGTGAGCAACTCGAAAAGAACAAGCAGCGGAAGCCATGGACTGAGTACGGGATGTGCATCAGCGAAAACGGCACTAATGCACCGGATACCTTTATCCTCACTCGTGGCAGTCCGCAGGGGAAGGCTGATAAGGTTGAACCGGCTTTCATTTCGATTTTGGGTGGCGGCAAGCCAAGTATCGAACCGAATCGGGCAGCAAACACCAGCGGTCGACGGCTCGCATTGGCCAACTGGATCACTGCGCCCGACAATCAGTTGACCACTCGTGTGTTTGTGAATCGCATTTGGCAACATCATTTTGGCCGCGGTATCGTTCGATCGCCGAACAATTTCGGGCTTCTGGGCGATGCCCCCACGCACCCTGAATTGCTGGACTGGCTGGCAAGTTATTTCGTTAACAATGGGTGGCGCATCAAGCCGCTACACAAGTTGATCTTAACGTCGGAGGCCTATCGGCAATCGTCGATCGCTTCGGAAGAGGCTCTAAACAAGGATCCAAACAACAACTGGTTCAGTAGGTTCGACTTGCGTAGGCTGAGTGCCGAAGAGATTCGCGATTCTGTGCTCGCTGTCAATGGTCGCTTGAATTTGAAGATGTATGGACCGAGCGTCTATCCGCAGCTGTCCAATGAAGTGCTGGCCAGCCAATCGGTACCGGGCAGCGGCTGGAACAATGCTGATGCAGAGGGACAATCGCGAAGAAGCATTTACATTCACATCAAACGTTCATTGCTGGTGCCGATGCTATCCAACTTTGATTTCCCTGAGCCCGATACAAGCTGCGAGGCGAGGTTTATTACTACGCAACCCGGTCAAGCACTGGGTATGCTCAATGGCGATTTCCTGAATCAGCAATCGATCGAGTTCGCGAAGCGGCTGAAGGCCGAGGCTGGGAATGTGCTGGCCGATCAAGTCAAGCTTGCGTTCCGAGTCGCGTTCGCACGCGAGCCGAAGCCAGCGGAGATCGAGCGTTGTCAAAAACTGGTGACGGAACTGAAGACCAAACACCAGATGAACGACGACCAAGCGCTGGCTTATGTGGGTTTGTTCATCTTTAACTTGAATGAATTTGTGTACGTTGATTAAAGCAAAGCCGCATCGAACGCTCGGGACAATGGTCCCAAGCTACGTGTTTCTAGCTACGTGTTCCCAAAATAATTGAAGACCGACCATGAATAACTTTTGCGGACGAACTCGACGCGAATTTCTTTGGCAAGCTGGGGCTGGATTCGGCGGCCTGGCGCTTACGGGCTTGCTATCGCAAGATGGCTTTTTTGGTAACAGTGCGCTCGCTTCGGATGCGGGCTCACTGAAGCAGCCGCATTTTGCTCCGAAAGCCAAGAGCGTCATCTTTCTGTTCATGTATGGCGGTCCAAGTCACATCGATACGTTTGATTACAAGCCCAGCATGAAGGGCCGAGACAATCAGACGATCGAAGTGAAGACGTTTGGACGGGGCGGACATAAGAACCAAGGGCGTATCGTCGAACCGCGTTGGGATTTTCATCAATATGGTCAGTGTGGGAAGTGGGTCAGTGATCTGTTCCCCAACGTTGCCAAACATGTGGACGATATCGCGTTCATTCATTCGATGACGGCAGATTCACCGATACATGGTTCGGCCATGTTGATGATGAACTCGGGGCGCGTCCAGAGTGGCCATCCATGTATGGGATCATGGGTGAACTATGGACTTGGTTCGGTCAATGAAAATTTGCCTGGCTTTGTCGTGATGCTGGATCCTAAAGGGGGTCCGATTTCTGGCGCGAAGAATTGGTCGAGTGGCTATATGCCAGCGAGCTATCAAGGCACGATCTTTCGAACGCAAGGCACACCCATTTTAGACTTGAAAGCACGAGACGGAGTCAGTCGCCAATTGCAGCGCGATCTCTTGGACGCGCTTAAGGAGCAGAATGCGGAACATGCGCACGTCCGCGGCGATCGATCTGAGTTGGTATCTCGCATTTCGAGCTACGAATTGGCTTACAAGATGCAGGAGAGTGCACCTGAAGCGGTGGACACTCAGTTGGAAACCGAAGAGACACATCGGTTGTATGGGATGGACAAAGACCGCACTCGCGACTTTGGAACCAAGTGCTTATTGGCTCGCAGGTTGGTTGAACGGGGTGTGCGCTTCATTCAGATTTATTCTGGTGGGGCGCACAATGACGACAACTGGGATGCGCATTCGGATCTGAAGACCAACCATGACTATCATGCAGGCAATACGGATTTACCGATTGCTGGATTGCTGGAAGACCTTAAGCGACGGAAATTGCTCGATGAGACGTTGGTGATTTGGGGCGGAGAGTTTGGTCGCCAACCGACGGCCGAGTATGCAGAGGGTACTGGTCGCGATCACAACTCCTACGGCTTTACGATGTGGATGGCAGGAGGTGGCATTAAGGGCGGTACCAGTGTTGGCACAACGGACGAGTTGGGTTCGGCGGCGGTTGAGAAGCCTTTCCATGTCAAGAACTTGCATGCTACCGTGCTGCATCAGCTAGGGCTCGATCCTAACCGGTTGTCTTATTTCCATTCAGGTCTGGATCAGAAGTTGGTTGGTGTTGAACCGATTGAACCCATTCATGAGATCATTGCGTAGCATTTCTCGGAACCACACAGCTTCGAACGCTTCTCCCCAAGTAACGAATTCGTGCAGTTTACTTTAGCCGGAAGGCGCTAGACTCTGGTTTTCGACATGACCCGAGGCTTTGGGTTTTACGGACCAAAGGTCCAGCGTTTGCCTAGCCCAGCTCAACGGGCTGGGAGTTAAGGTGCAACTGGTCGCTAGGGCTGAAGGCCCGAGCGTTTGTGAATCAACCAACTACTCGGGAACAACTGGCCGGGCCTTTGGCCCTAAAATCCCTTATGCGTTTACTCCCGGCCCTTCAGGCCGGGCTAGGCAATTGGCCGGGGGCTTTGTCCCTAAATCAAAACAGCGCAACATCAAACAGCGTTAGCGAGGGAACTTTCTGTACCGTCATGCCGACCCCGCAACTCGGTCCCTCGCTAACGCTTCGGGTTGTGAAAGCTGCGCAACGTGCAACATCAACACGAGCGCCTTCTGGCTGATCGTTAGTGCAGAGCGAGCGGAAGGGAGACGCAGCACACAGAGGCTGGTGGCGTGATACTGATGGCTTGGTATTGCAATCCGTGGAGCTTGTTCTACAACCTTTGGGTAGTCCAGAACGAAAATTCAGGAAAGTCAAGTTTAAAATTTCAAAATTCGGTGCCATATGCCCAGTTCGCAAGTGCTTTTTTTCGCGAAAACTTGGTACCACGGTGTTCTCGCTGCAGTGTCTTCTCATCTTGCGGCAATGTGCACGATCATGGGGCCGCTGTTTCTTTTTGGCTTTATGAAGAAAGCGGATGGTACTTCAGGGGTTGATGCGGGTATTGCGCTGTGCGCATTGGCGACCCCCATGATCTTACTTGCGCTTTTGGGCTGGTCCAATGTGCTTGTTCGCAGGAAGCCTCTATTGCGCATTGATGATGAAGGCATTGAAGTGAATTTAATCGGGAGGTCCAGTTTGGATGGTGTGCCCTTGATTCCGCCAGTGATCAGGGTCATGTGGTTGGTCGTGTCCTTGCAAGGATTCAAACAGCAACTCGGCTGGATCCCTTGGGAGATGTATCGTGGTGTTCAAATTGGCGGTATGCCGATGGTGAGAACTCTGTTCATTGATGCCACGATCGCTTTTGAATCATCAACAGGGGCTGATATGCAACTGAGGCTAGTAGATGGCACCGCTTTTGTGGATGCGGATTTCCAAGTTCCACTTGAAAAGGTTGCTGCCACGATTCAAGCTTTCTATGATGAATTCGAATCAAGAAGGGCTTTTCCTGGGTTAAATTCAAAGTAAAGAAATGAAAATCACTACGTTCGCTTGGTTGTGGATTCTATGTATATCGCAGCCTTGCATCGCGCAGGTGTCCGTTAGTCCTAATTGGGGTGAATCCAATGGGCTCGCTGTCGCTAGCTCGCACGCGATGACGGTGCCGGCAAAGTTGCTGCGAGGATTTACGACCTTGGAGTCAGTGGATGCCGATCCTCGAGAGGCAATTAAAAAACTCAAAGCGATGAAGAAATCCGCTATAGATGCACTGCAAGGAATTGGCGTTGGCAAAGACTCGATCAAGATCTCAGCCAGCAAGATCCTGGAATGGGATACGACGCCGAGGCAGTTGAATCTCTTCTATCAGAACAGCTACGCTCTGTCGCCTGCAGTTGAGGCTAGCGAATACACGGCAGTTGCTTTTGTATCGTTCGATGTGTCCGTGGCTGGAAAGGACTCTGATGAATTGAGCCTACTTCCATACGAGGTCTGTAAACGGGTTCGAGCTCAGTCGCCTTTCGAGTCCAGCAAGATCGATATGTTCTTTGTTGGCGAGTTGACCGAATCTGCGATCAATGATGCCACCAAGACAGCCCACGATGAAGCGCTGGCGAAGTGCAAGAAGATCGCATCGCTTGCGGGAAGGAACTTGAAGAAGCTGGTAGCGATCACACCGGATGCGGGAGGGGCCAATTATGGGCTGGTTCGACCGAGTCGTTACTCTAACGACGGATCTACCGGTAAGAATCCGCTCTGCGAGTTCGGTCCCGCCGAGAATGAGGTGTTCGGTAAAGATCACTCAGAGTTAACGCGGACCTTTAGCGTAACATTGAGATTCGACATCGAATGAAATTCCGCAAGGTTGGAGCTTTAGGTGTGGCTGCGTACACCGTCTTCGACTTTGGCGAAAAGCATTCGACCGGCTTGAGTTTGAAGCGTGCTGGTGACAACAACCACCAACGTAGCGTTGATGCGGTAGCGGCCACCTTCGATAACAACCATGGTACCGTC
>JANRMD010000632.1:0-7446 GCA_033761895.1 Pirellulaceae bacterium | reverse complement strand
GCGACCATGCGAGCGGCGTCAAGCAACAACTATAAAACGAAAAAAGCATCGCATGCACCTGAGTTGCGGTGCGTTGTGACGATGGGAAAATCCCAGCGTCGACTTGCTGATGTGTGACGTTCACTAACACTCGGGACAACGTGCGCTTATGGAAGCCATTATTGAACTAATTGCTGCAAGCGTTGGTGCGTTATTCCAAGCATTGATTGGGATTGTTGAGGGCGTTGTTGCATTGTTGGCCATTGTCGTTGAATTCGCTTTCCTCGCTGTCACGCAAGGCATAACTGCTGCCTCACGTCAATACAACCATCGCAAGCAGGAGCGCGCAGAACGTCTTGCGGCAGGAAAGCCGGCCTCTGACATCCCAGTCAGAGATGAGGCGCCGTCAATTAGCCGGAAGCAGTCCGCAATCTTGGCTGTGATTGTGTTGGTAGTAATCGCTGGCGGCGTTGCAACGCGGGTTGTAGGCGTTCGCATACGGGAACAACGCGTTGCAGAAACACGTGCCCAAGTGAAGAAGCTGGCTGACACTTTCGCCGAACAAATCAAGGACGATGGAGTTGCCGATCCTGTACCTGGCAAGCTGCGCGACCGTGACGGGTGGGAACAACCAGTTGAACTGTTCGTTGACAAAACTTTGCTTGGGTCCCTGATCGTTGTGCGTTCGTCGGGCCCAGATCGCCAAACCGGCTCGATCGATGATATACTTGCAACACGTGTGATTCGCGCCTCAGCGAAAGATGTTGGCGGCGAACTCGCAAATCGTGGTATAAAAGCGCTCCGAGATCGTGTTGCCGGATTACTGCCCGGTGGCGACGAGGAGCAACTGCCCGAAGACATGGACGTCGGCGAACAATAAGTCAGCGCACTATGCCGTAAACCGGAGCGGTCGACCTCGATTTGTGAAATCAGAGCAACTACCCTACAGAGCGTTTCAGAAGCTAGTGGTAGCGTTCGGAATCGGCTTGGCTATTGCGGCTTTTCGAGCAAGGTCATGAGAATTTGCTGAGTCCGCCGCTTCGACCAGATGCACCGAAGTCGGCGAGCGGTGCGTTTTATCAAAGGATAGATCATCGCGCCGGACTGGTGTTCCGCAGTATAAGGCAGCTTCACACGCCATGCAGTTCAAAACAATCTTCATCATCAATCGGATCGTCGCTCCTGTGGCTTTCGGGGTCGTTTTCGTTTCCATCTTACTTCCGCCCAGTCCTCTCAGTTCCGCACTTCGAGCTCTCGCATTCGTGCCATTGGTCGGCGCAGGTGGCTACGGTGCGTACTTGGGGTTCCGGCTACAGCGCGAGCTTACCGTTCCGATGCGTTGTCCCATTTGTGGTCGAGTCGGCATTTGCGGTCGCGGCGTCACACTGGAGGTCGGGTGGTGGTTGCGCTGCGAGGATTGCGGTATCGTCAGGCCACATGGCTTGCTCGGCTTGAGCTTTACCAAGGAGGCGATTGTCGATGACGATGACGACGAAGACGATGAGGACGACGAGCGATGAGAATGGCGTCTAACCATTCGCCCCAGCGAACAAACAATCCCTATGAGCCTCCGCGTTACGACGCCGAGAAGCGTCGATGGTTTCGAGTATCCGTGTCGTCAACAGACATCTTTACGAGTGGGGCTGTTCTCGCCGTGCTTATATTGATGTTCGCTCCCGCTCAGCCGCATCCGAGAGAATATACAGCGATCGAAAAGGTACTCATGGCACTGACCTGGAATTGGCTGACAATTGTCGCGACCATTCTTGGGTTTGCCACATTATTGACAGGAACTTATCACGCTGCGTGCCAAATGTGGCATCGATTTGATACCCGTGGTGCTTCGACCGAGCCTCCAGAGTAAACTCTGGCAATAAGTCATGGCAAACCAACTACGAATGCAATATGGTGAGAGATTCTTGGTATTGTTTCTCATTCACTGCGAGGTGCCCTATGCCGATCACGATGAACGATTTGACGATCAACCCCAATGGCGTTGACTTGGACCAGCTTCTATCAGAGTGGACGTGGGCAATGCCTGAGCCGCTGCGCCCTGTCCTACTGACCGCTATGGGCGATGTGTTTGCTCAAGGCGAGTCTGGCGCAGTTTATTTTGTTGACATGATTGAAGGCAACATCCGCAACGTCGCAGAAGACGGTGAGTCATTCCAGTTGTTGCTACGCGACAATCAATTCGTTACGGATCACATGTTTCCATCGCGGATCGTGCAATTCCGCAAGGCAGGAATGACGCTGCAACCGGCGCAAGTCTACAGCCATAAGCATTTGCTCGTCTTGGGAGGAATGGACGACATCGACAATGTCGAAGCGACCGACGTCGCGGTCCACGTCAGTATTCATGGTCAAGTACATCGGCAGGTCAAAGATCTGCCAGCTGGCACGCCAATTTCCGAAATTAAGATCAAGTGACTTCGTTCGTTCATGTGACACATTAATATCGCCTACCGTCAGAGTCATAACCTAATTGGATCGTAAGTGATACCGTCCATCTTCGGCAGCTCTCGTGATAAACTCATTGGTATTGGGGAGACTCTCTTTGTGAACGGGTAGCTCCTTCGTTTGCACTGGCAAAGCCAGTGGCACACTGAACAAAAACTGCAGGAAGAAGATTGATTGCTAGGAGTTCTTATTCGCGCATAGCTTTATCGAGGGTACCCCTATGCCTAAAAAGTCAAACCGAAATGCCGACGAACTGTTCCAGCTCGAGTTGGCGAAACGCAACTTGTCGTTTACGATCGCTGACGACGGGCGCTACAACATTCAGATCGGCGATGTCAACGCAGTTTTCAGTCTTGAGAATGTTCGCCGGAATTACGAACGCGACCATGACGCTGACGCAATCTCCCGCTTCGCAATGCAACTTGACGTTGACATGTTCGAAGACATACCAGCGTGGGAATCTGTCAAATCGCATGCCCGATTCTCGATCGAACCAGCTGATTACGAAACAGGATTTGACGACACATTGCACGAAATCGTGAACGATGAATTGGTCAAGGTCTTTGTGTTTACGCCGCCAGATGGGTCGCGAATTTCCTGGATTACCGAGTCGATGCTCTCGGATTGGAATGTCTCGCGCGAAACGGTTGTTAGTCAAGCCAATCTGAACATGAGTCGACTTGTTGCCGAGACGCAACTGGAGATCGAAGTGATTGACGGTGTTAAGCTTGGCATGTTATCTACGAACGAAACGCCGTTTAAAGCCTCGCTTATTCTCAGCGAGGGATTTCGTAAACTTGTCAGTCCATCTCATGGCTGGCCGGTGTATGCTGTTGCACCGACGCGCGACTTCGTCTACATCGTTCCTTGCGCGAATCGAGACTTCCTTGGTCGGCTGGGTGCCGTCGTTTTGCGCGAATACAATGAGTCTGGCCACCCCGTTACCGCAGACGTTCTTGAAGTCGGTGATGATGGCGTCACCGCAATCGGTTCGTTCGCCCCCAAAAGACGCTAAGCACGCTGGCGAACATTAGAACTGGGCCACGGATGGGATGCTCTGGTCGCATCTCGTATGCGCCGTGATCAACCTTGGTTCACAGTCACATTAATGCGAACATAGTGGTGGCGGTATGCGATGTCGTAGGGCAGAGTTAAGTCAACTCCCTGCCGTCGCTCCGCGACTAAACCATTGCGCCGCGTTCTAACCTGGGACTGGCATCCCAGGCTATCACCTGCCGTTGCTAGGCAAGTTTGCTACAGATGCGCTGAAGTTTTACACAGATGCGCTGACATGCGCGGTGGGTCGCATTTGCCAAGCCAGGCAGGAGCGATCCACTCAGGCCGCTATCGACGGCTGAGATGTTTCGTTACTTGCACAACTTGCGAATTGCGGAGAGCGGAACGGCTAACTTCACGACCACCATGGCTCCTGGTGGAGTTGCGAAATCCTCAGCCTCAGCGCCTTCGGCTGTCGGATCGTCAGGTGGCAAGCTTAGATCTTGGCTGGCAATGGTGGGGCCGTCTCCCATCATGATCATCGATACAAGCCCAACCAATTCATGGTTGGCATTGTAAATGCCACAACCACTGCCACCTGGGGCAAAATCCGCTGAAATCTCCATCCAAGGCTGGGTGCTGATCACTGGATAACGCTTTACGTAGCCTCGGTCGTACGTGTAAAACCGATTCTCCGTATGATGAACCATCAGTATGTTCTCGGCCATCTCGGGAGTTGCTGTAGCGACCGGTACCCATGGTAAATCGCGTTTATCCAGTTGCACTAGAGCTACATCCGTCACTGGATCTCCAGCCAAAAACTTTGTGACTCGGACCATCCTTCCGTCGCTCAGCAAGCCGATGAGTTTCTCGTTGAACAAGTTGGCAATATGAAAATTGGTTACCGCTAATCCATCTGGGCTGACGATCACTGCTCCGCCGATGGACATCGCTTCCGTTGAACCACCACCGACCATCACCAGCGTTGCGCGAAACAGGTCGAGGGTGCTTGGCTTCTTAGCGGCTGCGGGCAAGGCGACTTTAGCAGACTTCGGTACTTTCTCCAGATCGACGGCTTTCCATCCGGAGGCTGTCCAGGATGCATTTGGCTGGGCCAACTGTTCCTGGTATCGATGGTGCACAGCACTGTAGATCTTCAGGTCATCGGTAGGACGATCGAGCCCAGAAAACAATACGTAGTCAGCTCCCGGGTCGGGTGGCAGGGAAAAACCCAGTCCTTGTCCCATCCAATCTGGACCCAAGATTTCTTCCAGCACCTTATGTCGGTTGGCGAATTCCGATTCTGATAGATGCTTGTCGCCATCGGTATCGATCCCATCGAAAACTCTTTCGAAGGGAACATCCAAGTCCTTCAGCCGCTCGGACAAGTACTCCGTAAGCTCCAGCAGTGAAACGCTGCCGTTGCTGTCTGCATCGGCCACGGCGAAACCAACTGGCAGTTGCGGAGCAGCGCTCAGGCTGCACGCGACAGCGAAGAGTATAAAGTTCGCTGTGCAGTGGCATGCGTTGGCGTCGATCATCTAGAGTTAGCGTCGTAAGTGCTGGAGACGAAGTTGCGGCACGCAGCGCAGTCACGCTTGGCTGAGCTTGCCAAACTGTGGACTACTTCTTGTCTTCCGGTTTGGTGTAGGTGACTTTGCTGATATCGACTCGCAATTCCTCCAACCGTTTTTTGACGTCTTCGGGCATGAGTGCGTCGTAGCGACCGCCGATCTTTTCAGCCAAGAAGCGTTCGGTCTCTGCGTACATGGCCATACGATTGACTGGTTTTGCAAACCCGTGCCCTTCATCTTCGGCCAACAAGTAACTGACATCGTGCCCGCGATCGCGCAGGGCAATCGCGATTTGGTCTGCTTCAGCTTGTTTCACGCGAGGGTCATTTGCGCCTTGAATGATCAGCAATGGGCGTGAGATTTTTTCCGCGCTGAACAGCGGGCTGGCCTCTCGAATGCGTTTCTTTCCTTCCTCGGTTTCTGGATCGCCCACCATTCCGTACAGAAATGCGCGGCCGGATTCCCAATAGGCTGGGACAGATTCCAACAGCGTAAAGATATTGCTGGGGCCTACGATATCGACTCCGCAAGCATACAGTTCGGGTGTAAATGCCAGGCCAGCCAACGTTGCGTAGCCACCATAACTGCCGCCCATGATGGCGATGCGTTTCTTGTCGGCGATTCCTTTTTCGATCAAGTGCTTGACGCCCCAAGTGATGTCGTCCTGCATCAACTTGCCCCATTGCATGTCACCGGCGTTAAGGAATTTTTTGCCGTAGCCGCCACTGGCGCGGAAGTTGGGTTGGAGTACCGCGTAGCCACGATTGGCCAGGAACTGAACCTCGGGATCATAGCCCCATTCATCGCGAGGACCTTTGGGACCTCCGTGCACTAGCACCACGACGGGTAAATTCTTCGGTTCGAGCCCAACGGGCAACGTGAGATATCCGGGAATCTCCAGCCCATCGCTGCTGGGGTAACGAATCGGTGTCATCTTGGCCAGATGCTCTTCGACCGCCTTAAGCTCGGGGCGCGGCGTGTACTGCAGGATCAATTCTCGCGACTTGGCATCGAAGTAATACGCTTCTGCAGCATACTTGTCGCCGTGAACCGCGACCAAGAACTTGCTGTAGTCCTTCGTGGAGCTCTGGAAGGTGATCTCACGACCGGGAAAAGTCGACTTGAGGAACTTGTAGTTCTCTTCCCAAGTCTTGTTCTTCCAATAGATTCGCGTCTCATCGTCGGTGTACGAGGTCGAGATGACTTGACGCGTGTTTCGATCCAATTCGAGCGATCCGAAATCAACGCGTTTCTCAGGGTCGCTCTCGAACAGCTTCATGGCTTTGGTAACCGGATCCATCACAAACACGGTTGTCAAATCCAGTTCACCTTTATTGGTTTCCAGATAGATGTTTTTGTTCTGGCTATCCCAGCCCAGGACACTCGCCCCTTCAGTGACTGAAGTTTCATAGATCGGTTCCAGTTTGTCGCCGTCTTTACGCAGCAGAACGGTGTTGCCCGCTTCATCCGTGCGGCTCAGCAATCGCAAGTTATCATCCCAATCGAATTCATAGCCGGTGATGCGATCGTTGTTCTCATAAAGTAGAGTGCGTTCGCCGGTCGAGATCTTCAGGAGGTAGAGATCGTGCCAAGCTTCATCGCGGTCGTTCAAGCCAACCCAGAGTAGGTCAGGATTGTTTTGGCTTGCATGCATCAATTGCGCGGTAACGTTTTTCAGCGGCGTCAGATTGCGCGACTCAGGGACTTTCTTGCCAGCGGCTGGCGCGGCGTTGGGATCGACGGCGAAAATGTTCATGTTCTCGTCGCCATCGGAATCTTTGACGAACAAAATGTACTTGCCATCGTCCGTCCAAGAGTAACCGTAGAGTGGTCGTGGGCTATCGGTCAACGGACGCGCGTTTTCGAACGGCTCGGAGAACTTCTTCACCCAAACATTCATGATGCCGTTGTAGGCCTTCATGAACGAGATGAACTTGCCATCGGGACTTAACTGTCCACTTGCAATTTGCGGGTTGCCAAAAAACAACTGACGGTCAAGTAGCGGAGTCTTCAAGTTGGGCGTTCCTGTTGGTTCTTGAGGTGGAGAGGCGACGGAATTTAACGTGCTAGCAAGCAGCAACAGGGTCGCGATCGAAAAGTACGTTTGTTTCATAAGGTGATCCGGTATGTTTGGACGAATTCGCACTATGGGAATCTAACAAAAAGCGGGCGATTTCACCATAGGCGCGTGGGGTTCGCGGGGGCGGGATGGAAGGGGCGGAGGGTGGAGATGGAGGGTGGAGGTGGAGGCGGAAGGTGCGGGTATGAGGGTGGGATTATGAGGGAGTATAAGGCGGAGCCTGGGCTGTGCGACAAATAGCAATAAGACAGAATCCGATTATGTAACTTTTGTTCCTCTTCAGGCAACACAGTCACGAACGAAGGAACTCCCCATCGCCCCGGTACTCCGGGGAGAGGGGGACGGGGGGTGAGGGGC
>JANRMD010000631.1:0-6167 GCA_033761895.1 Pirellulaceae bacterium | reverse complement strand
CGGAGGAAGCGACTCGAGTGTGCGCCTCACATCTTTAAGGCTTGCATCTTCAATGCCCTTACTCATTTCATCCAGCTTGGAATAAAAGGCATCTTTGCGATTGTCGAAGTTTGTAATCTCCATTTGCAACTCGCGTTGCTTGGCTTCAACTTGTTCCTTTGCAAGCTTAATGGAGCGTTCACGCATATCCAAGTTGAGACTTTTTTGAGCCCGTTCCTTCGTTACGTCATCGTAGGAAGGAATTGGCGCTTCTCTGCCATTTCGAACAGCGTCCTCAAGTCGCTTGCCAGTAATGTCAATGCCATTGAGTAGGGCAAAGCCTTGCAGCAGTGTGTCGCCGTCTAAGTTGCCGCGATAGGCCGACAGTCCCAGCACGATACATTGCGCCAAGACGGTGGCAACACAGAATGCCCCGAAAAGTTGTAGCAAAAATTTCATGTGGAAACTCCGTGGTGAACTTGATGTTCTGTCCGCTGGTAGCGGAAACCGTCAAGGCTTTCGTGCACTCTATGTGCATCTCTTCGCTTGTTCTTGGTGTAGCTACCGGTGTCGTGTGCGCGGCTGAAGCAACGCGCCGAAATGCTTGACGCATTCCGCTACTTGCATTCCGCTACTTGCAATCGCCCCTAACTCAACATCTACTCAAGCGCCTGTTTTGCGTCATCGATCTGACTCTTAGACCAATAGCGAAAACTCGACCATTGGTCCAGAGTATTCTGTTCTTGGCTAACGAGTGCAGCAGTCCATTCAGCGCGTTGGTGCTCTTCGAGTTTCTCGAGTGAGCGAACTGCTTGTTCACACTTCACCAGTTTCGCGCGCCGACGCTGACACTCTTGCTCTATCAATGAGATCTGCCCCTGCAACTCCGCGACTTGACTTTCGAGAAACAATTGATAGCGCTGTGCATCAATGATCTTTTGGAAATCCACTGAGCCAGCCTGGGATGCTTTTCGCAAATCGTTCTGCTGGTTGCGTTCGCTTTCAATTTCGGAGACTTGCTCCTCCAAAATCTGTTTCGCGCGGAGGGCTTGCCGCAGTGCTTCAGCGGCTTCGTCCCGATCTCGCTCCCGTAACCGCACGATGCCCTGAAGTCGAAAACGGAAAGAATTGCCCATATTTAAAGCTTACGGTGAGTTTCGATGAGCGAGGGAAATTGGCGTGGTTGTGTTAACGGGTACCGGCCGCGGGGCGAGCGTTAGGGTCGGAAGCTAACGGTTTTGCGGCCTGTGTCGGAACTCCGGCGGCATTCATGGCGGCATTCATGGAGGCTTGCTCGGCTAGTTTCTTGAGCGCGGTGACGGAAGCTGACCAATCGGCAGTTTGACGGCTGACCTGCGATAGGAACTCGTCAATCATCGGTTTCAGGGCAATCGCGCGATCGACCAGGGGGCTTGAACCACGCTGGTAAGCGCCGATCGTGATCAAGTCTTCGTTCTCTTGATAAGCCGACAACATCGTGCGAACTGCTGAAGCTGCGCGTTGATGTTCTGCATCGACCAAGTGGCTTTGCAATCGGCTGAGACTGGACAGAATATCGATGGCTGGATAGCGTCCTCGATGAGCGATCTTGCGAGACAAAACGAAGTGACCATCCAGTAAACCGCGCAACGTATCGCTGATGGGTTCGTTGTTATCATCGCCTTCCACCAGCACTGTATAGATACCTGTGATACTTCCGCGCGTGGTAACACCAGATCGTTCCACCAATCGCGGTAGCATCGAAAACACGCTCGGTGGAAATCCGCGTGTCGTTGGCGCTTCACCTGCGGCGAGTCCAATCTCGCGCTGCGCCATCGCAAAACGTGTCACCGAGTCCATCATTAGCAGGACGTTCTTGCCACTGTTCCGATAAAACTCGGCGATGGCCGTGGTCGTCAGCGCGGCTTGCACACGTCGCAAAGCAGGCTGATCGCTGGTGGCAACCACGGTAACGCACTTCTTGCGTGTTTCAGGGCCGAGTTCCCGTTGCAAGTACTCTTGAACTTCACGACCTCGCTCACCGACCAACCCTATCACGACTACGTCAGCATCGGTGCCACGCGCCATCATGCCCAGCAGCGTACTCTTACCAACGCCAGAGCCAGCAAAGATTCCGATGCGCTGGCCGCGACCGAGCGTTAGCAACGAATCGATAGCGCGAACGCCAGTCGATAGAATCTCAGTGATCGGCGGCCGCTGCATGGCGTTGACGGGATCGTTATCGAGCGGCACCTTAGAAGTGGCTCGAATCGGTGGCAAATCATCGATGGGGCGACCTGCGGCGTCGATGACCCGTCCCATTAGATCTGCACCCACGCCGATGTTGGCGGTGGATTGCACTAAGTGAACCGTGTCACCTGGCGAAATGCCTTCGGCTCCATCGAGTACCGCCAGCAGCGTCTTGCTCCCTTCGAATCCGATGACTTCAGCCGTGATGGGTGAACGGCCTCGGCAGCGAATTTCACACACCGCGCCCATCGGAACCGGCAGACCCATCGCTTCAATTGAATTGCGTCCCACGGACCAAATCGTGCCTTGGATCTTGCTAGGCATCGCTTTGCGCAAGCTGCTAATCAATTGCTGTGCGTCGGGCAACGTTGGGAAGGTGGTGGCCACGGGTATCTTAATTCGTTATTGGAGTTGTTCGACGAGTCGCTTAAGTTGCGTTTCCAGTTGTTGATCGATGAATCCGTGCATCGAACGCACAACGCATCCGCCCAAGCTGATTTCAGGATCAGGGATGACTTCAATCTGCGCAGCTTGAGGAATCATCTTGGTTAAGTTCTGCAAGAATCGCCCAGCTACAGCGAAATCGTCTGGGTTTACCAGAATCCTCAATTCACGCGCGTCGCGCATCGCAATGATCGCCTCTTCCAGCCACACTCGCAGAACCTCTTCGTTGTCTTTCATCGACCTCCGCACCAGCTTCTCAGCCATCTTCGAAGCCAGTTCGACGGTCAGGTTTCTCCAGTTCGTCAGCCAACTCGTCGTTTCTCCGGACAGTTGCTGGACAGTGGCTTCACATGACGCGATCGCAGTTTTACATCGTTGATCGCTGATTTGTTGTGCGCGACGTTCAACTTGTTCATCGAATTCCTTGCGTCCGCTCTCCAAGCCAACCTGATGAGCAGTCGCCGATATTTCGACTGCTCTTTTGTTAGCGTCTTCGATGATCTTCGCAGCTTGCTGTTGAATTTCAGCCAGATAGGCTCGCGCTCGTTCTTGAACATCTTCGACATTGAAAGCGATTAAATGGGCATCTGTTGAACTTTGCCCGATACGATCGCCTTTGAGAATGGTCGCCATATTAAGTCCCCTTAAGCCGCTACGCGCAGAGGTTGAATATGGCTACTGCGGATTGAACGCGACGAGGTCAGCTTGTCGGCTAGTTCCGCGATGGTGCGTTGAGCTTCGTCGATATCGCGAAGTTTCAAAGGGCCAATCTTGCTCAACCGACTAGCGAGTGCCTTGCTGTCGGGTTTGGTGAGCATCGAATAGAATCGCTTCATGAAGCTTGGGCTAGCTCCGGCGAGAGCCAACAGTACCGTTTGCGACTCGGCAGCACTTAAGACCTGTGCCAGCTGTTGCGTTGAAAGGGATAGGATCTGTTCAAATTCGATTTGTATCAGCGACCGATCCGTGTTGCTCAACGGCTGAAGATCATCGGGCCCAGGAAACGGTAGGATGCGGGGGCCGTCATCGGGCAATAAGTCCTCCGATACGACGGATGGATTTGAGGGCACTGCTACGGTAACAGGTTTCGCCACGCTTGGCGGCTTTATTGGTAAAGACTGAATCGATTCTGGTTGAGTGTTTAGTGGACTTGCACCGGCGACTTGCGCAGTTGCTTGTACCGAAACGCGAGGCTCCTGAGCTGGGGTTGTTTCCGTCGCTGGGTCGATGGCAAGGTGCACAAATCGAGACCACGATTCTTGCAGTTCTGGTGGTGCAGCAGCGAGCAACGCAGCAACGCGACGGGTTCCTTTTGCCTCGCCGTTCACCTGCTGCTCGTAGTCCTTGATGCGCTCGGCTAGGTGTTCTTCAATCGATTGCATCGCTTCTTCATCGATGTCTTGCAAATTCGCAATCGCTTGCAGTACCTCTCGATGCATCGCGGTAGGCAACTGCTGAAGCAATGCAACACCCTTGTCAGGAGGCAACTGGTTGATGACCACAGCGATCACGGTCGCTCGTTCGGCTCGCAAGAAGTGACTTAGAGCTCGGATGTCCATGCGTTTCCAGGATGGCTGCGAAACATCCATGGCGTCTTGCGGAGTTGCGTACAGAGGCGATCCACCTCGTTCGGAATGTTCGGCCAGCGAAGGAGCATAGGCTTGCGAGTTGTAGTGGTGCTCGTTCGGGTTCGAACTGACATGCGGATAACCAGGCGCTGCGAAGCTCGATGGGTTGGAGGTGGTGTAGTTCGCAGACTGCTGACCGGTTGTCGACGATGGGGCTGTCGATAATGGGGCTGCCGACGATGGGCTGGGTGCGGGCGGCTGATTCTGACGGGCGGCGGTGGATTGGAACTCAGCCAGAATGCGCTGACGTTCGGCAGGATTGACTGGGCCGAGGTTCTGCAGAGCGTGGCGTACCTGTTTGGCGATGGACGTTGGTAAGTGCAGGAGCAACTGACGCGCGGTCGCTGAGTCAACGCTGGAAACGAGTACGGCGATGCGTCGAATATTGTCTGGCAATGGTCCCGCAGTCGACATAGCTAGCAAAAATCCATCGATTGGATGTGAAAAGTGAGCGTTGGAATCCCGACGCCGGGTTGCGGCGCGTTAGCGTCCTTACGTTTAGCTATCCAGGGGCACAGATGTCGAGAGCGATCGATGAACATTGCCTCCGGAACTTTAAGAAAAGTCGACATTTTTGGAAAAATCGGTAAATGAGCGTGTTGAAGTGCCTAGCGACAACCCAGTCCGCTGGTCCGGTTTTTTCGGAGCGCGGACGTCTGCGTCCGCTGAACCCGCCGCCTATGCAACCCACACCCCTTATCCGCAGAAACGAATTTGAAATTGGATTTGGCACGCTGCTTGCAAAAGGAAGTCTTTCGAAATCTGCTAAATCTGTCAGTTTGACAGAGGCGCAGGAAGGGTTCCAATTCAATTTCCGTCACCTGTGTAGGAGATGAAAAAATGTCGCGTTGTGATGTGAAGAATGGTGCGTTTGAAGAGCTCTCGACTGACATGGAACGAATTTTCGATTCGCTGCTCGGTCGAACTGTCGGTACGATGTTGCGAACCAAGAATGCCGAGCAATATGCTCCCACGCTCGACATTACCGAGTCCCCAGAAGCGTATGAAGTGCATGTCGATCTGCCTGGCGTACGGCCAGAGGACGTGAAGTTGGAAATGCATGAAGGCAAGCTGGTCATTTCCGGAGCACGTACAACCTGGACTGAACAAAAGGACAAGGCCTTCCATCGAATGGAACGCTCGTCAGGCAATTTCACGCGCGTCATTTCGCTGCCGACCGAAGCTGATGTTGAGAAGATTGACGCCAGCTACGAGCACGGTGTGTTGAAGATTGTCATTCCCAAGGCTGTCAAGCAGCAGCCCAAGAAGATTGAGATTCGCACTTCGATGAACTAATCGAAGATTTCATACTCTTTTACAACGTGCAGCGTCTGCCTATCTTGCGTGGCGGACGCTGCCAGTGTCGGAGAGCAGGTAGCGAAATGCGTCGATAGCCTGTCGAATCATTGCGCCACAGGCACAGAGCCGACGGGGCTAGTTTTGATGTTGCACTGTATTGGTTTTAGGGGCAAAGCCCCCGCCCGTTTGCCAAGCCCAGCCTACAGGGCTGGGGGCAAGGAGTAAAGGAAATTGCAGGGCCAACTACCCGAGCGTTTGTTCACTCGAAATACTCCACAGTGAGCAAACGGCCGGGCCTTTGGCCCTAACAATCCACTGCACCAAAGTCCCTGCCCGTTAGGCTGGGCTAGGTAAAATGCTGGACCTTTAGTCCGTAAACCCCAAAACAGTGCAACATCAAAACTAGGGGCTTGTTGATTTAGTGAGCCGTCGGCGCTAGGGCGCTAGCGGCCTGTTTTCTTAGTGAGCCGTCGGCGCTAGCCGCGGGTCTCGAAGTTGGGTGCGTGCATGGATTGGGCTCGTTCCAATGCGAGTTGAGCTGCAAGCTATTCTGCATTGGAAGGATGAGCGGTGATGAATAACTGCTCC
>JANRMD010000630.1:0-3278 GCA_033761895.1 Pirellulaceae bacterium | reverse complement strand
CACAGTAACCTTGGCGCAGAATTTCAACGCAGCGGGCAATCGCACCGAGTTGAAAGCCACCATCGGCTCGACGCTCGATTTCAGGAACACTTACCAGTTCGATACGCTCGGACGTGTTACCGAAATGATTCAGCAGAGTCAGGTTGGTGGCAACGCAGTGACTGCCAAGCGAGCCGCATTCGCATACAACAAGCTCAATCAGCGCACCAGTGTGACGCGCTATCAAAGCACCGGCACCAGCAATTTCGTCGCTACGACGGATTACACTTACGACACCGTCAATCGCCTCAGCGGTTTGACGCACAAGCAAAGTTCCACCACGCTCGCCGGTTACACTTACGGCTATGACGGCCTTTCACGTTTGACCGGTGTTACTTCAACCATTGAAGGACTTTCCACCTACACTTACGATGCCACCTCGCAAGTCGTTGGTGCAGACCATGCTGCCGGTGGTCAAGCCGATGAGACTTATGGTTTTGACCTCAACGGCAACCGCAACACGAGCGGCTACACCACCTCCACCAACAATCACACCACGGCCGACCCAGGATTTACTTACACTTATGACGACCAAGGCAATCGCACATCGCGTACTGAAACCTCGACCGGCAAAGTCACCGAATACTCATGGGATCACCGCAACCGCCTGGTAACCGTCAAAGATCGCAACACGGCAGGTGGTAGCGTCGTAAAGCAAGTCGACTACGCTTACGATGCCTTCAACCGCTTAGTAAAGCGAACCTTCGATGCTGATGGCGCCGGTGCTGGAGCCGCCACGAATCAATATTGGGTTTACGACGAAGGCATCAATGCCGTCTTGCAACTCGACGGCCCCGCCGCCAGCAATTTGAGTCATCGCTACTTATGGTCTGATCGCGTTGACGAACTGATGGCTGACGAGACCGTCGGCAGCGGCGCCGACACGCTTTACGCGTTGAGGGATCATCTAGGCACGATCCGCGACATCGCCAACTTCAACGAATCCACCTCCGTAACATCCGTCACCAATCATCGCACCTACAACAGCTTTGGCAAACTAGTTTCTGAAACCAACGCAGCCGTCGACCTCATCTTTGGCTACACCGGCAAGCAGCTCGACGAAGCCACCAGCCTCCAGCACAACCTCTTCCGCTGGTACGACTCTAGTCTTGGACAATGGCTAAGCGAAGATCCGATGGGGTTTGCTGCGGGGGATGAGAATTTACGACGTTATGTGGGGAATAAAACGATAGGCTCAACTGATTCGAGTGGACTAGTCGAAGACCCTCCTACCCCACTACCGAGCCAAGAGACGGAGGCACGAATGCAAGAGCTACAAAGGATGATTAATGAGAACCAAGCTTTGCTGGCGAAATTAGGCCAGATTAAGGCTGCGCAAGAACGAGTGGAGAGAGAATCGCACGATTTGATAAGAAAATGGGGGAAAGACATGGAGGACAGGTGGCGGAAGCAATATCAATCGAATAACCCAACGCCAACGCCAGCGCCACCGATTACAGCGCCACCTCTTTTGGCTCCGCCTACAATTCGTAATCCGCTGGGCAATTACCCCACAAGTCCCATAACGAACTCAACTATGCCTCCGCCGCCAAACTATAGTTATCCACCGCCTCCAGTTTGGCAGACAATACCGAACGGAGGGCAGCGGATTTATCAAGGACCGGGAAACACTTGGACAACACAACCACCACCAATTCCAACAACAAACCCTTGGAAATATAAAAAGTGACCACAATGCGACGTATATGGCAGTCAGATTTTTGGCTTGCTCTCGCTGTTTTGATGTTTGGTGCATGCGGCTCATTTGGTCAGGTTCTCATTAGACCGGATGTGAAGCAGGAACGCATTGATCGATATTACAGTCTTGTAAGAGAGGAAAGTTGGTCTGAAGCGCTGGAAATGCTTCAATCCTTTTCTTCCGACGACATTCCCGAGTACTTTACTGACAACGTTAGGCTAAGAATCCTGACGGGGGATTATGACGACGCAGTTCGACTTGTGGAATCAAATGAGCAGGCAATCACTGATGCCTGGAGCTTTGCAGCGCTGGGTAGGTGGTACCTTTACAAGTCTCCCAGCAAGTGCCGCGCATTCTTGACGAGAAGCCTGGACATCGACCCTTCTCATGACGCTACCCAGACTGCCATTGTCTTAGCTGATCAGCAAAAAGATCTAAGATTTGCTATGGAAAGTCTGCGTAAATTGCACAAACGACATCCTCGCTACATGGGAGGCTATTCCGTAGATTTAGGTTTTCAACTGGATAAGAGTGATAGGGAATTCGGTAAGGATCAGGTAACTAAAGTTTGCAGAGATCGACCGAAGCTCGCTGTTTTGATTTCAGGTTCGCCTCGAATCCAGGAGTGGTTGATTCAAAGGTTTGGTGGCATGTTTATTGGCAGGCGTGCAGCTTGGTCAAATACCCGACCAGGCGCGCTTAAATTTGATCATTCCGCATGCCATGCGCCGGCGTCTCCATTTGCGGACGCTATAGTTTGGGTAAATCCAGAACTCGAGGGCGAACATCAGCTTGCCACGCTAGTGTACGAATTATTGAATGCGGAGAATTCTGATGAATCAAACGACGCATGGGCGAAAGTTTGGAATGGCGAACTCGACAGAGAAAATTATGTGCGAGAATTGGGTAAGCTTGAGCATCGTGCCTTGCTGAAGCGAAGAGCGTTTTTTGTTGTTGAGTATTTCGCAGGTGGACTACCTGAAACCATCTCGCCTGAACCCTGGTACTTGCACGTGAACCACGAATTTGAAGAGTACTTTAAATTGCAACCAAAGTTTATTAACGAATATTACGCAAACTTCTATGATGAAGTACAGAAGTTTAGACGCAGTGTTGGTGCAACTGGCGTTAAGCCTCAATAATCGGTTACGTTGAAATTGATTGCTAGAGCGAGGGCTCCTTCACAGGTGGGGAGATCCTGGGGGGAAGAAGGAGAAGAAAAAGAAAGGACAAAAAGGAGAAGAAAGGACAGGCAATTCAAATTGACTCTGCCCGTCGATTTTGGTAAACTCTGCGTCCTAACCAAGGACAACCAGACATGACGATTGCACGCTCCAAACTGGTCGATGTCGACGTAAGTCGTTGGTGTCAATGTATTTCAAGATGCGTCAGGAGGGCATTCCTTTTATCTGAAGGGGAGGATTCGAACTCTGGAGACCGCAAAGGTTGGATCGAGAGACGACTAAAGGAACTTGCGGAAATCTTTGCCGTTTCCGTCGGTGGTTTTTCGGTGATGGATAACCACCTCCATTTGCTGCTT
>JANRMD010000629.1:0-13034 GCA_033761895.1 Pirellulaceae bacterium | reverse complement strand
ACTCGGCGAAGCGTAGGCTGCTAACAACCTCAGCCCTCGTCGCCATTCGTCACCGCGTCTGAAGTTAGTGAGAAACCGAACGATCCGCAGAGTAAATCAGTAAATCTGCGGGATTAACCGATGGGCGTTAGCCCCGGTTTTTGCTCTGGTAACCGCCGCTGCCAAGCGGTGGTTAGTCACCCCGCATCGTGTCCACCGTCTGGCGACGGTGGCTACTCGAAAGCCTTGACGGCTTCCGCTACCGATAATCAACAAGTCCTTAAACATTGAGTCTGGCAGGGTTCACCACGAAAAACACGAAGCACACGAAAGTGGAATTCGAGAGTTAACCCGGCCTTTATAACTTGAACGCGTTTCGGGCTTTCACAACCCGAAGCGTTAGCGAGGGACCGATTTACGGGGTCGGCATGACGGTACAGGAAGGCCCCTCGCTTACGCTTCGGGTTATGAAAAGCCAAGCCAAGCGTCATCAGGATCGCTTCGAAGCAACCAATAGCGCGACATCAAAACTAACGCTTCGGGTTATCTTTTCAGCAGGCTGCTAGTACAATTTTGTACGACCCCACAAATTCCTCTCTACTTAGTGGATCAATACCATGAGTAAGCCTAGATGTTTAACGTGGATGCTATTCGGGATGCTGTTGGCTCCAATCGCCGCCCGCACGCAAGCTGCGGAGTTGCTGGTCGAAGCGGAGTCGTTTCAACAGCGCGGCGGTTGGCAACTCGATACGCAATTCATTCGACAGATGGGGTCGCCCTATTTGCTAGCGCACGGGCTGGGGACGCCGGTAGCTGATGCAACGACCAAAATCAAAATCGCGACCGAGGGCGAGTATACGGTCTGGGTTCGGACTTTTGATTGGGTAGCACGTTGGAAAGCGCCGGGTACACCGGGTCGCTTTGCCGTCTCCGTGGCCGGTCAGCGACTTGAGAACGAACTGGGGACTCAAGGTGAGACTTGGAGTTGGCATAAAGCGGGCATCGCGAAGTTGAAGGCTGGTGAAGTTGAGCTGCGGTTGCATGACTTGGTGGGCTTTGATGGTCGCTGCGATGCAATTTACTTGACGACTGATTCTCAAGCGGTGCCTGACAACAGTTCGGAGATTCTGTCGGCGTGGCGCTGCAAGCTGCTGGGGATCAGCGAACCCGTTGAAGTCCGCAAGGAATACGATCTGGTGGTGGTAGGTGGTGGCTATGCCGGTATGGGAGCCGCGATATCGGCCGCGCGAATGGGATGCAAAGTAGCCCTGATTCAAGATCGCGGTGTCTTGGGTGGTAATGGCTCAAGCGAAGTACGCGTATGGGCGATGGGCTTAATTCGCCGTGGCAAGTTTCCTCGCATCGGAGAAATCGTTGAAGAGTTCGCGGATTCAGCGACCAAGAGCCCAGGGTCGGCGGAGATGTTTGGGGATGATGTCAAAGAAGAAGTGGTTCGCAATGAAAAGAACATCGACTTGTTTCTGAATCATCATGCCTTTCGAGCTGCGAAGGAGGGGGACAAAGTCAAGTCGGTCGATGCGATCGATACCTTGTCCAGTCAATTGCGGCGATTCGAGAGTCCCTTGTTCGTGGATTGCACTGGGCACGGAACGCTCGGTTTTCTCGTTGAAGCAGATTGGGAGATGACACCACAAGGTCGCATGGGCATGAGTAACATGTGGACGTGGGATGAAGTTGAGAATGCCAAGCCTTTTCCAACAACTCCCTGGGCTTTGCAACTGAATATGGCCGATTTCCCTTATCCTCGCGATCATCACGGGCAATGGTTTTGGGAAAGTGGTTTTGACAAAGACCCAATCAATGATGCTGAAGGGATTCGCGATTGGAATCTGCGAGCCGTATTTGGTGCGTTTAATGCGATGAAGAATGGCGATGGAAACGCTGAGCACAAGAAGGCCATTCTCACGTGGGTCGCTTTCGTTGGTGGTCCGCGTGAGAGCCGACGGCTGATGGGTGATGTCGTGTTGACTCAGGAAGACGTGGTTACCAAGCGGCAGTTTCCCGACGGCTGTGTGCCGAGCACTTGGTCGATCGACTTGCATTATCCGAAAAAAGAGTTTGCCAAGAAATTTGAAGATAATCCGTTTATCTCGATTGCCGAACATGACCAACGCATCGATCGCAACTACGGTTACCCGGTTCCCTATCGCTGCTTCTATTCTCGCAACGTCAACAATCTCTTCATGGCCGGGCGCTGCGTCAGCGTGACACACGAAGCGCTCGGTACGGTCCGAGTAATGAAGACATGTGGCATGATGGGTGAAGTGGTAGGAAAGGCAGCCAGTCTTTGTCGACAACACAACTGCTTGCCTCGTGATGTCTACGAGTCGCACCTTTCCGAGTTGACTCAGTTGCTCGAATTGCCAGGCAAAGCGCGACGGGCAACGATCGGTGGCGAGACCGAGATTCCAGCGGATGCATTGCCTTTAGCTGGCAAGTATGGCGTGCCCAAGGGCATGGATCCCAAGTCCATGGAAGGGATCGTTGTTGATAATCGAGATGCAACCTCGGAAGGTACCTGGACCTCGGGTGAAGGGCTGAAGGGTTACGTCGCTTACGATTACGTTTACGCGGGGGCCGATTCCGGAGCCAAGATCACGTTCGATTGGAAAGCTGACAAGAACCTGCGAGCCGAGATTCGGTTGGCTTATCAGCCGCATGAAAATCGCGGCAAGAGTGTGCCTGTGACCGTCAGCATTGGTTCCAAGAAGTCGCAACAGCGGATCAATATGCAACAGAAGCCTCCGATCAAAAACACATTCATTTCGCTGGGCGAGTTCGATATCAAGAACGGTGACGTGGTATCGATCGTTGTTTCGACCGAAGCCGCCGGTGGCTTGGCTCATGCGGATGCAGTGCAGATCCTGCCTGTGAAGTGATGTTAGCTGTGAAGTAATCTGGGAGGTGCGAGACCGGCTCTAGCGGCCTGTTGATTTAGTCAGCCGACGGCGCTAGCGGTCTGTTTTCTTAGTGAGCCGACGGCGCTAGCCGCGGGTGACCGAAGGAGGGGTCGTACTTCACAAGTCGACTTCCCAACCCAAAACGACTTCCCAGATAACCGGGCATTGGCACGAGACATATCCATGAACGCACCAAACTTCGAGACCCGCAGCTAGCGCTGACGGCTTACTAAATAAGGGCGGCCGCACCTGGCAGGAGCGGCCCACGGGAGCTGTCACCGAAATGGCCCAGGGGAACGATGTAGCTACTTCGTGAAAAACTATTTATGACGGAAAGCGGACCTATTGCATTACAACCTCGAATCAAGAAGAGCAGTTCGTTACGTCTTTGGGGCGTCCATCTGATTCGTATGGCTGTGCTGCTCGGTGTGCTGTTAGTCATGCGTTTGCAGCACGATCGACTGATGGTGATCGGCAAATCGGAATCGCTCAGTTCCATGGAGCTGAACGAAGTGGTGCGGTTCTTCCCCACTGCGGCCAAGTGGGGAGACGCGGAAAGTCACGGTGGGTTGCAGGTTCTTTCGACCGACGGCGAGAGTTTGGGCTATGTCATTCAAACAGCGCCGGACAGTGACCGCTTTCTTGGATTCTCAGGCCCAACCAATCTGCTGGTTGCCTTCGATCCAAACGATCGCATCGTGGGCATCAATATTCTTGCGAGCGATGACACGCGAGACCACGTGGATCTGATTCGACGCAGTCCAGGCTTCTTCGAGGCTTGGCACGGTCTGTCTTGGTCGGACGCTGCGGCACGCAAGGAAGTCGACGGAGTTGCAGGCGCTACACTGACCAGCATGGCCATGGTTCAAGGCCTACAGCAGCGTTTAGGTGCGACGCAGCTTGCGACCAAGTTTCCTGAACCCGTCCAGTTAACGGAGGTGTTAAAGTTCTTCCCCAAAGCGGCTCGTATCGAACAAGACACTTCGATGGATGCGCTGTGGCATGTTTATGAGGAAACAGCGCAACCATGTGGAGCGATCTTACGCACTTCTCCTGCAGCAGACGAGATCATCGGCTATCAAGGACCGACGGAGAGTCGCATTGCATTTTTAAGCGACGGAACGATTATTGGTATTGCGGTTGCCGCCAGCTTCGACAATGAGCCTTATGTTGGCTATGTACGCGGCGAGGCTAGCTTTGAAAAGTTGTTGAAGACATACACGCTCGATCAATGGAGCGAGTTGGATATCAAACAAGCTGGGATCGAAGGCGTGTCGGGCGCGACGATGACCAGTTTGGCGGTGGCTCAAGGACTAGTGGCTGCAGCAAGCAAGTACGAAGCGGATCTAGCGAAGCTGAGTGCCCAGAGTCATGGATACCAAATCCCAACTGATTGGAGAACTCTCAGTACCATCGGCATCGTATTGATCGCCCTGGTCATCGGCTTAACATCGCTGAGAGGTAAAACGTGGGTTCGTATTGCGTTGCAGATGCTGGTGATCGGCTATCTGGGCTTGGTTAATGGTGATTTGCTGTCGATGGCGATGCTGGCCGGCTGGGCTCAGAACGGCATTCCACTTCAGAACGCGTTGGGCTTGGTGGTGCTTGCATTTGCCGCCTTGGCCAGTCCAATTTTCGCTCGCAACAATATCTACTGTTCCCATGTTTGTCCGCATGGAGCAGTGCAGCAGTTATTGCCTCGACGATGGAAGCGGAAAACACCGTTGCCAACTTGGCTGGTGGGGCTACTGACGGCAATCCGTCCTTTCCTCATCGTGTGGGTCATCTTGGTTAGTCTGCTTCAGTTACGATTTAGTCTGGTGGATATCGAACCCTTCGATGCGTATGCTTGGCGGTCCGCTGCTTGGCCGACAGTTCTGGTAGCGATCGTTGGGATAGTCGTGTCGTTAAGGGTCCCGATGGCATATTGCCGCTATGGTTGTGGAACGGGGGCAATACTTCAATATCTTCGACGTAACTCTCGCAGCGATCGATGGACTCGTGCGGATGGGTTTGCCGTGGCCTGCCTAACGCTGAGCTTGTGCCTTTACTTTTACGGAGTGTAGGCACTCATTTAGGTGACGGACCATGTTTGCTGGAGTACTACGATTGATCTGTCCAACGACATTGGTACTGGGCTTGGTCTGCTGGCCATGGCAACCTCCAATGCAAGCGGATGAGAATAAGGTTCACTTTGGTCGCGCGATGGGCACCTCGTACACGCTTAAGTACTCCGAACGTGGACTAAGGATGGCTGAGGAGGACCTTGTGAGGGCTGTGTCCGAGGAACTCGAACGCATCGAGTCTATCTTTTCGCTCTACCGCGCTGAGTCGGAGATCAGTCGCTTCAACGCAGCTCCGGCTGGCGAGTGGATTCAAGTTTCTGAAGATCTCTATGCCGTCGCAAAGTGCGGTGTCGACCTCTATTTCAAGACAGGCGGTGCGTTTGATCCTACAGTTAGACCGTTAGTTGATTTGTGGCAGGGGGATCGACTATCGGGTGCTTGGAAGCCCCCGTCGCCAGCCGCGATTGCTGCGCAGCGGAAGATGGTCGGCGCATCACGTTTGGACTTTCAGCTCGAGCCGCTGTCGATTCGAAAGGATACGGTGGATCTGCAACTCGATTTAAATGCGCTGGTGGAGGGCTGGGCCATTGCACGCGTTCTTGAGCTTCTAGAACGTGCGGGTTGCACGCGTGCCTTGTTCGAATTGGGCGGTGAATATGGTTCGATTGGATCCAAGTCAGAAAGTGAATCGTGGACACTTGGGATCGAAGACCCTCAAACACCCACGCAGATCTATGCAACATTGGGCTTGCAGGCTGAGGCCCTATGCACGTCGGGTGTTTATCGGCAAGCTCGGACGTATGCTGGCAAGCAGTATGCTCACCTAATCGATCCGCGGACCGGTTGCCCCGTCGAACATTCATGTTTGTCGGTTTCGGTAATGCATGCCGATGCCATGGTCGCAGATGGTTGGGCAACGGCACTGATGGTTTTGGGGCCACAGGCAGGGATGAAGCTTGCGAACCAGCACGGACTAGTGGCTAGTTTTGCGTGCGGGTCGGCCAAGGGAACTGTCCCGAAGTTTTCCCAACTGGCAGAAGGCAAGTTTACGCTGGTTCCTGGAACTCAATCGAGAGGGCCCGCGTGGAGTCTGGCATTAGGCATCCTGGTTATCAGTTCTTCGGTAGCGGTTGTATGGTTTGCCTGCCGCAAATGGAATGTGTTTTCAAGTGTGTAAATCCTTGAGGGCGTTTTAATCCATGGGTGGCGGAAGCCGACAAGGCTTTCGGATGGTTGCAGATAGGCTGGAATCCCGAAATGCTCGACGAGTGTTGAATCAATGAGCCGACGGCGCAAGTCAGTTCGTGAGCCGTCAGCGCTAGCTGCGGGTTTCGAAGTTTGGTGCGTTCATGGATATGACGCGTGCCAATGCCCAGTGATCTGGGACGATTATTTGCGTTGGCGAGTCGACTGGTGATGAACGTTTACTCCTTCGGTCACCCGCGGCTAGCGCCGTCGGCTCACTAAATCAACAAGCCCCTAGCCATAGCTAGTAGCGCCGTCGGCTCACTAAATCAACAGGCCGCTAGCGCCTTTTGATGTTGTGCGTTTCGAGCTTTCGCAACCCGAAGCGTGAGCGAGGGAACGAGTTACGGCGTCGACTTGACGATGCAGAAAGGTCCCTCGCTCACGCTTCGGGTTATGAAAAGCCAAGCAAAATGTCATCCGGATCGCTTCAAAGCAGCCAATAATCATTCGGGTTGTAACGATTGCGATGAACGTGCGAATTGCAGCGCAAAGCGTAGCGAGAAATCTCCATGGTGCAGTTCAATTTAGCCGTGCTGCATCTGCGGTAAGCTACGCTTCGATGGTTCGAAGAGTGTCCTAGGGGTAGGTAGGGTTTTTTTCGTCTGGGTAACCATGTCTTTTGTGAAGCGGTATTGGATTGCCGGACTGGTGATGATGTTGGTGGTCATTCATGCCATCATCATCGGCTATGTCCGTTCGGAAGCGGCTCGCGTGCGCGTTGCAGCGACGAATGAAATTCCGATTGGCGTCTACTACGTGCAGTCTCGCGACCATCGCTGGTTAACGCAGCTTCGGGTGCACTTGCTTGTTAAGCCCGAACGTCGCTTCGAAGCCAAATCGACGATTGAGCAGAATCGCTGGCTGATTCATGAAGTAATTGAAGAGAAACTGCGTCAGCTGGATCCCTCTTTGTTTCATGACGCAGTGCTACTGAAGGTGAAAGAAGAGATCAAAATTGCGTTGGATGAACGCATGCACGAGGAAGTGATCGAGCAGGTGCTCGTCAATGATCGTATCGTTTTGCCCGCAAGTCGCTTTGAGTATCCGATGCCGCATAATCCGGTTGAGCCCGAAGGGCTTTACACTTCCGTTTCCAAAGAGGAAGTCAACGTGGAAGGCGATGGCAGCGACTTGATGGCTGGCCATGGCGATCACGACGAGCACGGCGAAGAATCAGGTGGCCACGGTGCTCCTGCAGGCGGTCATGGTGCCCCGGCTGGTGGTCATGGTGCTCCAGCAGGTGGTCACGGTGAACCTGCGGCTGAAGGTCATGGAGAGCCCGTGGATGACTCGGCGAAAGTCGACTTCAGTATCGAACCGAGTGGTGCGGAGTATTCTGGAGTCCGTGAGGCGCCAGCACCAGCGGCCGATGCGCACGGTGGAGGGCATGGCGGTGGCCACGGCGGAGGTAAAGTGAGCGGCGGGCACGGTGGGGGACACTAGAGTTCGTTTCCTCCCGACTCCGACTTTGAATACTTCTTGTGGGGTTCGGAAAACAAGGTTTTCCCAAAGTCAAGTAAACCGTACCGAATTTCGGCGGCTGCCAAACGCCTATTCACAGTTGGGCTGAACCTTCGGCCACTTTCCTAAGCAGCGAATGGTGTTAGTTGGAAGCAGAACGATCCGCCGTACAAGACGGCGGTATTGGCAGTACTCACGCAGCATGCATGCGCTCGTGACGGTTTCGGGGACGTGTTCGTGAATCCCGCAGATTTACTCTGCGCATCGTTCGGCTTCTCACTAACTTGAGGCGTTGCGAGTGACTAAGTATTAGTTGGTTGACACGAAGTAGGACTCCGAAGGAACGGCGATCGAATTGAGTGTCCGCTCTGCAAGCACGGTGGAATCATTGGGAATGTATGTCCGAAAGGCATGAGGCTGTAAGCCATCATACTTAGGCAGCTCATGTGGTACTTGGGAAGTTCTTGCCACTTCTGGGCGAGGATTTTTGTTTACTAAACCCAAGGAGTCATACTCAGGATACTGAGAGTAGGTGTGGGGTTGTTCAGCCATGGACTGGCTGGCAAAACGTGACTTGTCTTTTTTCTCTCCGAGTTCTTCGTAACGCTGCAATCGAATCAGACGGTTCTCTTCTTTCGCGGCACTGTACTCCGCATTGAATTCATCCAAAGCTCCACGCAGATGGGCAGCTTGTCGGATCACATGGGTGCGTCCAATTCGGAAGTTGCCCCATTGCTCTGCGCTGCAAGCAGTTTCAAAAACGCTGCAGGTGTGAGAGACATCAGGATGCTCGAGTTGGTTGTGGTTGTGGACGGACTCCATGTAACCCACCAACACACCCGTCCACCAAGCCAGTTCGCCAATCGCTTGGTCCACCTGTGTCTCGCGAATATTGGTTTTGCGTTTCAGATCCGCCAGGGTTGCGCGACATTCGGCCAACGCATTCGCACTGTGATTGCTCTCGACATGGACTCGAGAAAGCAACATCACTGCGGGAATAAACGCGACTCCAAAGTGCCGTGCATCTGCGATCGCGCGGTTGCAGTACTTCCGAGTCGCTTCGATGTCGCCTCGGCGTTTGGCCACAATTGCGTGCGCGAATGCAAAACGAGGATCAACTGGATAGCTTGGCAGCACGAGCGATTGGACAAGTTTATGAGCCTTGTGCGGTTCACTGGCAATGGTCTTGAAGAGATTCTTCAGATGCGCGGTTTGCAATTCAGCTTGAGGGAGATTCGCTGCTCCGACGACTGGAAACTCGAAATCTACGGCATTGAAACTGCGTCCAATGTCTTCTGCGGGAGGTGCTTGAGTGGTGTCCACGGCCGGTTGCGGTGATTCGGCAACGGGAACGACAAGGCTACAGAGCATATTGCCATGGCCCTGAGGAATCACAACCTTGACTTCATGGTCGGTGTTTGCCTTAGATGACCGGAACTTCACGCGATGTTCGCCAGCCTGCAATGGCCAGGCCTGATCCTCGCTAGAGCGATCGCCATCGACACTTTCCACTCGGCCGCCACCGTCAACGGAGAACTTTACCGACCAGACCATCACTTCTTTGTTTTCCAAGATCGAGTGCTGCTTGTCTGCTTGGTCTGAAGCACCAGTTGACGCACGGCTTGCGAATTCCGTGTTTAGTTCGTCGTTCACGCCCAATTCACTATCGCCCTTGAATTCATTGGGGGCATTGAATTCACTGGCAGCGAATTCGCTGTCGTCAAAGTTCGCCAGTTCGTTTGCTGGGTCAGCTTCACTGCTGGCATCTGCAACAGTGACAGGCTCAGTGGGGGCTGAGTTGCTCGAAAGGACGGAAAGTGTGAGGACAGCAAGCACAGCGACTCCAACCATCAACGCGTGATTGCGCGCGGCGGGTTGCAAAAGCAGTGAAGGCTTCTTGACGATGTCACTCCAATGCACGGTCGAATGCGAGGTGTAGACGGTCTCGAGTTGAGGTGGAGTGCCCAGCAAGTTGATCTCGGTTTCTTCGTCGCGGAGAGTTGGCATGGATTCTGGCACTGGGTTAACCGTCTGCAGCGCTGCGAGCGCCGCCAAGCATTCAGCGGCTGTGGAGTAGCGTTCTCGTTGATCTTTGTTCGTCATCTTTTCGAGAACGGCGGCGAAGCCCGGATGGATGTCGGGCACTAGGTCAGCAATATTGGGTAGATAGTCCGTTGACGAAGAGTGCCACAGCAACCAGCTTTGCAAGTCGCCTCCTTTAAACGCGATTCCTTGATTGACACGTTTGGCAAAGTGCTTTCCAGCCAAGAGCTCGAGGGCAACGAAGCCGAGTGCGTAGAGATCGACCGCCACTGTGGGTTGGCCAAAAACACCCGAATTCAACATCTCTGGTGCCAAGTGCCGAGCGCATGCACCAGGCTGCAAGGCCGCTGTGACGCCGCTCAAGCCCGGAGTTAGTGACAGCTTGACACAATCAAAATCATCTAATAGCAAGTGACTAGGGTCGAGACGTCCGTGAGTGATACCGCTGTTGTGCAGTGCGTTCAGGCCATGCAAAGCTTGCTCAATCATCGACTGGACGCGGTCCGATGGGAGGCCGCTGGGTGTTGCGATGGATTGTAGGCTAGTTGCCATGCGTTCCATCACGGTCGCGCCGGAATCGATATCGTAGTCGAGTATCTTGACCAAGTGGCTGGAGTTGAAGCTCGCAAAAAGTTCCGCTTCAGCCCGCATCGACGAACGATGCGTTTCGTCTCGCAGCAATTCAGTCGCAATGCGTTTGACGACAACATCTCGATTAAGACGAGTGTCGCGAGCGGAGTAGATCGCGGCTCTTTCGCCTCTGGAGATGGATTCTCCAATCTTATAACGACCGAGAAAAAGCGATTCACCAGCTTTGTGTTGGCTGGAACTTTGGCCGGTGAGTGTGCGATCGTAGCGTCGTCGCAACTTGGTGTTCGATAAACACTGGAAGCTAGCTTCGATCAGCTCGGCGGACTGCTGTCGATCGGCTGGGGTTGTTACCGATGCGGCTAGCAAGTCCATGCGGTTGCGATACGCCTGCTCAACTTGCTCAGCAGTTGCTGACATGTTGCTGAAGCCTAGCCGTTGATAGTGGTTTTGATTCAACAGCACTTCCGAGATGCTGGCTTCGATTGGGCTGGCTGGTGGTTTAGTTGGCTGGCTGGAAGGCTGGTTGCAGACTCGCATCGCGACTTTCCTTTTGGGTTCACGAGAAACAGTAGGTAGAGAGAGATACCCAGGCACGTTGCCAAGGGACAACCTAGGCCAGAGATTTCTTCGGTATTGGTGGGTTGCATCCTGCCGGATATCGGCAAGAAGTGAGGGTTTTGGTGGGTTGCATCCTGCCGGGTGCGACCTGCAGCGGTTGAGTGAGGTCGCAATTGATCGGTGTGCTCGAATCAGTTTTTCGAGCTGGAGTACGAGTATGAGCATGAGCGAAGGCTAAATTTTCGAGGGACTTGGATGTCCTTTTATCTAGCGAATGGGAACCTTGAAGCAGTTGCTGTTTATCTGCTTTCAAGGAAAAAACAATGAATCACGACCAGCTATACGACACGACGCTTCGGCACTTTCTTGCGCCCATCAACGATTTACTGGACGATGACAGCGTGACGGAAGTGATGGTCAATGGTCCTACAAGCGTTTACGTTGAGCGCAATGGACGGGTCGAATTGACCGATCGCAGTTTTCGATCGGGGAGTTTTTTGCTGGCGGCAGTGAGGAATTTGGCGGAATTCGTGGGGCGGCCATTGGATAGCGAAAATCTATCGATGGATGGTCGTTTGCCGAACGGTTCTCGCATTCACCTTATGCTGCCACCTGTCAGTCGCTCGGGGATCTGTCTGACGATTCGCAAATTTCGGCAATCCGCGTTCACGCTTGAAGAACTGGTAGCGCGTGGCAGCGTTGAGCAACCAGCGGCGGACATCCTCCGCACCGCCATCGAAGAGCATTTGAACATCGTGGTGGCGGGTGGTACGGGAACTGGCAAAACTTCGTTGCTGAATGCGCTTTCGCGAGAGATTTGTCCCTCGGAACGCATTATTGTCATCGAAGAGAGCAGCGAACTTAAGCTGATCCAGCCGCACACGGTTTACCTCGAAGCGATCCCTAAGGGGATGGCTGGCAATGATCGCGCCTCGTTGCGTGAGTTGTTCGTCAATGCGCTGCGGATGCGTCCCGATCGCATCATGATTGGCGAAGTTAGGCGTGGGGAAGCACTTGAGCTGATTCAATCCATGCTGAGTGGGCATTCTGGGTCGTTGTCTACATTGCATGCGAGTTCACCTTCTGCAGCCGCGACTCGATTGGAGACATTATGCATGCTCAACGATGCGCAGTTACCCGTGTATGTTGCGCGAGCACAAGTGGCGGCGGCAGTGGACCTGTTCGTGCAAGTCAAAAGGTCTGCTGCGGGGCATCGCTACGTCTCTGAGATATCCAACTTGGTTGGTCTGGACAGTCAACAAAACTATGTTTGGTCGGCTCTTTATCAGCACGCAACAAAAAAAGAAAAAATGATGTCCCTTGCAACGGCTAAAGGGGATCTCTTAACAGCGGCAGGCAACGTAGCCTGACCGACAACAAAAAACGCAGTGTCGCAACGTTGCGGCGGCTGTATCCAGGTAAGTTTTTTTCGGAACTCGAGGAGTCAGAAATGTTTAGTCAAGTAAAAAGCGTGATGGTTCGATTTTCTCGTGACGATCGTGGAATGGAAGCGGTCCAGATCATCATGACGCTGGCGATCGCAGCGATGGTGTGCTTGGGCGTTGCCAAGGTGTCCGGCGTGACAGCATCGGGTTCTGACGGTACTGGAATCATCGGAACGATTGTTAAGCAAGCTGGGGGCTTCCTCGGTGATGCCGTCAAGTCAGCTCTGGGAATCGGTTCCTAGTGGTTTGACACGATTTACCCTTAGGGTAATCGGGTATGGGTGGCACGCCCTGAGGCTCTGCGAAGGGCGTGGTTCCAGCGTAATTCGACACGCTCTTCCAAAGCCTCATTAAAGCTTGACGCTCGACAACAACGTGGGGGCCCGCCAAGCGGGCCCCTTTTTAACTTAGGCCAAGCCCACGGAGGCATCATGCCAACATCGTTTTCAACGACCACCAGGAACTGTCTAGTTGCGGCTGTCTTGGCTGGCACGGCCAGTTGGTTTGTGCCCGTGCAAGCGGTCCTTATGGCCGTCCTCATCGCGGCGTTGGTCTGGGCCACTGTGATGGATCTCAAGACCCATAGGATCCCCAACTACATCAGCTACCCGGCCTGCATCGCTGCCGTGGTGGCCTTGTCGGTGACACCGCCTGCATTGACTTGGGAACAACCATTGGTGGTGGCTAGCCTCAACAGCGCTCTCTACGGAGGCTGTGTTTGC
>JANRMD010000628.1:0-3861 GCA_033761895.1 Pirellulaceae bacterium | reverse complement strand
ACAACAGTTGCCTGGCGTGATTGACTTGGCTGTCGCGATGGTCGCATTCGATGAAGATGATCAGGCCAATTAATGAAGATTCAATTAGGAAAAAACATAATGGATTCCGAACGTCGCAGTTTCTTAAAGTCCTCTGCGATGGTCGCAGCCGGTTCGATGGTTGCTGGCGGCACATCGTTACCGGTCTTGCAAGCTGACGAGGGTGTTGGTGATCTGCCGGTACTTGATGGGCTTTCATGGAACAAGGCTCCGTGCCGGTTCTGTGGAACTGGTTGCCACGTACAAGTCGGCGTCGAAAACGGTCGTGTAGTCGCGATTGCAGGTGACAAGGCTGCGGATGTCAACAAAGGCTTGCTATGCGTCAAAGGCTACCACGTCGGTGGCATCCTTTACGGCAAAGATCGACTCACTAAGCCACTACTTCGCAAAGAGGACAAGCTAGTAGAAATCGAATGGGACGAAGCGATCGAGATCATCGCGAAACGCATCTTCGACTCGCCCAAGACATTTGCCTTCTACGGGTCCGGTCAGTGGACGATTCCAGAGGGCTTCGCCGCGCAGAAATTCATGAAAGGCGGCTTGGGCAATAACCACATCGACCCGAACGCGCGACTGTGTATGTCGTCGGCAGTAACAGGCTTCCTAGCAACTTACGGTGTTGACGAACCAGCTGGCTGTTACCAGGACCTCGACGAATGTGATGTACTGATCACTTGGGGGAACAATCCAGCCGAGATGCACCCGGTGCTGTTCTCGCGTGTAACGGACCGCCGATCGCGCGGAGAAACAGTTCGCATCATCGACATCGGTACGCGGCGAACGCGAACCACTGATGCTGCCACTGACTACTTGGAAATGAAGCCGCATGGTGACGTTGCCATCTCGCTGGGCATCATGCACTTGTTGATTGCGAACGACAACTACGACAAATCGTTTGTTGAAAAGCATTGCAATTTCCGTGGTCCTGAGGCCGAAACGCCAACGCTTCAAGGTGAAGCGATCAGTGAGGAGGAGTTCCGCAAACGAATTGCCAAATACACACCGGAGCATGTCGAAGAGCTCTCGGGTGTGCCCGCCGAAAAGATCCGCATGCTGGGTGAGCTGTTTGGCAACCACAACATCCGCATCACATCGTTGTGGTGCATGGGGATGAATCAACACACAATGGGAACAGCGATCAATTCGCTTGTCCACGGTGTGCACTTGCTATCGGGTCACTTCGGTCGACCTGGCGACGCGCCAACTAGCTTGACGGGTCAACCATCGGCGTGTGGTACGGTGCGTGAGGTAGGTACGCTGGCCCACGCCTTGCCTGGCGGTCGCGTTGTTACGAAGCCAGAGCACCGGCAGCATTGCGAGGAGTTTTGGAACCTACGCGCCGGCAGTATTAATGAAGTGCCCGGGTATCATACGATTCAGATGTTTGAGCATTTCACGAAGCCAACGGCTGAAGGGGGTGATATCACTACGATGCTAGTGCAGGTTACTAACCCAGGACAAACGCTGCCGAACTTGCACGCTTTGTTCAACAGCAAGAAGGGTCTTGAGGATAAGTTCTTGATCGTCAGTGAGGTCTACCCAACGGCCACGACTCAGCTTGCAGATTTGATACTTCCTGCGGCATTGTGGGTTGAAAAAAATGGCATGTTCGGCAACAGCGAACGACGCACTCAACAATGGTTCAAGATGGTCGATCCACCGGGTGAGGCTCGCGATGATTGCTGGATGACGATCGCCATCGCTCATAAGTTGTTCGAGATGGGCCATGAGGGCATGAAGGATAAGAATGGTGAGTTTATCTTCGCCATCAAGGATTCCGATGGTAAAGAAATACCGATTTGGCAGTTCGAGCACTACTACGACACCAACGTCGATAAGCACCTGTTCGAAGAGTATCGTTTGTTCTCCACGATGAAGCATAAGAATCTCGCGCCGTACGATGAGTATGTCAAAGCGCGCGGTTTACGTTGGCCCGTGGTTCAGCAAGACGACGGCTCTTGGCGAGAGACACGCTATCGCTTCTCGGAGTTTGACGACCCCTTCGTTACCAAAGGACAAGAGTTCGAGTTCTATCACTCATCCTCCAACGATGGTCGCGCACAAATCTGGTTTCATGAGTATGCGCCGCCTCCGGAAATGCCAGATAAAGACTATCCAATGTGGCTTTGCACGGGCCGGGTACTAGAACACTGGCACTCGGGAACAATGACACGCCGACTCGCGCCGCTGAATCGTGCGATGCCAACCGCTTACGTCGAGATGAACAGCGAAGACGCGAAAGCGGCCAACATTCGCCAGGGTGAAAAAGTGGTCATTGAATCTCGTCGTGGAACATGCGAACTACCGGTGTGGATCGATGGCCGTGGCCGACCGCCACGCGGGACAGTGTTTGTTCCCTTCTTCGACGAAACCAAGTTGATCAATAACTGCACGCTTGAGGCACATGATCCGTTTTCGAAACAACCCGACTATAAGAAGTGCGCGGTACGAGTTGTGAAGACGACCAATGTAAAGGTGCCGTCATGAACCGACTGGCAACCGTATTTCTGTCTTTTGTAATAGCAATCGCTGTCATCGGCTTTTATGTCGGCATCGGTGATGGTGTCCCGATGCCAGATGGAGTCAACGAATCATCGCTTGTCGACCTGAGGCCTTCCGACTCGGCCGTCGTGGACACGAAGTTGGTTCCGGCGCTGAGCTACGCCGACATCGCGAACACACCCATGGGGCCAACCAAAGCATGGCAAGCCGTACCGCAGAACTTGCCGCAACCTGAGTTCGACTTGTACACCAAGATTGAACCCAGCGAAGCAGAAAAGGAAGCATCGACCAAATTGCGTGCTTCGCGACGTGCTTACAATGGTGCACCGCCGATTATTCCTCACCCAGTCGAAAACACCAACGATGCTGCGTGCTACGCATGTCACTCGGGCGGTGTGAAATTAGCCGGCTCGAAGGCCAGCGTGATGTCGCATGCGTACCTTGCGAATTGTGTCCAGTGCCACGCGCCGATGGCACCGACACCCTTTCAGACAATTGATTCGACGGTTGAAACAACCTTCGTAGGCTTGCCGGCACCCAAAGAAGGAAAGCGAGCATACAAGGGTGCGCCGCCAACAATCCCACACTCGCGTTGGATGCGAGAGAACTGCAATGCCTGCCACGGCGGGCCGCACGGCTGGGCCGGTATGGAGTCAACTCATCCATGGCGCACCAACTGTGTTCAGTGCCACGCGCCATCAGCCACGCTCGATCAAATGCCGGAATCCGAAGTTGTACCCATGTTGCCGCCGCTCGATGTGGTGACCGCAAAAGTAGGTGCTGGAACGCCGCAATGAAAAATCGTGAGGGTAGTTTCATTGCTCGAATTTACTCGGCTCTGTGGCGTGCTCTCTACGTGACAATCAAGCTTCCGGTGGCTGCGTTTAAGTATTTGTTTGCGTCGCCTAAGACAAATCAAAGCCGTCGCGATTTACTGCAAGGCCGCATGTGGAAGTTCATCCCATCAGCCAAGTTTCCGCCGCTGGTCATGCGGTATCCGACGAAGTATTCCCAGCCAACCGAAGAAAAATCGTCCGACGTGAAACCTCGCAGCATCGCGGGTATCAACATCGACCCGGTCCCATCAACCAACTTGGGACTTAGATCGGTATCGCGAACGTTGCCCGTTTTTCGTCCGCCCGGAGCGATCGATGAGTTTCAATTCTTGTCTGGCTGCACGCGGTGTGGTGACTGCATCACTGCCTGTCCCTACGAGGCGATTCGCAAAGCACCTGAGCGACTTGGCAGCATAGCCGGTACACCGATTATTGAAGCGGACACAGCGGCTTGCATGATGTGTCCAGACTTTCCCTGTATCGA
>JANRMD010000627.1:0-6626 GCA_033761895.1 Pirellulaceae bacterium | reverse complement strand
GATCGCCGCCGATTTGTTGGCAAACGAAATGATCTCATCGCCTGAGATGATGTGCTTGTCAAACTTGTCTTTGGGCGCATTGTCAACTTGCTTACGCTCGATGGTCGTAAAGTACGCGGCCAGACCGTAGTAGTCATCTTGTCGCCAGCGATCGAAAGGATGGTTGTGGCAGCGAGCGCATTGCAATCGCACTCCGAGGAACACTTGACCGATCGATTCGGCAGCAGTTTCCGGATCGCGATGGGTCCGATGGAAACTTGCAGGGGGATGCTCGTAAGTGCTGCCGATGGTGGTGATCATTTCGCTGACAAATTCATTCAGCGGTCGGTCAGCTGACACTTGCGCCAGCATCCAAGCATGCCAGCCACGCGCTCCCTCGGGACTCATGACCTTCTGTTCGTTGCGCAGTAAATCGCTCCAACGCATCGCCCACAGCGCGGCGTAACCGGGTTGATTGAGCAGCGATTCGGTCAGACGCTCCCGTTTGTCAGGGTCGGTTGAAGTCAAGAAGTCACGGGCTTCGGCTGTAGTGGGCAAGCGACCGACGACCACCAAGTAGATTCGACGCAAGTACACAGAGTCCGCCGCAGCCCCACTGGGTTGCAATCGCATTCGCCGAAGTTGATCTTCGACCAATTGATCCAGCCGCTGCGGTGCAGTGACTTGTTCTGTAATTTGCGATCCAGTCGGCGATCCAGTCGATCCATTTTGCGAGATAGCGAGTTCGGGCAGAAACGTCAGTCGTGTGGCCGCCCGTCCGCTGAGGTAAGAGACTGAAATGGAAACATCGAGCGGCTTGGTGGCGGTGACCAGTCCTTCAGCAGTTACAGCTACATCTGTCGCTAGACTCGGTTCGTAGCGTGCCCAGCGCGTAACATCGCGAGTTGTTCCGTCCGCGAAAGTGGCGGTTACGATCACCTGTTGCGATCGCAATTCGGGCGCAAGCATCGCTTGAGGCGGATACACATTCAACTGTGTAAGCGTTTCGGCTGGTGGAGTTCGAGAGTCCAATGGCGGCAAGTCTAGCTCCGAATTCCAACGACAGCCTTCCTCGATCCAGCGTTTCAGGAGTGCGTATTCTTGGGATCCAACTTCGAAACGTGTCCCGCCTTGATGTGCCAACTGGCCACTCGGCTTTGTCAACAGCAAACTATTTTCAGCAGCAAAAGGATCGATACGCCGCCCAGCATTACCACGAACGATGGCGGCATAATCAAGCTCCGCATCGTCGCCGCGCAAGCTCAATCGAAAGCCACCTTTACCATGCAGGTTGCCATGGCAGGTCCCCAAATTGCAACCTGCTTTGCCGAGGATGGCTGATACTTCGCGTGCAAACACAGGGCTGGGATCGGAACTGTGCAGAACGGCGGCTTCAAAGAGCACTCGTTGTCCATCTACGACCGCCTCCGCCTTGATGATGGCTGCATTGACGCTGAGATCGGGACTGGGATCACGCTGCACAGTGCCATCAGCACCGATCCGCAGCGGTGAAAGTTTCTGTGCGATTAACGCGGCAGCTACTTCGCGCGTTCGATCGACCGCAGAACCATCTGCCAAGGTCTCAATGGCCACAAAGCGAGCTGGGTATTGGTCGCTGACGGTAATCTGTCGAGGATAGATCTCGATACGCATAGCAGCGGAAGCGGCAGGTTCTGCGCTAAGTGTTGGCTGGGTGCAGAGGATTGCGAACAGCAAGCAGCAGTGGAAGACAGGTAGGGAGGGGAACAAGGTAGGCTCCAGCGGCGGGCAGGCGGGGTGTGGCTGTATCAACTATGATATACGAAAACTAGCCCTCACGAGAACGCTGGCACGAATACGCTGGCGCGAGAATACCGGCTTCCTCAAACTCACCTCAATCCGTCAAACCATCCGCTCCACAAAATGCATGTTCGACCTTTCTCCGTTGGTATTGCTGCAATCTGCATGATTTCATGGACGCTACCAGCAGGGTATGGCCAACCAGGGCCGGAAGCCTCGCAAGTATTTCGTGAACAAATTGCGCCAATTCTTGCCTCGCGTTGCTTGACCTGCCATGGTGACAAGCAGGAAGGTGGCTACTCCGTCGCAACGCCCTCGCAGTTGTTCACGGCTGGGGATTCTGATGCCAAGCCGATTGTGGCGAATGAGCTTGCGAAGAGTGAACTGTGGAGGCGTTTGGTAACTGAAGATCAAGCGGAGAGGATGCCCGAGGATTCAGCTCCGCTTACCAAGCCGCAATTGGCCGCCTTCCGCTCGTGGATCGAAGCAGGTGCGCCCATCGACGCGTCGGACCAGAAACGAAGCATTGCAGCCATAGCCGTGGCCAGAGTGATCGTGGCACGAGAACATTATCCACGTCCGCTTCCAATCAACGTTCTAGCTTTCAATCAGCCAGCGAACAGCTCAGAGAACAACCCAGCGAACGCAACTATCTGGGTTGGTGGATACGCCGAGTTGACTCAGTGGCAGGTGGTGTCCGGCAAACTGGTTGACCGACTGCCGGTGGCTGGGCCTCAGGTGTCGGCCTTAGCCGTTGTGCCTGACGGAAAATCACTGATCGTATCCAGTGGCTTGCCTGGGCAACGCGGTGTGATCGAACGCATCGCCTTGGGAGAATCAGCAGGCTCGCGTGTCACACTCGAACCGACGAGCGACGTGGCTGCCGACCTAGCCGTCAGCCGAGATGGCCACCGAGTCGCAATTGGACGCCAAGACGGTAGTCTGCAGTTGGTTGAATTACTGAGCGACCAACGTTTTGGACAAATTGAATCACTGACACCGCATGCAGACGCCATCCTGGCGCTGGCATGGAGTCTTGACGGGAAAAGTCTGATAACTGCGTCACGTGATCGTACGGCTAAGTTGTTTAAAGGGACGCCGATTGAGCTGGTCGCAAGTTATGACCGTCATGAGCGGGCCGTCGGCGGCGTCGGGTTTCTAGCGAATCGAACTCTATCCCTGGATGAAACAGGAAGACTGAGGTTGATGGAAGGCAACGACAGCGACGGCATCATTACGGAACAGTCCGGATTGCCGCGAGTATTGCAGCGCATTGCAAACGACGCGGAGCGAGTGTTTATTGCCGATCGAAATCGCTTGCGAGAATTTCGACTTGAGACGAAAACCGTAGACGATGGTAAAGATGACGAAGGCAAGCCGAAAACGAAAAAGGTTACCAAGTTTCGCGAAGGGAGCGCGTTAACAGTCGACTCGCGAGAATGGATAACAGCCGTCGCAATCACCGAGTCGACTATCGCCGTAGGCACCCAGCAAGGAACCATCACTGTTTGGGATCGCAGCAGCAACACAGTAGTTGGCTCATTTTTGGCGAAACCATAAATCGCATTGGTGGGTCGCCTCCTGCCGGGTGCGACCTGTCAGATTGCTGTCAGGCTTGGTCGCACTTGGCAAGTGCGACCCACTCCGAGCATTTCATCAGCGAGTCTCGGGTGCCACCAAAGCACTCCTCTTTACACTCAACATCCCATCGGTGCCCCAGTTCCGAATGTTCACATTCGGAAAGCCTGCCGGGTGCGACCTGTCAGATTTCTGTCAGGCTTGGTCGCACTTGGCAAGTGCGACCCACTCCGAGCTACTTTTTGGGTTTACCGTCGTTCCACGCTTCTTCGAGGTCGTCCGAAAATTGCTTGCGAATGTTGTTGTCTGCGAGGATGGACTCCGTCGCGGAGGAAATCTCGTTTCGGTTGAAAATCAGCTTTTCTGCACCTGATTCGGCAAACTCAATCTCGATAAACTCGTCCGTGCAATCTCGAAAGACTTCGACCAGGTGTTTCAGACTGCTGATCTTGATGCCATTGATCTTGTCCACAACGCTGAGCATCGTCGGTCGATAGCCTTTGGTGCTGCGGTGCGAGAATGGTGCGGATGGCACAATCACCAGCTCTTGGACCGTCTCGGTTGGTCGGCTGAGCAATCCTGTCATCAGCGGGCTATTGCGACTGCCGAAAATCAAACTCGCTCTTGGGTCCGCCATCAACGACACAGCCAATTCGCCTGAAGCGGCTTCGAAGGCCAGCGGACCGTAGATGAAGTACCGAGGATAGTTACCATTGAGGAACGGGAGCAAGTTGCGAGACTCTTTGGGTACCGGCGCTTCAACTGAAATCTCTTGCCCATCTCGCCAGACGGTCAAGGGCAATCGACCATCTTTCTCCAAGACTGGGCAATAGTAGCTGAAGCCGAGTGTCAGTTCATTGACCTTGACGTTACCTTGAGAATCAATTGCGTGCGGACCGATGGCAGTGATGACATCGTGTACCCGCAGTGGATGATCCTCTGGTTCGCGCAGTTCATTGACCATGACACCACCGACGCTTTTGGGTAGTTTCAGTTTGGCGCGAAGTGCGGGGTTTTCGGTCGTCTGAAACGATCCCCAGAGATTTGCTTTGCCATCGCACCGCCCATCCTCGATGTCCTTCAAGAAACCAAGCAACTCGGTCGAGTGGATGAGGTAACCGATGTTGTTTGCGTTCTTCACGCCGCTGTAAGCGACTCCGACGACTTTGTTGTCGCTGATCGCGGGGCCTCCGCTATTTCCAGGGTTGATGGCTGCATCAATTTGCGCCCGCAAACCGAGTTGGTTGTTACCGATGTTGGTGTATTCGATTCTCGAGACGATACCTTTCGTGATTGAAATCTGATCGCCGCCGATTGGAAAACCATAGACGTTTACCTCCGAACGCAGGGGAGTGATTTCGGTCTCGATCACCAATGGTTTGAGATTGCCAATTGCATCCGCTGATTCTAGTTTGAGTACGGCAAGGTCGAGTCCGTAGGAAATGGCTTCGACAGTTGCTGGTGATTTTTCATCGGATTGATCCGGTTGTACATAGACTTGCGAAGCGTATCGAACGACGTGCGCGTTGGTCACGATCCGATTACCTTCGATCAGAAATCCTGTGCCTGACGCTTCGGTCGGATTCGCCTTGTTCCAAGGGTGAGAGAAGTCGGGATTGCGAACCGTCACGCTTATTTTGACAACCGATGCTTTGGGGTCGTCTTGTGCGATAGTCCATTTCGGCAGCAACGTTGAAACGGTGAATAACGCGAAGCAAATGCAGTGACGGATCATGTTGCGATTTGAGCCCTTCAGCTCATTTCCTATTTTTAGTATTGGAAGCCCTAGTGCGCGGTATCTGGACTATCGAATATATACCGTTCAGTGGCCCTTTGCACAAAGTCGCCAGAATTTAGGCACTTTCGCTCGCATCTAGGGCCTGTAGCAGAAGCCCTTACAATTTTCGGGCCATGTCGTAGCGGAATGCGTCAATGGCTTGTTGATTTTGTGATCCGACGGCGCTAGAGGCCTGTTCAGTTAGTGAGCCGTCGGCGCTAGCAGCCCATTGATTTAGTGAGCCGTCGGCGCTAGCCGCGGGTCTCGAAGTTTGGAGCGTGCATGGATTTGGCTCGTGCCGATGCAAGTTGAACTGCAAGTTATTCTGTATTAGCAGGTTTATAGGTGATGAACGACTGCTCCTTCGGTCACCCGCGGCTAGCGCCGTCGGCTCACACCCCGGCGCAACAATCAACAAGCCCTCACTCATACCGGGATTGCCTCAGCGTATTCCTGTATCACTTAAGACTATTAAGTAAAACGAAGACTTGCTAGGCTAAGCGGAAATTCAACAAGCACTATACGCTTCCAACCCTTTCCGAATTCACAACCCTCAAGCTTGCAGGACAGTACGCAGAAGATGGAAATCCCCTTCCCGAAAGCCGATTGCCCTGCAGAGTTTCGAGTCCACGACCATGTTCCGATGGCGCATGTAGCCGACGTCGATCGCTCGGTCGAGTTTTACACGCTATTGGGCTTCAGTTGTGAAAGCAGGTTTAAAGATGGTGACGGTCGGACCTATTACGCAGCCCTTAGATCGGGGCAAGCTGAGTTGATGTTGGTGCTTGCCAGCGGACCGGTAGATGCAAGCCAGCAAGCGGTCCTGTTTTACATGTATTCGCAGAACGTGCAGGCACTACGAACTCATTTGCTAAGCCAAGGTATACCTGACGCTGGTCGAGTTCCTGGATTGCGCAAGCCTGGTAACACGCTTTCCACTGAAGTCTCAATTCCGCGTGGTGCATCGCTGTTCGAACTCATTTATCCACCTTACATGCAGGAGGGTGAACTACGCGTTCACGATCCTGATGAATATGTCATACTCATCGGCCAAAGCGACCTTCGATGAGCGGACGATTGATAAAATCGCTATGCAATTGCTTGCGAGCGCAACAGCCCAGAGATCGCTACTAGTGGAGCGTCAACCTGTAATATTAGGGTAATCGGGTTTAGGTTGATCGCACTCGAGTACTATTAACCGCACGGCGTTAGCCGCGGTTTTCACATTGCGGAAACCGGTGCTAACGCACATCGGTTAATGTGCCTAACCCCAAAAATCTAATGTGGGCAGAGCACTAGTGGAGCGTCATGCTTTAATATTAGGGTGACACGCCCTGAGGCTTTGGGAAGGGCGTGATTCGAGCGACATTCGCGTGTGCCACTTCTATGAAAAACTTTGTGTTGTCAATAGTTTGCACGGCATTATTTTACGATCTAAGTTTCCATTAACCCAGCAGAGGATAGGGCAACGCAGAGGTGCGACCCGAGCGCTGCTGGGGGCCAAATTCGAAGC